>DATCXQ010000728.1:0-9954 GCA_036565725.1 Blastocatellia bacterium
TCGCCATTTCGATGTCGATGCGCCCGTCCGCCGCCGTGCGCGCCGTCAAAGTGACCGGTCCGGACGCGCTGCCGCTGATCGTGACCTGCCGCGCTTGAGCCGTCAGCTCTATCCTGAAAGCCCCGGGGTCGTCGAAATCTCCGCTGACTTGAAAAGTCGCGTCGGCCACGCCGTTCACGCGCGCCGCGCCGAGTTCAAACGCTTCGGCGAGGCGCTGAAGTCCCAATTGTCGGGCCTCTCCCTGAAACTGGTATTCGCTGGTTCGCAGGTTGATGACGCCGCCGGCCACGAAATGGCCCTGGGGCAATCGCGCTTCGACGCGTTCGATGCGCGCCGTTTGCGTGTCGAATCTGATCACGGCCGTCGCCGATTCCGCGCGTTGCCCCGCGATGACGCCGTTGACCAGTTTGAGATTGACGTCGCCCTGTGGCGCGGCCGGCAGTCCGGATAGGCGCGCTTCGCCCGAGACCTCGCCGGTCACGAGTTTTTGCTGCGTAGGAAGCCCCAGGCCGCTGAGCAGCGAGTCGAGGGCGATGCGCTCGAAGGTGATGTCGAGCCTGCCCGTCGCGGCCTCGGCGTCGCGCGGGGCGGCGTAGCTGAACCTCGCCGATCCGCCAGTGTCGGTGGTTAGCGATCCCTGCTCGAATCGAAACTCCGTCGGATTGAGCAGGACGTGTCCTCGTATTGCTCCCAGAATCTCGTCGCGCAGCCCGAAGCTCGACGACTGCAGGTCGCCGGCAATCGTCGGGTTGTCGAGCTTTCCGGTCAGCGTCCCCGTGAAATTGAAGTCGCCGAACAGATGCGGTTCGTAGGTCGCAATCAACCGCCCGATTTCGGCGCCGGCGAGGCCCGGAGAATTGAGGATAGTTAGCAATTCTTCGGCGCGCGTCGAAGTGATAGAGAACCGCAGGTCGGAATCGCCGTCCAGGGCCAATCTGCCCGTCGCCGTGAGAGTCGAGGCGCCGGTGTTGAGCGTGAACCGGTCGAAGGTAAACACGCCGTTTTGCGCCCTGGCCACGATCTCGCCGCTGACCGGGATGGCGTCGGGCGTCGAGGTCGTCTGGCCGTCGAACCGCGCCGAGATGTCGCCGCTGATTAATCGCAGGTTCGTCCCGGGCCAGGTCACGCCGGCGCTGCCGGTAACTGTTCCCGCCAGTTGATCGCCCCGCGCGCCGAACAACGCGAAAAGTTCGGCGGTCTGCAGCCCCGTGAAATCCGCGCGCAGCTTCGAAACGCCGTCGGGCGCGAGTTCCACTGTCAGGTCGCCCGTCGCGCCGCCGCCGAGCGCCGAAGCGTCGAAACCGCTCAAAGAGATTGCGTCGCGGTTCGCCGCGAATCGCCCGGTTGTCTGTCCGAGTTTGATCTTGTCCCAATTTCCGTCCCGCAGGCTGATGAGTCCGCGAGCCTCGTTCGCGCCCGATCCGAGCGTCACTGTGACGTCGCGCAGCGTAATCCCGTTGAATGCGCCTTGTCCGGTCTCGGCATGGTCGAACGTGGCCTGGCCGGACGTGATTTGCGCCTGCCCGCCGTCTACAGTCCCGCTCACATTCGATACTGAAGCGGTTGTGAATACGACTCCAAATGCTCCGCCCGAACGCGCCTGCGTCTGGCCTATTGAAAAAGTCCACTGGCCTTTATTCACGTCAGAGCCGAAATTCGCCTTGAGGTCGCGCGCCGTGATCCCGTTGAACTCGTTCTGTCCGGCGCTTGCGCGTTCAACTGTGGCCTGTTCGGAGGTGATCTGCGCGCGCCCGCCGGCGATCGTCCCTTTCACGTTCGACGCCGACGCGTTCGTCAAGCCGGTTCCTCCGGCGGCGCCCGATCGCGTCTGCGCCTGAGCTATTGAAAAGTTCCACTCGCCTTTACTCGCGCCGGAGCCGAACGCGGTGTTGAGGTCGCGCGCCTTGACCTCATTGAACTCGCTCTGCCCGGCCTTGAGGCGTTTGGCGCCGGCTTTGTCGGAAGTGAACAGCGCCTGCCCGTCGATGATTGTCCCGCTCAGCTTCGACGCCGACGCGTCGGTGAATTCGATCTCTCCGGCGAAGCCCGAACGCGCCTGCGCCGTCGAGCTTGAGAAAGTCCACCGGCCTTTCCCCTTGCTCGATTCATAAATCGCGCTGACGTCGCGCAGCTTAATCCCGCTGAGTTCGTTCCGCCCGGCTTTGCCGGCTTTGCTAAATCCGCCAGCTTTGCCAGCTTTGCCGACTTTGATAGACGCGACTGTCACCTGATCCGAGGTGATTCGCGTTTGCCCTTTAACGATCGTCCCTTTCACGTTTGACGCCGTCGCGTTTGTGAGTTCGACGCCTCCGACTGTGACAGAGCGCGCCCGCGCCTGGCCGGTCGAAAAAGTCCATCGTCCGTCCTGCGAATCGAGGCGAGCGCGCTCAACCTGCGCGTCGCGGACCGTGACGCCGTATACGGCCAGTTCGTCAGAGCCCGCCTGCCCGCTGGCGCTCCATCGCGCTCCATCGCCTTCGATCCGCCCGTTAAAGCTCGCCAGGCCCTTGAGAGAGAACTTCGGCGCGGCGCCGGGAGCAGAATCGGTCGCTACCGCTCCCGATACAGTACCGACGGGTACTGTACCGGGAGCGGTAGCGACCAGGCGCCCGGCTCCAGGCTCCGTATCCGCCGGCGCTAAAATATCTTCGAGCCAGCCCCACGCGCGCGCATCCAACTGGTAGCGCGGCGCCCGCCAGTCATCCAGCCGTCCCGACATCGTCACTTCGCCCAGGGGCGACCGCAGCGTAAGCCGCTCGATCTCCCCGCCCGATTCCGCCACACGCCCGATGAATTCGACCGATTCGATCGCCATTTTGTGGCCGTTGCGGGAGAGTGAGCCTTGTCCTGAAGCCAATCGCGCGCCGATTTCCGACGGATCGGCGTCTTCGACCGGGCGCGCTTCTCCGGTCAGGTCGGGCAGATAGACTTGCAAGTCGCGCTTTCGATCGATGAAATGGACCGCGCCTTTGTTGAGCGATCCGGCCAGTCTCGAATAATCGAATGTGACGCGGCGGCGGAGCGGTGGAGGCCGGCGCAGGCCTTGGAAGTTGGACTGCCCCTGTTCGTCGAAGACAACCCACAGATCGACCGCCTCAATCTCCAGACGGTCGAGGACGATTTCGCGGCGCAAGCGGAACGCGAATCGGTCGCGGATCGTAAAGGAGGCTCTGGCGCGACTTATCGTGGCGATGAGTTGGCTGGTCTGTCGATTGAAGAGTTTTACGTCGCGAAGCGTGACCGCGCCGGAGCCGAACTCAGGTTCGACCTTTTCGATCTCGGCGCGCAGCCCGTAGGCTTCGATCGCCTTATCGATCTCGATTGCGAGATACCGGTTGAACTTTTCAGAGCGAAGATAGAGGAGCGCGATCAGGGCGGCGGCGCCGGCGAGCGCGATCAGGCCCAGCGCCGAATACTTAAACAGCCGACGCCGCGTGAATCGACGCGGACGCGGAGGCAGATCTTCCGTCCTCGCGCTCATCCGTGAATCTCAAATCTCTTCGTCTTGTTCATTGGGCGCCGGTCATTTGTCATTGGTCACTAAATCGGGACACTGACATTGGCGCGCTCAATTCAACTACAACCGTAATTTCATTCGATGCGCGATGACAAATGACAAATGACGAATGACATATTTACGTCCCCTTCGCCTTGGTCGTACGTCCGCCCTTCCTGGTTTCCTCTTCGATCAGTTCCTGTACGCTTCTTCCCGAACGAATCGCTCGGTCGGCCAGTTCGGCCGCGCCCATAAAGCCGAGTTCTTCGTTATACAGCGTGGCCAGCCCGACGGTGTTCTCGGCGTACCAGCGGCAGCGCTCGCGGTCGGCGGTGATGCCGCGGACGCATTTTTTGTCGAAAGTTTTCACCGCTTGGGTCATGACATCCAGCGATTCCAGAAGCGCGTACGCGACGTAGGGCATCATCACGTTCAATTCGAGCTGGCCCGCCTCGCCACACATCACTACGGCCACGTCATGGCCGATGACATGGAAGCAGACCATGTTGACCATCTCGGGCACGGACGGGTTGACCTTGCCGGGCATGATCGAAGAACCGGGCTGAACGGCCGGCAACTCGATCTCGGCCAGCCCCGTGCGCGGGCCTGAGTTGAGCAGGCGCAGATCATTCGCGAACTTTCCCATCTCCACGGCCAGGCCGCGCAGCGCGCCCGACAAGGCGACGAAATCGCCCAGGCTCTGCATCGATTGAAACCGGTTGCGCGCTTCGGTGAGCGGCAGGCCTGTGATCTCGCCCAATCGTTTGACCGCCAGGCGGGCGTAATCGGGATGCGCGTTGTGGCCGCCGCCGACAGCGGTTCCACCCAGCGGGACTTCGAGCAGCGGCGCCCCGGCAACGCGCAGGCGATCGGACGCGCGTTCGATATTGCCGGCGTAACCGTCGAATTCGTCGCCCAGCGTCATCGGCATGGCGTCGTGCAGGTGCGTGCGGCCCGATTTTTTCACGTCCCGGAACTCGTCGGCTTTTTCATGGAGCGAGCGCGCGAGTTGATCCAGCGCGGGAACGAGTTCGCCGAGCAGCCTTAGGCAGGCGACGCGCATGGCCGTCGGCATGGTGTCGTTGGTGGATTGCGACTTGTTGACGTGATCATTAGGATGCAGCCGCGAGTAGTCGCCCCGGCGCGATCCGAGCAGCTCCAGCGCGCGGTTGGCGATCGCCTCGTTGACGTTCATGTTGTACGAGGTGCCCGCGCCGGCTTGGAAGACGTCGAGCTTGAATTGATCATTATGGCGTCCGGAGATGAACTCGTCGGCGGCGCGGGTGATGACTTCGCCAATCTCGCGCGTGATCACGCCGGTCTCCATGTTTGCCTCGGCGGCGGCCTTTTTGATCTCGGCGAAGGCCGTAATCAGCGCCGGATTTACGCGCAGTAGGCTGATCCGGAAGCTGTCGAGCGCCCGTTTGGTCTGAATGCCGTATAGCGCGCCGGCGGGCACGCGCGCTTCGCCCAGCGGATCGCGTTCGATGCGGAATTGCTCTTCGGCTCTGTTCATATACGACGTCCGTTGACGCGTTTGGCTTCCGCACGACTTGTCATATTCGAATGCACGCCTGTACCGGCCGTGTCCGTATCAACCCAACTCGATTCGGGCACGGGGCCGATTCGATCTCACCTGTTTGCGGCTGCGTAAAAAACCAGCATCAACAGCGCGACGATCAGCAATAAGTGAATCATATTTCCGAACAGGCCGATGATTAGTCCGTAAAGCCACAGTAATAAAAGTATCCCCACAACCGTCAACATCTTGTTTCCCCAAATAGGGACCTATAGGACTTATAAAATCTATGGGACTTATAGGATGTATAAAGTCCCACAGGTCCTATAAATCCCATAAGTCCTAAAATTCCTATTTGGGAATGGCCGCAATAATTGTGCCTTAATGGATCAACCGGGATCGCCTTCTTCTGTATGGCCTATATCCAATGTGTATTGAGACAATGCGCCTGTCTTTTCGCCATACAACATCGAACGCTGGCGTACATCAGAGGAAGGCGTTAGGCAAAGTTCCGGATGTGATACCCCATAGGCCGTTCGCGAGCGTGCGATTTGATGAACTCAACACGAAACTATCTGGCCTCATTAGGTTTAGTGTGGCCCGCCGGAGTTTGGGCATCCGTTAACTGAGGCGACTCTGTCAAACTGCGCCAGACGCCGCCGAACAATGGCCTGATCCTGCCCGGTAACAATAGATGTGATTGTGGCCTGCGCCTTGCTTTAACTGCGAATGGATAAAGACGTAAGTGAAGCATGCCGAAAGGAAAGAGAGAGCGGATGATTCGAGAAGGAGATTTCGGAGACGAACAGTTCCTCTCTCTGCCGAATCGGAGAGGCTGTTTGAGATGAAGCGGAGCGGATGCGAAGCAACCTCAAACAGCCTTCTCTGATCTTCAAATGGCGGTTCCAAGTAGAGTAAAGGCGTAATTGAAGCGCGAAGAGGTAAACGAGATGAATCGAACGGAACATGAAGGAGAATTCGAGATGGGGCGGATGAGTGAGCGCGAAAGAGGGATAGATTATTCGCGCGCAACAGGAGGCCCAGAAGAGGGGGGGCAGCATGATTCGATTTTCAAACAAATCAGAACAACAGCGGCCGACAAGTTACAGTCGGCGGCGCAAACGCTTCATCAGAAGGCTGATAGATCTGGTCAGTCGACCGAAGTCTCGGCCTTGGGGCATCGCGCCGCCGATTGGCTGGAACGCTCGGCTGACTACTTGAGTGAGATGGAGCCGCAGCAGCTGAAGTCCGACATCGAGAATCAGGTGCGCCGCAATCCGGGACGCAGCCTCCTTATTGCGGGCATAGTCGGACTGGCGCTGGGCGGCCTGCTTCGGAGAAGGTAAGTGTAATGGCTCTCCGCGAAACATCTGACGGTGATGGGGCATATGGGACCTATGGGACTCATAGTACTTATGGGACCTATGGGGGGATATCCTCAAATAGATCCCATAAGTCGTATAAGTCCCATAGGCCCCATATGCCCCATATGCCCCATATAGTGGATGATCTGACGGAGACAGGCGTGAGGCGCGAATCCTGGGGAGAATTGATTGGAGAATTGGCCGGCCAATTAGTCGGTCTGGCGCGTGACGAGGTCGCGCTCGCGCGAAGGGAATTAGAGCATAAACTAAAAGCGGTTCAGTCAGCGGCGGCAGTTGTCGCAATCGGGGCGATCGTCGCTCTGATTGCGACGCTGTCGGTTTGCGCCGCAGTCATCATTGCGCTGGCTGAATACGTGGGGCCCTGGCAGTCTGCCCTCATTGTAGGGCTAATCCTGGGTATGGCTGCCGGGGTCACTATTTTAATCGGCGTCAGCAGGTTCAAACGAACAGGCCTTAGACCTGAGAAAACAATCGAGACTCTCGAGGAGAACAAAGAATGGCTGAAAGACCTGACCTAACCTCGGCTCCCTCTTCTTTCCGGCAGGAGCAGGGGCAGGGACAAGATGCGATTTCTGGCGCCGAACGCAGCGCGGAAGAGATTCGTCAAGACATCGCAGCCCGGCGCGAATCGATCACGGATACCGTGGACAGGTTGAGTGATCGCTTTCAACAGACTTTCGACTGGAAAGCTTACGTCTCTGATTATCCTCTGGCGGCTCTGGGCGTAGCCGCCGGTCTGGGTTTTCTCGCCGCCAGAATCATCAAGCCCCGTCCGTCTCCGGGCAGACGCATCAAGAACGCCCTGGCCTACAGCATCGAGGATCTGGCCGGCCGCTTCCATCATCAACTCGAAAACGTGGCGCCGCATAGGTCAGGCCCTAGTCTAAGCGGGACGGTGAAAGCGGCGCTGACCGGGTTGGTTACCAAAGCGGCGACAGATTACCTGCAGAACAGATTTGTTGACCGGCATACCGGTCATTATGAAAATCGCCAAGAATGGGGCTTATAGGGCTTATGGGACTTTGTAAGACCTAAAGACCCAATAAAGTCCCACAAGCCTTATAAGTCCCATTCACATCAGAGGAAGAGCCTTATGAGCAGGAGAGCGGCGAGGGGGCCGCGAGTGAAGCGTGTCCTGGCCCGATAATTGTATGGGTGCTTGCGGCCACGGCGCTCTCCTGTTCGGCCAGTCCAGACTTTCTTCCAGTTCTTATTCGAGGCGCGGTCGCGAGTAACCGCGCCGCTGTTGTCAATTTACTGACACAAGATGACTCAAGATAACTATTGATCCCCTTGGTTATTCGCGCCCGGTTGCGCGCGCGTCAGACAGCGTTCGATCCATTGCAGCCCTGCATTAGGAGTCCCCTTACAAGAGGATCGATGACCGCTTAAATGCGGTCGTCAGGGTATGTCACACGATTATGAACGCACAGTATCGGTTCAGTCTGATCCATGTATTGGGACTGCTTACGCTTGCAGTAGGGGTGATCGTCATTGTCATGGCCTGTTTGGTGATAGCGAACTGGATGTTCGGCTTTGGCGTTTTCCCGTTATTATATCGCGCCGGGGCGCCTCTCGGGATAACCCCGGACGCCGCGCTTTGCTTCATCCTGTGTTGGGTTTCGCTGTGGGTTTTACGTGAATCCACCTGGAAGTCATCTGAGGGGCCGGCTGCCGGCAATGTTCTCCCCGACGCCAATCTGAGGCTCGCATCATTGATCAAGGAGCCGAATGGGGATAAGGCGTTGAGCGAGGGCTTCGCGCCGGAAGCAGGCAGGCAAGACGGGCAGCGCTTACAGGACGCTGAGGAGAAGGCGTCGGGCGTTGAACCTGGCAGGCAAGGATGCCTGCGCTCCCAGGGTGTCGTCCTCGCGCAGTCCGGCGCCGTTGAGGGGAACGGGGTCGAACTGGATAAGCTGGAAAAGAAGGGTTCCGCTCGTGGGGTTCCGCGTCGTCTCGCTCAACTTTTCGCATCGGTCGCGGTTGTCATCTCCATGTCCGTGCTCGCCGGGTATATGCTCGGTCTCGACGCCTGGCCGGTGAGCGCCGGCGGATGGATTTCGCACTTAGGCGCGGCCTTGGGAGATTCGGGCTGGCAAGGAAGTTTTTCGACACGGATGGCGCCGAGCGCCGCGTTCGCCTTCATGCTCAACGGGGTCGCGCTGACGATGCTCGACGTCGAAACGCGCGGCGGGGCGAGGCCGGCCCAGCATTTGGGGTTGATCGCCCTGTTCCTGTCAATGTTGGTCGCGCTCGGCCATGCCTATCAAACCTCGCCGTTCCAGAATTTCATCCTCGCCGAAGGCTGGCCCGAAATGACGACGCTGATGGCGATGATTTTCGCCGCGCTATCGGTAGGGGTCGTTTGCGCGCGCCCCAGAAGTGGCCTGGTCTCGTTGCTGAGCAGCGCAAGCGCCGGCGGTTATATCGCGCGGCGTCTGGCGCCGGCGGCGATCGTGATTCCCGTGATCATCGGCTCGTCCGCGCTCCTAGGCGTCAAGGCCGGCTATTTCGAGGCGCAGACCGCGGCGCTGCTGATCGCGGCGGTGAGCATTCTGATCTTTCTGGGATTGATCTGGCGCAGCGCCGTACGATTGCGCGATTTCGACGCCCATCGCACGTTGACCGAAACGGCGCTCTGCAAAGCCTACTCCGACCTTGAACAACGCGTTAGCGAACAAGAGGCTGAGTTGAGGCGCGCCAACCAGGACGTCTGGGCCGAGATGATCGAACGCGAACGCGTCGCGGAGGAGAGTCATGAGGGATTGACCGAACGCATGCGGATTGAGACGCGGCTGCGTGAAAGCGAAGCCAGGTTCAGGCAGTTGGTCTCGTCCGCCCCGGCCATGATCTGGGTCTCGGACGCCGACAAGGTCTGCAACTACTTCAACAAGAGCTGGCTCGATCACACGGGCCGGACGCCGACTTTCATGGCGCCGATCGTGGAGAACGGATGGGCTGAAGACGTCCATCCGGAGGACGTCGGGCGTTGCCTCAAGATTTACGACGAGGCATTCGACAACCACCGGGAATGCGGCATGGAATACCGGCTGCGGCGGCATGACGCCCAATATCGCTGGATCTTCAATCGCTGCGCGCCGCTGTTCGATTCTGACGGGGTTGACGGGGCTGACGGCGCTAAGCGGGTGTTTGTCGGGTACATCGGCTACTGTCTGGACATTCACGAGCGCAAGGAACGCGAAAGGCGGGTCGAGAATGAGCGCGACGAACTTCTGTCGCGTGAAAAGGTTCTGCGGGAAGAATCCGAAGACGTCAACCGTTTGAAGGACGAATTCCTGGCCACCGTTTCACATGAGTTGCGCGCGCCGCTCAACGCGATTCATGGCTGGGTGAAACTGCTGCGTGAGGGCCGCCTCAACCAGGACGAAACCGCGCGCGCGTTGGAGATCATCGAACGGGGCGCCCGCGCGCAGAACCGCATCATCAGCGACCTGCTCGACGTCTCACGCATCATCACGGACAAACTGCGGCTGAACGCGCGGCCCATCCGGCTGGCGGTGGCGATCGAATCGGCGGTCGAATCGCTGCGCCAG
>DATCXQ010000731.1:0-4356 GCA_036565725.1 Blastocatellia bacterium
CGAGCGCAGCCGACTAAAGTCGGTACTCTGAACGCTTTCCCCGATGATCTGATTTCATTCAATTTATTACCTCAGTTGTTCCGATTAGCTTCCGGCGCCGCGCCCTTGAGCTTCGCCATCGCCCAACGTAGAATACGCGCCTTCTGGTCACACCTGATTTTTGCCCGACAAGAAGGGAGACGTTTATGGCTACGTGGTTGCGGGTTCGCGCGCTATTTGTCTGTCTAATCATCGCCGCCGCTTTCTCATCGGTGGTCGCTCCCGTAAGTTCAAATACGCAATACCAGCCGACTCCGGAGAACCTGGAGGCGCGCCGGTGGTTCCAGGACGCCAAGTTCGGATTGTTCATCCACTGGGGCGTCTACAGCGTGCTGGGCGACGGCGAATGGGTGATGAACAACAGGAAGATGCCGATCAGCGAATACGAAAAACTCCCGGCGCAGTTCAACCCGACCGAATTCGATCCGGCGGAATGGGTCGCGCTTGTCAAAGCCGCCGGGATGAAATACATCACGATCACCAGCAAGCATCACGACGGCTTCGCCATGTTCGATTCGAAGATCAGCGACTGGGACATCGTCGACCGCACTCCTTACCAAAAAGACGTATTGAAGATGCTCGCCGACGAATGCCATAAGCAGGGAATCAAGATCTTCTTTTATTACTCGCAACTCGATTGGCGTCATCCCGACTATTTCCCGCGCGGTAGGACCGGAGAGACCGCGGGCCGGCCCGCGAGTGGCGACTGGTTCAAATACATCGATTATATGGACGGGCAGTTGAAAGAACTGCTTACCAATTACGGCCCGATCGGCGGGATCTGGTTCGACGGGATGTGGGACAGGCCGAAGGCCGAATGGCGATTCGAGCAAACGTACAAGCTGATCCACTCGTTGCAGCCCGCCGCGCTGGTCGGATCGAATCATCACCTCAAGCCTTTCCCCGGCGAGGATTTTCAGATGTTCGAGAAGGACCTGCCCGGACAGAAGACCGCCGGTTTCAACTCGGAGTCGGAGGTCGGCGACCTGCCGCTCGAAACCTGCGAGACGATCAACGGCGCGTGGGGCTACAACGCGAACGATAAGCGGTTCAAAAGCACGAAGGATTTGATCCACTATCTGGTAAAGGCCGCGGGCTACAACGCCAATTTCCTGCTCAACGTCGGCCCGACGCCGAACGGTAAAATCCAGCCCGAATTCGCGGACAGGTTGAAGCAGGTCGGCGCATGGCTGGAAAAGAACGGCGAAACGATCTACGGCACGCGCGGCGGCCCGCTCACTCCGCGCCCCTGGGGCGTGACGACGCGCAAGGGTAATAAGGTCTATCTGCACATTCTGAACTGGCCGGACCCGGTGCTGGCGATGCCCAGGTTGCCGAAGAAGGTCAAATCGGCCACGTTCTTCAAGGACGGCAGTAAGGTTGAATTTCTAGAGCACGACAAGTACGGACTCTTCATCCGGAGCCCGCAAGGATTTACGGACGAGAACGACACAATTGTCGTTCTCGAATTAGCTGAAAAATAATACGGAGGTGTTAAATGGGTAGAGGCGATCAACGCTCGAAACGTGGAAAAATATCGCGGGGAACCGCCGGCAAGACCAGGCAGAACCCCAAACAAAAGAAGCGCGCCAGAGCCGCGAAGCGAAGAGCTAGCGCCGCCGCGCAAAAGTGATTGCGGCAGATATTTAGCAAAGTCATCGTTGCAGTCTTAAACTTGATAATGACCAAGTAAGCTTGGAGATGCGGAGCCTTTGCAATATCCCTGACTCGGGGATATTGCCCTACTCCGAAGCCCCGTAACCGCCGCCGCCCGGCGTCTCGATGACAAACACATCGCCCGTCCTCATATCAATTTCATCCGCATAGGACAGCTCGATGTGTTCGCCAGTCACGCGCTCCACCCAATTGCGCCCCAACCCGCCCGGCTCTCCGCCTTCCATGCCGTAGGGCGGCACGCGGCGATGCCCGGATAGAACGGCCGCTTTCATCGGCTCAAGGAACCGGATGCGCCGCGTCGCGCCATTTCCGCCGCTCCACTGTCCGCGTCCTCCGCTGCCTCTGCGGATGGAGTGCTCCTCGACCCGCACCGGGAAACGCCACTCCAACACCTCCGGGTCGGTGAGGCGCGAGTTGGTCATGTGGACCTGCACCGTGTCGCAGCCGTCGAAGCCAGGCCCCGCTCCCGTTCCGCCGGAAATCGTCTCGTAGTACTGATATTGCGAGTCGCCGAACGTGAAATTGCTCATGGTGCCGCACGAGGCGGCCATCACTCCCAGCGCCCCGTAGAGAGTGTCGGTGACGCATTGCGACGTTTCCACGTTGCCGGCTACGGTCGCGGCGGGCGGGCGCGGATTCAACATACAGCCCTCGGGGATGACGATATGGAGCGGTTTCAAACACCCTGCGTTAAGCGGTATGTCGGCGTCGACCAGTGTGCGGAAGACGTATAGCGCGGCCGCGTATACGACGGCGGTCGGCGCGTTGAAATTGCTGTCGAGCTGGGCTGAAGTTCCGGTGAAATCGATCGTGGCGCTGCGGCGATCCGCGCCGGTCGTGATCTTAACGCGGATCACTGCCCCGTTGTCCATCTCATAGCCGAATTCGCCGTCCTTCAGCGCGCCCAGGACGCGGCGCACCGACTCCTCCGCGTTGTCCTGGACGTGGCGCATGTATGCCTTCACGACGTCCAGGCCGTAATGCGCGACCATTTTGCGAAGCTCCTGCGCGCCCTTTTCGTTCGCGGCGACCTGGGCTCTGAGGTCGGCAAGGTTCTGTGAGATGTTGCGCGCCGGGCGCCGGGCCTCCGCGAGGATGCGCCGCATCCGATCTTCCATCAGCCGTCCGGCCTCGACCAGTTTCACATTGTCGATCAGCGCGCCCTCGTCTTCCACCGTCCGGGAGAATGGCGGCATGGAGCCGGGGGTGACGCCGCCAATGTCGGCGTGGTGGCCGCGCGAGCCTACGTAGAAAAGTATCTCCTTCCCTCGATCGTCGAACACGGGCGTGATCACCGTGACGTCGGGCAAATGCGTGCCGCCGTTGTACGGGTCGTTCAACACGTAAACGTCTCCCGACTCTATGCGGCCCGCGTTCCGGCGGATCACCGTCTTGACGCTTTCACCCATCGAGCCCAGATGCACAGGCATGTGCGGCGCGTTGGCGATTAGATTGCCTTCGGCGTCGAACAGGGCGCAGGAGAAATCGAGCCGCTCCTTGATGTTGACCGAGTAGGCGGTGTTGGCCAGGCTCAAGCCCATCTGCTCGGCAATCGACATGAAAAGGTTGTTGAAGACCTCCAGCATCACAGGATCCACGGCGGCGCCTACGGCGACTCTGCTTTCGCGCGGCGCAACGCGTCTCAGGACGAGGCCCCGGAGCGGCGTTACCTCGGCGCGCCAGCCAGGCTCAACGACGGTGGTGGCGTTCCTCTCGGCGATGATGGCAGGGCCGTCGATCTGTTGGCCGATGGCTAGCTCCTCGCGCAAAAAGACCGGCGTAGAGAGCGTCTTTCCGCCTGTGGTCATTTGCGCGTATTCGACCGCGACGGCGGCGGGGCGCGCCTCTTTCGCCTCTTTATCGTGAGGCGTTTCGGCGAAGGCGTCCGACTTGGCAATGGCTTCGACGGAGATCGCTTCGATAATGATCTCCCGATCCGGCATCAGGAAGCTGAAGCGCCGCTTGTATGCTGTCTCGAAGTCCCTCCGCATGTCGGCGATCTCGCCGAACGGCGTGATGAGGGCCGTATCCGTTCCTTCGTAGCGCAGATGGGCGCGCTCGCGTAGTTCGATGCGCTCCGGCGGCGCGCCCTGGCTCAGAACTTCTCGCGTGGCGGATCGCGTGAGCGCGTCCATATCCGCGCGAATCCGGGGGAGCGCCGATTCATCCATCCGCGTCTCCGTCGCCTTCTCGCGCATCGCCGTGACGTCGGCCAGCCCCATGCCGTAGGCCGACAACACGCCCGCGAACGGATGGATGTAAACGCTCGTCATGCCAAGTTCGTCTGCCACCAGGCAGGCATGCTGTCCGCCTGCGCCGCCGAAGCAGGCCAGCGTGTATTGGGTTACGTCATGGCCGCGCTGCACCGAGACGCGCTTGATGGCGTTGGCCATGTTGGCCACGGCGACGCGAATGAACCCCTCGGCGACTTCCTCCGACGTTTGCTTCTTGCCTGTCGCGGCCTCGATCTCGGCGGCCAGCGCAGCGAAATTCTCACTAACTATTTCGACATCGATAGATTGATTTCCCTTCGCCCCGAATACTTTGGGGAAATATTCGGGCTGAATCTTCCCCAGCATTACGTTGCAGTCGGTGACCGTCAGCGGCCCGCCGCGCCGGTAGCACGCGGGGCCCGGATCG
>DATCXQ010000734.1:0-11931 GCA_036565725.1 Blastocatellia bacterium
AAGAAGTGTGCATCTGGTTGCATCGGTCTATACAAACGACAAACAACACTTTGAGAAGTACGGTGTGAAGTCATGGGTTTAATTCACTTATTGTTATCCTGGCGCACATGGCTCCCGGTACCGTACCGGAGCGCTCCTTCCCGTACATCCAATTGAAATCCGCTCTAGAAAAAACCTGAGATCTGATCGCTATGCCTTTGGGAAGAGACTGTTTGCTTCGCCGGCAGAGAGCATGTCCGTGGTCATCGCCGCGTACGTCCCCTCGTTGAGCGTTTCGATTGCGATGCGACGGGCAAGCGCGAGCGCGGCCTGGAACGGCCCGCATCCGAGACTCACCCGCCGGACCCCGGCGCGCCAGAGTTCGGCGACCGGCGGCAGTCCCGCATATCCCGCATAGATGTTCAGCGGTCGCTCGACGGCTTGCGCCAACCGCGCCATCTCTTCCGGGCTTTCCAGTCCCGGTACAAAGATGCCATCAGCGCCGGCGGCGACATACATTTGGGCGCGTCGCACTGTGTCTTCGTAACGGGCGCCCGGATCATTCGTAGGCGCGAAATAGGCGTCAGTCCGCGCGTTGATGAACAATGGCGCCCCCGCTTCCTCCGCGACGGCGCGGATGGCGGAAATTTTCTCGGTCAAGGCGCTCGGCGGAGCGAGGTCCTTCGCGCCCGGCGTGAGGCCGTCTTCGATGTTTATTCCCACGACTCCCAAGTCAAGCAGGGCGCGAACCGTCGCCGAGACCTCCGCCGGCGTCCGGCCGTACCCACGCTCGATGTCAACGCTCACCGGCGCCGTGACAACACGGCAGATGCGCGCGCAGGCTTCCACCAACTCACGCGCGCTGACCTGTTCGCCGTCGGAATATCCAAGCGACCACGCCATTCCCGCGCTCGTTGTGGCAATAGCAGGGGAACCGGCTTGCTCGAAAAGCCGCGCGCTCGCCGCATCCCAGGCGTTGACCAGCACGAGCATTCCATCACCCGCATGCAGCCGATGAAAAGCCTCGGCTTTTTGTCGCTGTATGGTTCGTCGCATAGATTCTCCCTCCTTCGTTTCCAACGACGGCGCCGGCAAGACCGGCCCACAAATGCATTGCCGCATAAGCGCGCCAGGGGCGCCACTCGTCTGCGATCTTCGTCAACTCCCTGACGGAAACCCGGCTCTTTTCCCCCTTCCCAATGGAAAGCGCCCGGCGCAGCCCCAAATCGTCAGTTGGGAAAGCGTCGGTCTCCCCGAGCGCCCGCATCGCAATGTAATTGGCCGTCCAGTCGTCAATCCCCGGAATGGCGCGGAGGCGTGAGATTGCCTCATCCTGTCCCTGCGAGGCGTCAAGCTCAAGCTCTCCACGGGCGACCGACGAGGCCAGCGCCCGAATTGTATTGGCGCGGGCCTCGGTAATCCCAATGACCCCCAGATCAGCTTCCGCCAACGCTTCCGGCTGCGGAAAAAGATGAGTCAGGGCAAGGTTCTCATAACCCGGCAATGGCGCGCCGAAGGCCTTTACCAGTCGCCCGGACAAAGTTGATGCGAGCGCCACTGAGACCCGCTGTCCGAGCACGGCGCGCACGGCAAGCTCGAATCCATCCCACGCGCCCGGCACACGCAGGCCTGGCGCCGCCGTCAGGGCGTCCGCAAGCGCGGGACAGCGTCGTAGATGTTCGGCGATTTGTAACGGATCCGCGCCGAGATCGAAGATGCGCCGCGCGCGCTCCGCCACCTGCATGACGCATTCGTAGCTCGGCAGCCAGACATGCATCAGCAGGTAAGCCTCGTTTGTGACGCGCCGCAATTCGATGACGCCGGCCACTGAATTGAGCTGTATTGTTCTGCGATAACAATCGCCGTCAACGGCTTCGACGCCGGGTGTGGCTCGCTGTTTGAAAAAAACGCTCATCGCAGCCCAGTCCAATGGCGGCCTGTACGGCAAACGCAGCGCGAGACCGCCTCCATTCCGCGCATCCTTCATTTGCTTCAGCTCCGTCTTCAACCCGCGCCGATTCCGAATCTGAGTCGGCGATTGCCCGAACGCGGAAAGCACGGCGTGGTTGAATTGACGGACGCTGCCAAACCCCGCGGCAAAGGCGATCTCAGTGATCGGTAATTCCGTTTCTTGAATCAGCCTGGCAGCGAAATGAACTCGCCGCGCTCTCGCGATTGCGAGGGGCGAAACGCCAAGATGTTCGGCAAACAACCGGCGCAAGTGACGTGAGCCCACGCCGAGTCTGGCTGAAAGCTCTTCGAGGCCGGTTTCATCCAGGACGCCTTCCGAGATCAGTCGCAACGCGCGAGACACGACGGCCGAACTGCCCAGCCAGGCGGATGTCCCCGGAGCGGCCTCCGGACGACATCGCCGGCAGGGACGGAATCCGGCGGCTTCGGCGGCGGCCGCGCAAGCAAACCAGCGGATATTTTCCGGCTTGGGAGGACTGACGCGGCAGACGGGGCGGCAGTAAACGCCGGTGGTTACGACGCCGCCGAAGAATCGCCCGTCGAAGCGCGGGTCGCGACTCAAAACCGCCTGATAGCAAATTGTAGGATCCAGTTCCATGCTCATCATGAATACTTGCAGATTGTCATCGCGTTTCCCGCTGCGCCGCCTGCCAGTGCGCGCGCAGTTCTTTGTTGAACTCCGCCCAGCGCTCTTCGGGAAAGAAGATTCTGGCGCCCTTGAACTCGACGCGACGCCGCGCGCCGGGGATGGTGTCGGCTAGCCAACTCGACCACTTGACGTCGAAATACACATCATCCGTCCCCCAGACGATGAGCGTCGGCGCTTTCAGCGTCTTCAACTGCGCTTCGACGGCGAGCGTGTGCTTGTTGTCGAAAGCTGCGAGGAAGCGTTGCAGGTCGCGCGTGCGCTGCTCGGTTGTGACTAACGGGCGCAAATATTTCTCAATGCTGTCGTCCGTCAGGCGTTCCGGGTGTTCATACGCCGGACCCAGGGCTTGCGGCGACCGATAAACGCTCTTGTCCGACAACATCGCGTCAATAGTTCCACGCAAACCTCCGGCGGCCGCCATCGCCAGGAATGGCTTAAAGGCCTCGGGCGGCCAGTTATCGTGGGCGTCGCAGTCGGTGAGCGTGAGGCTGCGGACGCGCTTCGGATACAACGCGGCAAAGATCTGCGCAATGCCGCCCCCGCTGTCGTTACCGACGAGGTCTACCTGCTCGATGTTCAAAGCGTCGAGAAATTCCTTGAGCATGTTCGCATTGGCCGTCACGGAGACATCCTGATCCGGCGCGATTTCGGTGTCGCCATGCGCAAGCAGGTCAACCGCTATGCAGCGCCGGATGTCGGACAAATGCGCCAACTGATTGCGCCACAGATGCCCGTTCAGCAGCACGCCATGCACGAACAACGCGACCGGTCCTGCGCCCTGCTCCGTGTAACTGATGCGGCCCGATGCGGTCTGAACGCTGCGGCGGGTCGGCGATGATTTGAAGCTCTCTGTATGAGTTTTGTCAGCCATACTATCTTTTATCCTCGCTGAAATGATTTTCTCCTTGAATACCTGAAATCCAGGTATGATCAGTAAATCACGCAAGAAAAGAGGGCCGCTATCAGAATCTTTAGCGACGGCGGACACAGTCGGCGACAGGCCCGACATTCGATTGGACGCCATCGCGCGCGCGTTCGTGTCTGCGCGCGCCGGCGTCATGGCGCTCAGATAAAACCCGAGGACCATCGCGCCGGTCAGCAGCGCTGCGCCGGGCCGCGTAATCCGACGCTGCTCGTCATGAACGCTTGCAGCCATTTTGTCTCCGTTCATGTCTCGGCCCTCGCTCGGCTCCGCCGCGGAAGCATGCGCCTCCTTCAGCTTCCGTGCGCACTCATCACAGCACACCTCGACAATCTCCCCGCCGATTTTGACCTTGAAGGAATTCGCATCCAGATTGCAGTCGCAGGCCGCACAAGTTTTCTCAGCCATAAAATTGTCCCCCTTGGAAAAATTGATCTGCTTGAACGCCCGAAATCCGGGTATGACCAGTAAGCCATGCAGGAGGAGAACGCCGCTATCAGAATCTTTAGCGACTTAGTTGAATAGGCCCTAACGACGCAGCGCCTTCTGCCGGAACTCCGAGGGCGAGCGGCCGTAAGCCTCGCGGAACGCGGCGCTGAAATGGCTGTGGCTGGAGAAGCCGAGGTCCAGGCCCAGGGAGGTCAGGTCGTCATACTGCGCGATAAGATCCAGCGCCCGCGCCAGTCGAAGACGCAACTGGTATCGGTACAAAGGCAGGCCTTCCACTTGTTTGAAGACCTGCGTGAGATAAACCGGAGAGCCGCCCACTTCGGCGGCGATCTCGGCCAACGTCCAGCGCCGCGCCAGATCACTCGCCAGCACGAGCTTAACCCGATCCGCCAGCCGTCGCCGTCCGACACTGGCGCCCGCCGCGTGCGCGGTTCGCGGCCCCAGGGCCCGCTGCGCCAGAGTCAAGGCCAGGCTTTCCGCTTCCAAAGATTCCGCGATGTTCTGCCGCAGGCTGTGCCGCAGCAGCGCCACGAGCGCTTGAGCTCGCGGATCGATCCGCAGGCGCTGCTGTCGAAACGCCAGCGCCGCGCCGTCGCGCAGAAAAGCGCATGGCGCCAGTTCGCGCAGATCCGGTTCGCTGATGATCAGCGTCAGACTGGCGTCGCCACCTGATACGGGGTGGCTGACCCGATATCCTTCGGCGGCGTTGAAAAACAGCGCTTGGTTCGCCTCGGCGACGGCCTCGTCACGACCCAGCCGCCGCACATAGACGCCGCGATACGGAAACACCAGCTGTGTGTCGGTTGCGCACTCTTCCGCGCTCTGGCTAGGTGTACTGCCCTGGCAGTACACGTCCCGGACCGTTACGGTCGGAGTTTCCAGCAAAGATTGAACGGCAAATTCGGACATGAGTTTAGCTTTCGTTGTTCAACGCGACAGTCCGACCCGGAAGTGGGATGAATCAATATAACACTGTATCTCAATCGAGAGACACGTCGGGTCGGATCGACATCAGAAAATCTTGCGCGTCAAAGATCTCGCCGGCGGCGACAACCCCGGTCGCATTGAAACGTCCTTCGAGGATGCGCTCGGCCGCCTCAACGACTATAGGCGCCGTGATCGCATAAATATCACGTCCACGCGCTATTGCGCGGCGCTCCTCACTTCCCCTGCGCGCAACCACCTCCACGAGGAATGTCTGCGACGAGCGTCCGCTTTCGTCCGCCGCCACAGGCTCGGGCGTATCGGGATTGCGGAGGTCCATGATTGGCGAGAGATTCATAAACGAGTGAATCTCGGGCGTCCGCAGATGGCGGGAGATGGTGATGATTTCAGAGAAGCCAAGACCTATGACATCTTGCGCGCCGAACGGCGCCGGGAAATTCCACGCGCGCCTCGGCGCCGGATCTGCAAGGAACTCCAACTTACTGTTCGAAAAGACGAAACGCCGACCTGTATTACGCTTGCCCGTCAGGCGCGTCCCCCGTGTCGGATTCCAACTATCGAGCGCTACCGCGACGCATATCTCATCCGCGTCCGGCCAATCCCCCATCGCCGCAGTGGCCAGGAGATCGCCCAATCCGCCATAAAACGCCATCGCGGGAGCAATCACGACGCCCGCGTCTCGCGCGGTGTCCGCAAATCGCTCAAAGGCGGCAAGCGCGGCCGGTTGTTCCGCAGTCACATCCAAATAGTGAATACGCATACGAATTGCGGACTCGATGAGGGGCGCTGCTGTGTCCGCAAACGGCCCGGCGCAATTGATGACCGCCGCGGCGCCCGAAATCGCACGGTCGAGCGAGGCGGGATTGTCAACCGACGCAACGCGCGCTTCCGATCCCGGATGAGCTTCAGCAAAGGTGTTCAGCTTCGCGGCGTCTCGACCAGAAAGAATGGGCGTCAATCCGCGCCGGCGCAATTCCGAAACCACAAAGCGGCCGGTGTGCCCCGTTGCGCCAAAGACAGCGACCGTTCGATCCGGTTTCTCCGACGGTGTTGGATATGGAAAGGGGGCTGTCGGTTGGAACGCCTGCGGCATATATTCCTCCTGAACTGCAGTACTACCTAGCGGATACCCCAGAGCCGCCGCGCTTCATCGGCGACTATGTCGGGAAACTCTTCCGGAAAGAAAAGCTTTGCGCCCTCCACGCGCCGCACGCCGCGAGAGTTTTGGAGTATTTTGTCCAGATAGTCGGGACTTTTTTGCGAGAAGATGGAATCGCCCGTCCCCCACACGATTCGCGTCGGCGCGGCGCATCGTTTGAGGTCCTTCTCAACGCCGGCCAGGGGATTAGGCTCTAGCGCGATGGCGTAGGCATGCGCTTGCGCCTTGCGTTGTGGCGAACTCACGAGAGGAGCCAGGTAATAATCTACCGCCTCGTCAGTCGGATTGACGCGAAAGGTATAAGTCTGTCCGCCAAGCCCTTCCGCCGAACGTGCGAGAGTCTTATCGGTGACCCAGGGAACAAACCATTTGTCCACGAGCGTTCCGGCGCGCGCCATCTCGATCACCGGCAGGAGCGCGGGCGGCGGACTGTCTGTTTCCACATCGCAGTTCGTCAGGAGCAACGTACGGACGCGCTTCGGATGCCGAATCACGAAGAGCTGCGCCAACGCGCCGCCGCTGTCATTAGCGACGAGATCAACGGCAGAGATCGAAAGTGAGTCGAGCAGCGACGCGAGCATGGCTACCTGCGCGTCCGGCGCGAGGCTCTGGCCCTCGGGAATCTGCGAGTATCCGAGTCCCATGAAATCCGGCGCGACGCATCGCCGGTACGGCGAGAGCCGATCAAGCGCGCCGCGCCACTGGAACCCGTTGAGGGGAAAGCCGTGCAGGAAGAGCGCGGCGTCTCCGGAGCCTCGCTCGACATAGGCGATCTTCCCGAAGGGTGTCTCGGCGAATCGTCGCGCGGCGCTCCACGCCGCGGCGTCCAACGGCCGGCCATGCGCCACGGTTTTCGGCGCCTGGTTCGTCTTCTCTGCATGTTTTTTTTGCCGGCCGGCGTTCTGTCGTGGCTTTGATTGGTTTCCGCGCGCCTGTGAGTAACCATTGAATACCAGTCCATTACAGAGGCAAGCCGCAATGATAAAACGTATCGTGCGTTTCATCCGTCTCTCCTTCCGATCGTATTTGGAGATCAAACTATATGGTTTCAACACCGGCGGCGCTGGCAAGTTTCGGACATGATCATCCGGATGCGGTATTCGCCCGCCGGTAGGCTCCGGGGAGATGGGGCAATATACCCTGTGAACTCAGAGGCGTGAGCGATGGGCGCCGGCTTGATGAAGAATTAAGTGTTCGGTAACACGGTGTTAAATCCGCGAGGTTAAAGTCTTCTTCTATCAAGTCGATTAACAAGCGCATATTGCGAAAAGGACAAATCATTGCGTTCGGCCCAATCCATCTTCGAAGACCTGGGACTTTGCGTACGCGGCGCGGAGATCGACGTCGAGTCGTTGCCATTCTCCGCCTCTGACATCACAGCCGGCTCCGAATCTGAATTACAAGCGGTGGTCATCGGCGACAGGAATTCGGTCGACCTGCCGCTGCAGATCGAGCGGTCGAACTACTTCGCCAACGTCTCTCGCCATATCGCCGCCGGTGACACGCCCAGACGAGTAGGCGCCGCGATCGAGCGATATCTGAACGATAACCGCGAACAGGTGTGGGAAAACAGTTGGGCGCGTTTTTCCGAGCGGCTGCTCAGTGAATTCGCGCGACAAACGTTTCAAGACGACCTGTTGGCCGACAAGCGCGATCATCGACGCGGACTGCGCGCCGACCTCGGCCGGTTCATCGTGCGCGAACGCGGCGAGACGTTGATGCGAGTCCCTGTCAGCTATCTGCTCAAACTCGCGCTGGCCGAAGTCCTCGGATCACAGCCCAATTTGCCGCGCGCCATCAGCGCCACTGGAGTGAAGCTGTTGGGACATTTTCTCAACGACAACACCTCGCCTGAGACCTTCTCGTTTTATGTAACGCTCCTCGTTCCCGAAAACGGGTTGGGTCGCGAACTGGCCCGCGAGAAGGCCAAGCGGTTTCTGCTAAGCCAATTGTTGCTGATGTACGCGAACCGCCGCCTCGGGCTACTAGACGGCGGGCAGCGCGCAATGATCTATTTCGCCCCGCACCCGCCCGTACGTCAGAAACAGCTCAACGACTGCATCTCGGGCGCCTTCTACCGCGAATTATTCATGAGCCCGTGCCTTTCGGGCTGGGACGACGGCGAGGCGAAGCACGCTTACATGAGTCTTTGCCACCAGGTGCTGAGCCGCAGCCAGTTGAACGCCGTCGCCAAACTTCGCGAAGCAGGCATCGTCGTCAACAATCTGGTCGTGTTACCCAACCTCTCCAACATCAGCCTCGCGAACAACGGCTCGCACGTCAGCCTGGGCAGCCGGAAGCTGACCGCGGCGATGCGCGAAGGCCATCCCAGTTTCGGCCCCGTCGAAGAGAAACTGGTCGGCGACCTGACAATCAAGATCGTTGAGCATTTCTTGCCGTTGTTCGTCGGCGTGTACAGCGCAGCGCCCTACCGCCTGGACTTCGCCGATTTCCACCCCGAAAAAGTTCTGGGCTTTCTGCCGCACGAACTCGACTACACGCACCTGCGGATGATTTGGCGGCGTTGGCGCAAGAAAGCCGACCTGAAAATCTTCGGATACGCGATGACGCCATGTGGGCCGGCGTGGATTGACCGTCTGTTGAGCGCGCTCTTCCGGCTCAAAGGCGACTGGGTGGCCGATTTCCGCCTGCTCGATTACCTGGTGGCGGTGATGAGCACGGAGAGCAGCCCCGCGCTCGACGGCAGTTTGGGCGCCAGCGAACGGCTCAAACGTGACCTGGCCGACCTCGGGGTTTTCGACACGAAGATGCCGCTCTATCTGCTTTACCGGCTGCGTGAGTTCGAGGTGATGGGGTTCACCGGCTTCGAGGGCCGCTATTACAGCCTGTTTGAAAGTTTGAAGGAAGACGTGGGGCGGGCGGTTGATTTGCAGGCGCTGGTCACCGCCCTTGCGTTCAAGTATCAGGCGCAAGGCAAATACGCGCACGCCGACATCCCCGACAATCCGTTCATCGAGAGCGAGCGGCGCCAAATATTTTTCGGCGCGGCCATCGGCGTTCCCACCTTCTTCGTGCGGCGCGACACGACGAATCGACTGCTTCGCGCGATCCTGTCCCGCACAAAACGAACGCGCGCCAGCCGCCGCTACTCCGGCTACCTGCGTGTCCATAACGACGACTACCGGCGGGCGCTCCTGCAAACGCTGCTCGAAGACGGCGCCGATTTGATCGAGATGTTCGGCCTGCGTGAGACCGTCGACGACCTCAAATCGCGATTGGACGACCCGGCCAATCTATCCGCCGCCGGCAAGCTGACGCGCGGCATCCTTGAGGACACCGGCTTGCGGTCGCCGATGCGAATGAAAGCCGAGGAGTTCAATCATCAGGCGGAGCGCTATTACCGCGACGCGCTTCGACGTCGGCACACTGCCGAAGCGTTCGAGTTTCTGATCGATGATCTGCGCGCTCTGGAAAAACGCTCCGCGCGAGTTGACGGCGCCGTCAGAAAGGCGTTGCGCGATTGTCTGAAAGGGCGCGACGCGGCGGAGATGGCCGAACGCCTGCGGTCACGCGTCGTGGCCGACGAGGCGACCGAGGACGAGTTGAGATCGCTCATCAACCTCACGCTACTCTCGGTTCACCTCGATTTGAAGGCTTCTGAGAAGTGGATCGCGAGTCAGGCCGGAGAAATATCGCCCGAGAGGAACCGCGAAAGGAATATAGATGCGCGAGTCAACGCTCTCGACCCCACACCAGTATATTGACCGCGGCGCCCGACGCGTCTGCGATGAGCGGCTTTACGGCGACGCGTTGGTGCGCTGGCTCTATTCCGAAGTTCGCGAAAACGCGCCCGCGCTCTACCGCCTCATGCTCAGCCCGCGCGTCTCCGGCCTGCTGGGCTTCATCAACTACGACCTGCCGCTCGGCGGCGCGATCTCCGGCAGTCAGAGGTTCCTTCGTGAAAACGGCGTCGATCTGGAGGAATGCGTCGAACCGCCCGAAGCGTTGAACACGATGCGTAAGGTCTTCGAGCGGCGGATACGTTACTGGAACTGTCGCCCGCTGCCGCCGGAGGTTAACGCCGTCGTTTCGCCGGCCGACTCGAGAGTCCTGGTCGGCTCCTTCGACGAGACCTCGGCCTTGTTTCTCAAAGGAAAATTTTTCGATTTCGAAGAGCTGTTGGGCAGGCGCAAGACTGACTGGCTGGAATCCTTCGCCGGCGGCGATTTCGCCGTCTTCCGATTGACCCCTGACAAATACCACTACAACCACACGCCGGTGGCCGGGGTGGTCAGGGATTTTTACGAAGTGCGCGGGCGAAACCACGCCTGCAACCCCTCCGCGGTCGTCACCGAAGTGACCCCCTACTCGAAAAATACCCGCACCGTCACGGTGATTGACACCGACGTCGAAGGCGGCGCGCAAGTTGGGCTGGTGGCGATGATCGAGGTGACCGCGCTGATGATCGGAGAGGTGTTGCAGTGTTACAGCCGCGAGCGGTACGACTCGCCGCGGCCAATCACGGTCGGAATGTTCGTCGAACGAGGCTGCCCGAAGAGTCTTTACCGGCCGGGCAGCAGCACAGACGTGCTCTTATTTCAACGCGGGCGCGTGACCTTCGACGAAGATTTGATCAACAACCTGCGCCGCCACGACGCGCAGAGCCGATTCTCACAGGGTTTCGGAAGGCCCCTGGTCGAAACCGAAGTCACGGCGCGTTCGCGCATCGCCATAGCCAATTCAAACAAGGAGGCGTTCAAATGAGCGCGGAGCTTTTTCTCGCAGTTCTGGCGGCTCTTTCCGCCGCTCTATTCGCGTGGGCGTTCCGCGCGCTGCCGCAGGAGCGCTGGCAATTTCTCGCCGTCATGCCGATGGGCAAAACCGCAGCGGGCGAATGGCGAGGATTGAATCTGACGTTCTACGGGTTCTTCCAGGCTATGTCGAACGCGCTGGCGGCGGTGATTGTGTTCACGCTGCTCGGCGCGATCGGCGTCACCGCCGGCGCCGTTTTTGCGCTGATCGCAATTACATTCGCGCTGTGCTGGCCCGCTTCCAAACTCATCGCGCGCGCGGTCGAGAAGAAGGCGTATACCTTCACTGTCGGCGGCGCGGTCTTCGCAGGGGCCCTGGCGGCGCCTTGGATCATCGAGGCGCTCAACGCGTCGCAGTCAAGGGCGCTCGGCGGCGAAATTCCGGTCGTACCGGCGCTGGCGGCGATGTCCGTGGCTTACGCGTACGGTGAAGGGCTGGGGCGCCTGGGCTGCATCAGCTTCGGTTGCTGTTACGGCAAGAGCCTCGATCAACTCTCGCCGCGGATCCGCGGCTTGTTCGAATCGTTCAGCTTCACGTTCACGGGCGTGACGAAAAAGGTAGCATACGAAGGAAGTTTGGAGGGGAGGCCGGTCGCGCCGATCCAGGCGATTACTGCGGTGGTCTTCATCATTGTCGCTCTCGCGGGCGCCTATCTGTTTCTCAAATCGTATTTCACTGCCTCACTGCTCTTCGCGGTGGCGGGCACGCAGGCGTGGCGTTTTCTGTCCGAGAAATTGCGGGCCGACATGCGGGGCAAGGGGCGAAAGATGTCGGCTTACCAAGTAATGGCGTTGTTGATGGCCCCCTACGCCGCCGCCGTCATTCTCTTTCTCCCGAGCGGACATACCGAAGCCCCAGAAATCGCAGCGGGCCTCGGCTTGCTATGGAATCCGGCGGTTTTGCTATTTTGCCAGGCGTTGTGGCTGGCGGTCTTCTTGATTACGGGGCGCAGCAGGGTGACCGGCTCGACGCTTTCATTCTTCGTACGCGCCGACAGAATCTGAGCTTAAACCGCCGTTCGACGAGTGGCGATTCGGCGCGTTGACGCAAGCCTTTAATCGGGAGCGGATGGGATATTTGATT
>DATCXQ010000736.1:0-11265 GCA_036565725.1 Blastocatellia bacterium
CCGGGTGTGGCTATCCACCCGGCGGGGCTTCGGCGTCAGAAGCGAAACGCTACGCCGGTGCTTATTTGCAAATTATTGGAGGTAAAGCCACCCCCCAACGAACCGAAGCGGATGAGCGTATTGCCCACGTCCAAGCGCAATGCGACCGGCCGCGTAGGATACAATTCAACAACTCCTCCGATATCGAGCGCGAATTCGGTCGCGCTTACCCCAAGGGGAGACGAGCCCTCGCCGAAACGAATGAAGCCAGGTCTGATCTTGCCGAAGATGCCCGCTTTCGAGGTCCGCACCCCGTACTTCGCGCCAAACAGACCCTGCGTTCTGCGGGTGTCCGGAGAGGTTAAATTCGCGAAATTGAGGCGCTCCTGAGGAAAGAAATTGAACTCGGTTTCGAGTCCGAAGTTATCCGAGAGATTGTAGGTAAGGCGCGCTCCGACGCCGGAATCAGTAGTATCGAAATCGCTGAAGCGCAACAGAGAGTATTGCGCCCCAATTTCGACCTTTGGCGTTTCCGATCGCGACTGCGCCTGCGCATTTTGCGCCGGGACCATCAATAACAAAGCCACCGCAGCCAAAACGAAGAAAAACATTTTTCGCATAATTTTTGCTCCTGCAAAGGTGTTGGATTTTTTCTCTAGCGCCGTAACTAGGGGGTAGGAAACGGCTGTTTGTTTCAATTGATTCAATTCACACTTCACTTCAGCAGCGAGGCCCGCTACCTGATGACTACGCAATCACCTTGCCATAGACGTGCGCCCACAGCCGAAGCCTTGAGGGGTCAAGCACTTGGCCCCTCAACCGCGTAGTTCGGGGCAGGTTCATTTCTCCATTTTCCTGAATTCTGATTACAGAATTTCGGATAATCTGGAAATGACGGAAATCGTGTAGTAGAGCCACATCCGCCCACATCGGCATGGATGTTATTTCAATCGAGGCACGTAAATTGTGAATGGCACTGTGATGATCATATTACCACGCTGGAATTGTGACCAGATGCGGTAATTGCCGGGATGGGGGAAAAATGTGTCGAAGACGACATCGGGTTTGCTTTCGAGTTTGCTGCGATCCACGTCTTCAGGGATCATCTCGGTGGGGTGCGAATGCAGATAATCAGTGGCGTCTTCACTGAGGATCAGCGTGTGGCCCCACGCGCCGAGATAGGGCTTCAAATCCTTGACCGGCTCGCCGGTTTTTTCGTCAACCAGATGATAATGTAACTCAGCCGGTTTGCCGGCGACCGGTTCTACGGGATCGAGCTTCAATTCGAAGCGCGTGCCCTCGACGGTCTTGACTAGCTTGCCGTCTACAGGCTTGTCGGGCTTGAGCCGAGCCTGGGATGAGATCAGATCGCCGTTGTATCCGGCGGTGACCAGGTTCAGGTGAGTCACCTGCGGCATGCCGCCAGCCGGGAAGAAGTCGCAGAAGATTTTGTAGTAGCCCGCCTTCGGCAAGTCGGTCTCGATCGTGAAACTGCCGTCGGGCTGTTTGTCCGGGTGGATGTGCTGGAAGACTTCAAAATCCTGGCTGACGACGAATAGATGAAAAGGCATGTCGTGCAGGATGTTGAAATCCTTGACCTGCTTCTCGGTCACCGGATGAAAGATAGTGAATTGGAACCTG
Source organism: Blastocatellia bacterium (assembly GCA_036565725.1). GTDB lineage: Bacteria > Acidobacteriota > Blastocatellia > RBC074 > RBC074 > JAJVID01. The sequence goes on from DATCXQ010000736.1 coordinate 1,621, forward strand.
GCCTTCTCTCCGGCCTTAGGCGGCGCGGGATTGGTCTTTATTCTGACTGTGTATTCGTCGGTCTCGGGCGGCGCCGACTTGACCAGCTTCATGTTGCACTTCGGGCAGGTTGCGGCCTGATTCGCGGCCACGTCGGGGTGCATCGGGCACATGTAAAAATCGGCGCCCGCCCCCGCCTTCGACGCCACGAGCTTCATATTGCACTTGTGGCACTGTCCCGGCAGCTTGGAATTCACGTCGGGATGCATCGGGCAGATGTAAACGATCGGCTCCTGCGCCGTCTCCTGTCTGGGCGGGTCTTGCGCGAACGTGAAGCCGGCCAAGACGAAAAGACCGGCCACGGCGAAGGCCAAGCCGCCTGCTAAAAATGATCTACGATTGTTTGTCACGCGGTGATTCTACCTTAAACTGCGCGTTCGCAGCCAACAATTCATTTGACCGCTGGCTCGCTCAATCGCTTCTGCAACTTCTCCACATCTTTTCTGATCGTCAATGCGCCGGCGAATAACACGAACGTCAACGCCAGCGAGACCAGCGGCACGACGTAAAAAGCCTTCTGCAAGCCGATGGCTCTGAACGGCTCCAGTGTTGACGCCCCGGCGGCTAGCATTGCCGCTCTGGCGAAATGATCGCTCAGAGCTCCAGTGATCCAGGTGCCATAAGCGCCGCCCAGGAAATACATCCCGAAGAAGTATAACGCCATCGCCGAGCCACGCAGACTCGGCTCGACCACGTCCTGAATCGCCGGGTAGACTGTGACGTAGTAAATGTAAATGAGCATCCAGCCGAAGCCCATCAAGGCCATAAAGCTGATCAGGCTGCCTTTGGGCTGTTCAATCGCCAGGTAGACGCATGGCGTCGAGATCAACAATGCCAGTGCGGCCACGACCATTCGCCCTCGCGGGCCTCTTTTGCGCGACCAATCAGCCATCCACCCGCCGATGATCAGCCCGACTACGCCGACGGCGCCGAGCACGATGGCGGCGATGAAGTTCGCGTTGCGGATGTCCAGGCCGTGATGGCGGCCCAGGTAGAGCGGGATGAACGAATTGACCGTGTAGGCGTTGAAATTGTGCAGCGCGCCGGAGAGGACGATCCACCACATCGTAGGTGTGGCGAGCACGCGCAGGTAGCGCAGAATGAATTCTTTGAGGCTGCGCTCGTGACCGTCAGACAGCGCCGCCTCGCTTGCGCCTCGCAGCGGCTCTTTGATCTTGAGCGCGAGCGCGGCCAGGATCAGTCCCGGGATCGTCGCCACGAAGAAGACCCAGCGCCATCCGACGGCTTTGGCGATAAGGCCGCTGAACATATTGCTTAGGAAAATTCCGATGGGCAGTCCGAGCATGAAAATGGCTATGGCCTTGCCGCGCTTGCTCGCCGGATATAGATCGCCGATCAGCGAGTTGCCCGCTGGAGAGCAGCCCGATTCGCCGACGCCGACCCCAAGTCGCGCAAGGAACAGCGCCCCATAATTCCAAGCCAGCCCCGACGCGGCGGTAAAGAGACTCCAGATCGTCACCGACAAGGAGAGCAATTTTTTCCGCGAGCCTCGATCAGCCCAGATGCCGAATGGCAGGCCGACGGCGGCGTAAATCCAGATGAACGCCGTCCCTATCAACCCCATCTGAGTGTCGGTCAATCCCCATTCGTCAATGATCGGTTTACTGACCGACGCGATGATCTGCCGGTCGAAGAAGTTCATCATGTTTACGGCAAACAAAATCGCCAACGCGTACCGCGCGTCTCTGTTCTGGTCTTGATTCATTCTCGCCTCTCGTGGTGTGTCTTCTTATCCTTGATCGAAGCAACCCCGAGTGGGATAGACTAATGGTTTTTGAAGATTAAATGCACCCACGCAATCTAACGTAGGGGCGGGTTTTCCCCGCCCTTGTCTGTGATCCGGGCGATGGGGCGGGGGAAACCCGCCCCTACAATGCTGGGCGCGCTATTTATTCAAAGACCATTAGTCTGTCCGCCCACAATTCAGGCTACGGACGGACTAAAGTCTGTCCCACTCAAGGTTGTTCTAATTCACTTCCCGGTGAAAACCGCTTTTCGTTTTTGGAGGAAGGCCGCGACGCCCTCTTTGAAGTCTGCGGAGCGGAAACATTCACCCTGACCCGCCGCCTCGAATTCGAGCGCGGAGGCGAGGTCGGATTGCAGGCCGTTGGCCAATCCGGCTTTGATTTTCGCGAGCGCAATGGCGGGGGCGCTCGCCAGTCTGTCGGCCATCGCGTCGACCGTAGCGTCGAGTTCACTGGCCGCCACGACGCGATTGAGCATGCCCATCTCGAAGGCCTGCTGCGCCGGGACCGGATCGCCGAGCGCCATCAGTTCGAACGCTTTGTTGTATCCGACCAGACGCGGCAGGAAGTAAGTCCCGCCGCCGTCCGGCATCAACCCGATCTTGATGAAGGCCTGGCTGAAGAAGGCCTGGTCCGACGCGACGATGATGTCGGCGGCGAGCGCGTAATTGCAGCCGATGCCGGCGGCGTGTCCGTGAACGCGCGCGATGATCGGCTTCGGCAAACTGCGCATCGCCAGAACGCCCGGATTGATGACCTCGCGGAGGTCGGTCGTCACGTCTCTAGCGCCGGAAAGCCCGGCTTGCAGATCGGCCCCGGCGCAGAACGAATCGCCCGCGCCGGTGATGACGATGACGCGAGTCTCGTCTTCAAACGACTCTTTGATCGCTTCGGTGAAGCGCTGCATCGTTTCGAAATCAATCGAGTTGCGCCGCGCGGGATTGTTGAACGTGACGCGCTTGACGCCGGCTTCCAGGCTGACTAGAAGTCTGTCGGACACTTCGGACATGTTGAAGCTCCTCTGATTCGCGAATTGATTAAAGAAAGGTCGAGTGAAAAGCGGGCGTATTGTCACTCAAAGGCCGAGGTATTACAAACATTCCGGGGCGGCCGCAACCATCATTCATTAATTAAGAAGAAAACGCCTTACGACCGTCTCTCATTTTCTTCTTCCTCATCATCCTCATCATCTGATTCTGCGTCACCCTCCCATTCGTCTTCATCATATTCGGCGTTGCCGAAAAACGAGCCGAAGGGCGCCATGCCGACCATAAAATGGTATCCATCAGAGCCGAAGCGACGATGGAGGGTATTAATGACCTGTTTGCTGCGCGCTTCCGAATCGTTTGGCCCGGTAATGTAAAACGGCTTGCCATCCTTGCCGAAAGTGAATTCGGTCTTGCAGGTTGTTTCGTCAATATCGCGCAGGACTTTGCTCGCCAACCGATAATCTTTGTGCGGCTCGAAGCCGTTGTTGCGCGCGTACGCGATCGCGTCCAGGATGAGCTTCTTGGCGTAGGCCGGTTCGACTTTCCTGAGATGCATGTTCTGCCTCATGCTGGGAACTAGCATATTGTCGAAATCCTCTCGCGATCTGAAGAATGCGAACGCGTCTTTAACGCCAAGACAGAAAGCGTCAATCATGAAGATTCCCGCCGCCACTTGTCCCCGGCTAAGGCGACTGACAATGACCTGCCCTATCCCCTGATCCATCTCCCGATCGAATATTTCATCCGCGACGTAACATTCATAGACCGGCGCGTTCGACGCCAGTTCGAATTCCAATGTCGCCAACATCCGGCCCGGGGACGACCCGCTCGACTTATATGGCTTTTGAGCCGCAGCCTTCGCTTTGCGCTTGGCGCGCTGTTTTGCAAGCTTCTTCTGTCTCTTTCTTTGGTCGAGAGCCATTGTTATCAACGTTCCTTTCTGACTTGTACAGTACCGCGCGTAAGCAAGGGGCTGAACCGTTTGCTTACGCGCGCGGTATTGTACCGGCATCCCATTAAATCAGGCCAGAAGCTTATCGACCACCAACCCGTGAACGTCCGTCAGCCGAAAATCGCGCCCCTGGAAGCGGTAGGTCAGCTTCTCGTGATCGAATCCGAGTAGATGCAGGATCGTCGCGTGAAGGTCGTGGACGTGTACGCGGTCTTCGACGGCGTTGAAACCGAGTTCGTCGGTGCCGCCGATCGTAACGCCGGTTTTGACGCCGCCGCCCGCGAGCCACATCGTGAAGGCGTTCGGGTGATGATCGCGGCCGTCATTGGTTCCGCCTTGAACCATCGGCGTTCTCCCGAATTCGCCGCCCCAGACGACGAGCGTGTCTTTAAGCATTCCGCGCTGCTTGAGGTCTTTGACGAGCGCCGCGCTGGCCTGGTCGGTGTCTTTGCAGTTCTTCGTAATGTCTTTGACCAGGTTGCCGTGTTGATCCCAGGCCTCGTGGTATATCTGCACGAAACGCACGCCGCGCTCAACCAGTCGCCGCGCCATCAGGACGCTGTTGGCGAAAGACGCTTTGCCCGGCTCCGCGCCGTACATTTCCAGAATGTGTTTAGGCTCTTTCGAGATGTCCATCAGTTCCGGGGCCGAAGACTGCATCTTGAAGGCCATCTCGAACGAATTGATCCGCGTGGCGATCTCAGGGTCGCCCGTCACGTCCAGACGCATTCGATTCAGCTTGTTGATCGTGTCGAGCGAATCGCGCTGCAATTTCTCATCGACGCCTCGCGGGTTCGATAGGTAGAGCACAGGATCACCGACGTTGCGGAACTGCACGCCTTGATAGACCGTCGGCAGAAAGCCGCTCCCCCAGCAACTATTGCCGCCGCTCGGCCCCTTGCTGCCGGTGCTGAAGACGACGAAGGCCGGCAAATCCTTCGCCTCGCTCCCGAGGCCGTAAATCGCCCACGCGCCCATGCTCGGACGCCCGAATATTTGCGTGCCGGTGTTCATCATCAACTGCCCCGGCGCATGATTGAACGCGTCGGTAACCATCGACCTGACGATCGCAATATCGTCAACAATACCAGCCGTATGCGGGATCAACTCGGACAACTCCGCGCCGCACTGCCCATATTTCGCGAATTTGAATTTCGGCCCGAGCAACTGCGAATTCGGATTGATGAACGCCGCGCGATACCCCTTCAGCAATTCGGGCGGAGGCAGCGTGCCGTCGAATTTGGCCAGTTGCGGCTTGTAGTCGAACATCTCCAGGTGGCTCGGCGCTCCGGCCATAAAGAGGAAGATGACGTTCCTGGCCTTCGGCGCGAAATGCGGCTTCTTTGGCGCGAGCGGGTTGTCGGCCCCTTGAGTCGCAGCGTAGCCTGCGCTCGCGAGCAGATGGTTGAGCGCGAACGCGCCCATTCCGACGCCGCATTGTTCGATGAACCATCGGCGGGCGCCTTTCCGTTTCAGCTTTGTTGCTTGATCCATTTCACAACCTCCTGCGGAAAATCATCCACAAAGCCACACAAAGGATCACGAAGATGAAATCAATCCTTAGTGTCTCTTCGTGTGACTTTGTGGATGAGATTTTCATTCTTTGTAGGGCTTTCCGCCCTTCATCACGAACCGGACTTTGCGAATCGCCGAGATGTCGCGCGTCGGGTCGCCCTCGACCGCGATCAAGTCGGCCAGCAGCCCCGCTTTGACGCGCCCGATCTGATCGTCCATATGCAGCGTCCGCGCGCTGACCGAAGTCGCCGAGCGCAGCGCGTCTAGGGGCTGCATTCCGAGCCTGACCATCGCTTCAAGCTCGCGCGCGCTGTCGCCGTGCGGGAAGACGCCCACGTCGCTGCCAGCGACTATCGTCACGCCTGCCGCAAGCGCCGCCTGGAAGGTATCTTTCTTCCGCGCCTGATTGCCTACTGAAAGCGTCGGGCAGAGCGCGACGCCCTTCTCTTTCATCAGGCGAAAGACTTCCGGCGAGCCGTCGTCGCCGTGTTCAATTGTCTCAACGCCGGCCAGCGTCGCCCTTCGCATTCCCTCGGCAGTGGTCGCGTGCGCGGCGACGGGGACGCCGGCGCTCCTGGCTGTTTCGACGATCAGCTTCAATTCGTCGAGCGAGAAGGTCGGCGCGGCCCTGCCCTTGCCCCAGCGGTAATCGGCGTAGACCTTGATCCAATCGGCGCCCTTTCCGATCTGCGTGCGGACGGCTTTGATCAGGCCGTCAACGCCGTCCGCCTCTTCGGCGCCTTGCGGCACGTCCCATTCCGTGGCGTAACCTTTCGGGCCATAACTCCCCGATGCGACGATCGCGCGCGTGGTCACAAGCATTCTCGGCCCCGGAATGATTCCTTGTTGGACGGCTTGCTTGAGGCCGACGTCGGCGTAGTCTGCGCCTTCAGTCCCTAAATCGCGGACGGTCGTGAAACCGGCGAGCAGGGTGTCGCGCAAATGGTTGGTCGCGCGCGCCACGCGCAGGCTCAGATGTTCACGCGCGACCTGATCGTTCCACGGCGTCTCGTTGTAAGGATGCAGCAGGACGTGTGAATGCGCTTCGATCAGTCCGGGCATCAACGTCGTCCCCGGCGCCTCGATCACTTTCGCGCCGGCAGGGATTGTGATTTCGCCCGGCGATCCTACGAACTCAATTTTTTCTCCGCGCGTCAGCGCTACCCAACCTTCGCGGAGTTGCGCCGATTCGCCGTCGAAGACGCGCGCGGGCTTGAGCAAATAGATGTTGCTTTCCTGAGCGTCTGCGATCAGACCGGTCTGTACGGTCAAGCGGAAGATCGAACCGCCCGCGAACAATCCGAACGAGCAAACGATCGCAAGAAACCTGTTTCGATTTTTCAACTTCATTATTAACCCTCGATCCGTTCCTGTTGCGCGTTCCACCTGATCCGCCGATCCTGCTTCAGCGCCAGATTGCCCAGATGCGCGGCTCGCGCGGCTTCGACGGCGACGCGAATATTCGCCGTCGGCGCCTTGCGACTTTTCACGCAATCGAGGAAGTTGCGGATGTGCGGGATAGTGCCGTCGGCGGCGGACAACAACAGCGTCTCAGGTTTCATTTGTCCGAGTTTGCCGATAAATTCTCCGCCCTCCGGGTAAACGGCCAAATGGGAGCGGTCGAGTTTCATCGTCCCTTTCATCCCGCGAATTTCCAGCCCGCCGTCGTCGATGCTGCTGGCCATCGTGCCGTGGTAAGTGACGCTGAAATTCTTCGGGTAATCGAGCGCGCAGGTGATCGTGTCCGGGCATTCCCAATCGAGCGCGTAGCGATTGCCGTTGGTCACTACGCTCGCGGGCGCGGTCACATCCATGTACCAGTGGGCGACGTCTATCCAGTGCGTCATCAGATCGGTCAGCGCGCCTCCGCCGAAATCCCAGAACCAGCGCCACCAGAAAAACTTGATCGGCGTGACGGGCTGCTCCGGGGCTTTTCCGAGCCACATCTTCTGGTCGAGTTGGTCGAGCGCGAGCTTCGTCGGGCGCCCCCCGGCGGCGTAGTTCTGAAACCACCACATCCGCACGAACGTGATCTTGCCGAGCTTGCCCGAATCGATGATCCGCTTGCCCTCGATGAAATGCGGCCAACTCCGCTGCTGCGTGCCGGTCTGGACCACGCGCTTGCTCGATTCGACGGCGCGGATCAGATCATTGCCCTCCTCGAGCGAATGGGTGACGGGCTTTTCTACGTAAACGTCCTTGCCAGCCGCCACGGCGTCCGTAACCATCCGCGCGTGCCAGTGGTCGGGGGCGCCGATGATGACGGCGTCTATGCTCTTGTCGTCGAGGATCGCGCGATAGTCGCGTACCTGCTTTACGTTTTTCAATCCGTTTTCGGACGCCGTGCGCAGCAGGTGAGGCTCGTAGACGTCGCAGACGGCGGCGAATTCCGTGTCGGGCTGATTTTGATGAATCGGAATCAGCGTCTTGCGTGAACGCCCGCCGACGCCGATCGCGCCAAGGCGGATGCGGTCGTTCGCGCCGAGGACTTTGTCGCTCGCAAGACCGCTCAACGCGACGGCGGCAGTCCCTTTCAGAAATTTTCGGCGATGAATAGCGTTGTTGTGATTTTTCATACGTCAAACTTCCGTTCACTCCTTGGTAATCGTCTCATCCAGATTTAACAACACCCTCGCCACCGCAGTCCACGCCGCCAGGTCATCCATCCTCACTCCCCTGGGCAAGGCGAATGGTTTGTCAGGATCGCTAGTCGCCAGGTTCCACGGATTCAATTCGCCTGCGGCGAAGCGTTCTCTCTGTCTATTCAACAATCCGATCAATTCCGCCGATTCCCGCGCGGTCGGTCTTCTCGCCAGCGCCCTTCGGAAAGCGAATTCCAACCGAGTCGCGTCGGCGCCGCCGCCTTCTCTCGCTGTCATCAACGCCAGCGCTCGCGCGGCTTCGAGGAAGACGGTTTCGTTGAGCGTCGTCAGAGCCTGCACCGGCGTGTTCGACCTCGCGCGGCGGACGCAGGAAAAGTCGCCGTTCGGCGCATCGAAGGCCTGCAGCGCCGGATACGGCGTCGAGCGATAGCGAAACGTGTAGAGCGCGCGGCGGTAACGGTCTTCGTTCCTGCTTTCGTCCCACGGCTTCGGGCCGTAACTCGCCGGCGGAAGGAAGAGAAAGTCCGGCGCGGGCGGAAAGACGCTCGGCCCGCCGACCTTCGGGTTGAGCAGTCCGCTCGCTGCCAGCGCGATGTCGCGCACGACCTCAGCTTCGACACGCATTCGCGCGCCGCGCGCCAGAAACCGGTTGAGAGGATCGCGTTCGAGCAATCGCGGCGTGACATTCGACGATTGGCGGTACGTGGCCGAGTTGACTATCAAGCGGTGAACGTGTTTCAAGCTCCAACCCTTTGATTGCGGATCGCGGATTGCGGATTGCGGATTCGCCCCGTCGCCCCTCGCGTGAATCGCCTCGTCGCCCACATTCCACGTCGGGTTCATAAATTCGACTGCCAGCCAATCGAGCAATTCAGGGTGCGATGGCGCTTCGCTCTGCAGGCCTAAATCTTCAGGCGTCGCAACCAATCCGGCGCCGAAATAGGATTGCCAGACGCGGTTGACCATCGAGCGCGCGGTCGTCGGCGAGTTGCGATCAACCAGCCATTTCGCGAACGTCAACCGGTCAGGCGCGGCGCCGGCGGGCAGAGGGTGCAGGAACTCGGGAACGCCTGACGTAACGACTATGTCCGGTTTGAGGAAATCGCCGCGCTTAAGCAAATGCGTCTTACGCGCGTTTACCAGCTCGCGCATGACCAGTTGCGAAGAGCCTTCCGGATGCTGGCGCCACAACTCGGCGATCTGTTTGTTGGCATCGGCGAAATCCGGGACGGTCGTGCGCCAGTAGCCGAAGACCGTTTCAACCTGAGCCTGTGTGCGGCCTTCGCTCGGAATCGAGAGTATCTCACGTACGCCCTTGGGGAGCGGATCGGCGACGGCCTCAGGCGCGGTCGTGATCGAAAGCCTCATCCGCCCCAGGTTGTTGTTCTGGTTGTCGTCGCTGTTCCATCCGCCGTGGTTCTGCTTCAGATAAAAAGTCAGAATCGTTCCGCCCTCATTCGAAATCGGTTTTTCGGCGACGAAGACGGCCTTGCGCGGTTGGTTGCGCAGTCCGGAGCCCGCGTCAATTCCCCATGCGGTTTCGTCCTTGCCATCGATCGCGAATTCGACGGGGCCGGCCACGCGACGGCGTTTGCTCTTGTCGTCGTAGATCGGCTCGAGCTCGCGCTCGGGCTGGTTGTAATCGGCGGCGGCGCGGACGAGCTTGATCTTCGCGCCCTTCTTAGGATCGCCGGCGGGCGCGGCTTCGACTTCAAACTCGGTCAGCGCGAACGTTCCTTTGGCCGAACGCCCGGGGCCGCCCATAGGCAGGTTCGCGTCGG
>DATCXQ010000757.1:0-9434 GCA_036565725.1 Blastocatellia bacterium
ATCGGCAAGCAGGTCTGTTCGCTCGCCGTGATGGAACGCTCGATCAACCGCCTCGCAATCGGTTTGGGAATGATCCCGCGTGGCGAAGTAGGCTTGATCTTCGCCGGAATCGGGGCCACGCTCACGCTGCCGAACGCGCAGGGCGAAAGCGAGCCGGTCATCGGCGCGGCCTCTTTTGGCGCCGTGGTGATTATGGTCATTATCACCACCCTCGTCACACCACCCTTGCTCAAATGGTCGCTCGAACGCGCCACGCTCCGCTCGGAGCCGCCTGATCGTGGAATCCGAGAGATGGGCGGAGAGAATGATGAATACAGCGCAACAGGTGAACATCCTAAGTCCGGAATTTAAGGCGAACCCGTTCCCAATCCTCGCGCGTTTGCGCATGGAACAACCCGTCTGCCGCATCACGCTGCCGGACAAAACCCCTGTCTGGCTGGTGACGCGCTACGAAGACGTCAATATGTTGCTCACGGATGAGCGCTTTGCCAAGTGCCGCTACAACGCCTTGACGCCGGAACAGCTTCGCAAGCAGCCGTGGGTACCGCCGATGTTCCGTCCATTGGAGCGCACCATGATCGACCTCGACCCGCCGGATCACACGCGGCTGCGACAGCTCGTGCATAAGGCGGCTCTGTCGGGAAGTTGGTGATATCGAGATCAGCGCCTTCTTAATCGCAGGATCAGCGAGAACTACCTTTATCTAGCGACATTTTCCCATTCCCGTCAACCCCTTCACCAACTTCCCGACAGAGCCGATTTTGTGCGAATCGTTCTCGTCGTCCAAGACGTGCAGAATTACAGGGGGTAGCTCCAGAGATCAAAGTGAAAAAGGCTGGGGAGTCTCTTGCAAATTTTGCAAAGAGAAAGCGAATTCTCATGATCGACGATCATGAGGAAGACAGGTTCGGAGATTTCTGACAGCCCCCGTTTTGTCCCCCACTCTCGAAGCGCTGCCGATCGGCGCGGAAATCAACGCATCGACGATTCGCAATCACACTCTGGCGGTGGCGGAGAGGTTGGAGAGTGAACTAGGCGATGAACAGGCGTTCTTCATCGAGGGTTGTGAACGAGATTGGGAGGAATTGCCGCGGCCAGACATGCCGCTGACGGTCGGAATTGATGGAGGCTATGTGGATTTTTTTGAACAGAAAGGGAAAAAAGACGGGCGTTTCGAAGTGATCGTCAGTAAGAGCAGGAGGGCGGAAGGCGAGTCGAAGTGTTTCGGCCTGGTCAACAGTTATGACACGAAACCGAAGCGGCGAGTGTTAGAAGCGCTGAAATCCCAGGGGATGCGGATGAACCAGCAAATCACTTTCCTCTCCGACGGCGGCGACACGGTTCTGGAAGCGGATTTAGAGGGTGAAGTCATCACGGGCGCAAGTTCGGAGAAGCTGCGAGTGACGTTGCAGGAGTTTCAGACCTACATCAAAAACAAACAGCGTTTGTCGAATCAGCAGTAGATCAAGTGTTAAGATCTCCGAGGCAAGTTCGACGAATGGTATCCGGGATTCAATGCGCAGTCCGAGGATCAGGCGCGAGCCGCATAGATCCCCCGTTTTTTTTCGGTCTCGATGTTATGGGCTTCGTAATGTTGTCTGACAATTTCGGAGATGGCGCGCGCCTGCGCCACCAGTTCGCGGAACATATCGAACAACAAGGCTTGCGGCCCGTCGCACAATGCGCGTTCGGGATAAGGATGCACATCGACCAGCAAACCGTCAGCGCCGGCGGCCACCGCGGCGCGAGCCATCGGGATCACGATTTCGCGGTTGCCAGTGCTGTGGCTGGGATCGAAGACGATCGGCAGGTGCGACAAACGCTGCGCGGCCGGGATGACCGACAGATCCGGCGTGAAGCGCGAATGATCGCCGAAAGTCCTCACGCCGCGCTCGCACAAGATCACCTGATAATTTCCTTCGGACATGATGTATTCAGCCGCGAGCAGAAACTCTTCGAGCGTCGAAGACATCCCACGCTTCAGCAGCACTGGCTTGCGAGCCTGCCCGGCGCGTCTCAACAGGCTGAAATTCTGCATGTTCCGCGCGCCGATCTGAATCACGTCGGCGTATTTTTCGACCAGATCGAGCGCCGGTTCATCCACCGCTTCGGTCACGATGCGCAACCCGAACGCGTCGCGAGCGTCGGAGAGAATCTTCAACCCTTCTTCGGCCAACCCCTGAAACGCGTAAGGCGAAGTGCGAGGTTTGAAAGCGCCGCCGCGAAACCATTTGCATCCCATCTCGGCCACGACTTCCGCGGTCGACATAGTCTGCTCGCGCGATTCAACGGCGCAGACGCCGGCGATCATCGCCATTTCATCTCCGCCGATCTCGGCCTCGCCGATTTTGATGACGGTCTTGTCGTGTTTTAAATCGCGCCCGGCCAGCTTGTAAGGCTTCGTCACGCGCACGCATTCATCCACGCCCGGCAACTCCGCGAACGGAGCCGGATCGACCTCCAGACTGGTCGCAATTCCGAGCCGGAGTAACCTGGCCACTAACAGATCCTCGTTTTACAATTCCGCCGTCTTGACATCGGGTTTTGTGAAGGACCAATGGCGGTGAATGATCTTCCACTTGCCGTCAAGCCGGCTAAACAGTTCCGTGCAATTCCAGCGCCGCAACCCGACTTCGGGATTTTCGCCCGCCGCGCCATACGTGACTAGAGTCCTTACCTGAGAGAGTCTGATGCAAATGAGTCAAATTTGACGGACTTTAGAATCAAGAGACACCACCTCTTTGCCGTCGCAGCGGGCGTGTGGCGGCCGGAGACTTTGTCGGGCGGAATCGACTCGATGAACCTCCACGGGCGGCGGGCGCCTTTAAGGGCGATGTCCCATTGTTGGGAGCCGATGTATGTTGTGGCCGCGTTTACCGCGACGGTTGCGCCGCGACTGTGTGGGCGTGTCCATCGATGGCGAATCTATCGTCATGTGACGACGCGTATGGCCGCGGCGCCACGACGTTCGCCTCCAGCAGCGCAAGCGCCGCAAGACCGCGGCAAAGGTCGGCGCCGCGTTCGTGCCGCTCGCGGGCCATCGTTTCGGCTTGCCGCAGGTGGAACCGCCGCCGGAGTTCGATTTCATCCAGATCCGAAATTCCTCCACGGAGCCGCGCGAATTCCAGCGCGCGGGAGAAGGCGTCGAGGTCCACTGCAAGCTTGATCCAGTAGAAGTCGCTCCCATAGCGCTGGCGCGTAGTGGAGCCATTGACAGAGCTGCAAATTCGCCTCCTGGAGAGGGGAGTATCCGCGAACGCCACGGTTGTTCCCGCGGCGAGCATGCGGAGCCAGGCGTGCGAATCCTCGGAAACGAATGTAGTCGGGAACGGATGGGCAGCAGCAAGCTCCGTGCGGACGGCGACCGTGCTCGTCCAAGTCGTATAGCCTTTCTCGACAGCGACCCGCAGCCATTGGTCCCGGCCTTCGACAGGATTGATCACGTGTCCGTTCAGGATCTCCTGTATTGATGACGTTAGAGTGTGTGTGGGCACCGGCTCCTCGCGCTCATTCACCACTTCGAATGTGGAATACAGAAAGTCTACATCCGGCCGACGTTGGAAATACTCGCGTGTCACCCTCAGCCGGTCTTGCTGGGCCAAGTCATCAGCGTCGTGGAACAGGACAAACGGCGCACGGCGCTCTGCCGCCCACGCCACACCTATGTTCCGCGAACTGCCTGGACCTTCATTGGTGTTCTTCTCGATGATGTGCAGACGCCCCGAGTCCCTGGCCTGGAGTTCCTGGAGGCGCGCGGTCTTATCGGAGGATGGAGAGCAGTCGTCGATAATGACTGCATCCCAGTCGGGGTCGGTCTGCTCCAGAATGCTGCTGACGGCGCGATCCAGAAAGCGCCAGGACGATTCAGTCGCACTATAGTGCGGAATGACAAATACAGGCCGTGGCATACATTGGTCTCCTATCTCCACCGAGCGCGGGCATTCAGGTGGGTTATGGCGAAGAATGCTTCGACTCGCTTCTTCCGCGAGCCGACTAAACGGAAATTCGCCGTGTCATTAGTTCAGTATGTTCCGAAAAAGTAGGGTGATCGCTTAGTTCATTCCAGGACTCGCTAATAAGATCATTGGTTGAGGCGCGGTCCACGCTCTGCCAGCCGCTGTTTCAACACTTTGATCTGCCGCGCCAGGTAATCTTGCAGCCCCGGCTTAAGAGCCACAGACCGGGCGAAATCTTTTTCCGCCTCGGCATCCTTGCCCAGCCCCAATCGAGCCAGGCCTCGATGAGCGTATGCCTCGGCGTGGCCGGGATTAAGCGCGATAGCCTGATCGTAATCGGCTATGGCCCGCGCCAAATCTCCTTTGGCCTCCCAGGCCAGAGCGCGATTAAAGTAGGCGAGCGCGGCCGCCGGGTTCAACTCGATGGAGCGGTTATGATCAGCCAGCGCCCCATCCAAATCGCCTTTAACATGCAGTAGAGCGCCACGATTAGTGTAGGCTCCGGCGAAGTGGGGCTTGAGCTTGATCGCACGAGTGATGTCGTCAATAGCGCCATCCAGATCGCCTTTGAAGTACCGCGCCACACCTCGATTGTCGTAGGTTTCAGCGAGTTTGGAATTGAGTTTGAGCGAGCGGTTGAAGTCGGCTATCGCCCCGTCCAAGTCGCCTTTTTCTCTCCGCGCTGTGCCGCGATTGTTCCAGGCCTGCGCCAGGCGCGGATCGAGTTCAATGGCCTTGGTGTTGTCGCTAATCACACCGTCCAAGTCCCCTTTGGCATAACGAATCCCGCTGCGATCAACATAAGCTTGGGCGTGGCGCGGGTTGAGTTGGATCGCCCGGTCGAAGTCCGCGATCGCGCCGTCGAGGTCCCGCTTGAGACGCCTAGCTATACCGCGCTTGTAGTAGGCCGCGGCGTAGCTTGGGTCGGAAGCGATAGCGAGATCGAAATCGGCGATAGCTTGATCTAACTCCCCTTTGGTTAGCCATGAGTTGCCACGGTCGATGTAGGCGGCGGAAGAGGCGGCGCGAGAAGTTTGCGCTTGAGCCGCCGAAGCGGTCAGAGCCAGTAGGAGAATCACCATCCGCGAGACCGTTAAAACTGAAAAGGCCCGATGACTCATCATAAAGTCCTTAATCTACGCAGGTCGCGCGCTATAGCTCCGTATCGAGCCGCATAAGGATCCCAACGAAAATTGTGTGACAGTCAATCTGTCTTAGGATTCCTATCGAGGTTAATCGCCAGACAATTGATAAATGGATAAATTTCGATCAGAAGATTTTGTAGAGTGAAAACCATCCGCTGCCGTCAGCGAATATTCAGCAGCTAATTTGGCTCCCATGGGCGGGCTAACCGGGGCGTTACGCCATCGTGGTCGCTTTTGCGTTCCCGGTTTCGAACCTCGCGTACTGACGCGCTCTCTCCATGAGCTCTTGCGGGGGATTGCTTTCCCGGGTCAGAAGCCGGTGCTTGATCATGCCGTTAAAAGCGCCGACGAAGTTTCGGATCTGGGCGCGCGACATTCCTTTTCGCGCCAGGTAGAACGTGCTCCATTGTTCGAAGCCGAATTGGGGAAGCCACATCGAGTTTTCAACTGAGAGAAACATGCGCTCGATCCATTCGCACGCGCGACGCGCCGACATCGTATGATGTATCCAATCAAAACCCACGCCTTGGATCTGAAATTCTTCGCGTTTCTTCCACACTGGCGTCACCGGGTCCGCGTACCACAGCTGCGCGCGGAAATATTCCGGCGCCGACTCTTCCAAAAAATCGATCGTTTCGCGCACCGTTTCATCGGTTTCACCGGGAAAGCCAATGATCAGGGAAGCATAAGTTGAGATCCCTGCCGCGTGGAGCCGCGGGATCGCCTCGGCATAGTTCCGCCGACGGGCGGCCTTGTTCATCAGCGAGAGCATCCGGTCGCTGCCGGATTCGACGCCCAGGAAAACACCCTCGCAACCGGCGCGCCCCATCAGATCGATGGTTTCCTCATCGCCATGATCTGAGCGGTAAAAGCAGTTCCATCGAAAGTCGTAGCGGTTACGGATCATCATGCGAAGGACTTCTTTGAATCGTCCCTTCGGCACATTAAAGGTATCGTCTAAGAACGTGATCGTGGTAACCCGGCCAAGATCGCGGATCAGGTTCAACTGCTTCTCGACGCTGGCGACATCCAGATACCGGTAGTCGCCTGCGCGCTCCGGAAATCCGCAGAAGGCGCACGCAAACGGGCACGACTTCGCGGTACGAATGCTCAAGAACTCGCTCGGGGAATCTTCGAAGAACGGCGCATAGTCGATGATGTTCTCCTGGAGCGCGTTGGATTCGGGAGCGTCCATGGTGAACGTGAAATTGTCGGAAGAATTGCGAAAGGCAAGGTTCGACAC
This sequence comes from Blastocatellia bacterium, assembly GCA_036565725.1. GTDB lineage: Bacteria > Acidobacteriota > Blastocatellia > RBC074 > RBC074 > JAJVID01. The sequence continues at coordinate 6,345 of DATCXQ010000757.1, forward strand.
GGAGTCGAGCGGCTCGCCGTCTATCATGGCCCGCAAAACTCTGGTCAGGGTTTTTTCTCCCTCGGCGCAAGTCACGTAGATATCCGCCCCCAGGTAGTCGAACAGGCTGCACAGATCGCTTCGATTCGCCGTGTGCATCTGGTTCGCGATGTACGGTCCGCCGACGATGATCTTCACATCGCTCGACAGCGAGCGAATCATTTCGACTAGGGCCAGAATCGGGTGTGGCGAAACATAGAGCGTCGTGGTGATCGCGACCGCGCGCGTTCCTTCCGCGATCTTCCGCCGGAGGCGCTCGGTCTCCAGGTGGGGCAGATTCACGTAATCCGCATTCAGGCCGCTGCGACGGAGATAGGTCGTCAGGTACGCGACGACGGGCCAGAGGAAGTCCGCGTTGTGGTAGATCTCATTGCCCAGGCCGGCTTCGCGTCGCAGCTCCGTCAGCAGATCGAGGGCGCGAAGCGGGCGGCCGCCGACTTCAACAAACGCGAGCGATAGGTCCTGAAACGCGCCAGAATCCGCTCCCATGACTTTGAGCATGGAAACGTACTCTGAAAACGAGTAGTCGTAGAACCCCAGGATCAGACAGTCTGTCTGTGGCATGGCTAATAACCGTTGTGAGACACGGTGGTCAAAGTGAGCAGGGCTGCGGCGGGCGAGCCTTCTCGATTTCCCGGATTTGCTCATTTGCCAATCGTATCTCGAAAGCCGCAAGGTTTTCATCGACGTGGCGCCGCGTCCGCATTCCGGGGATTGGCACAACGCCTTGTTGGTCACGAAGCCACGCGAGCGCAACCTGCGTGGCAGTGCAGCCCAGTTGTCGCGCAAGACGCTCGATGCGGCCGCAAAGTCCAGCGATTTCCGGAACGCCCTGGTTCTGGAAACGTGGATCGCGGCGCCGCCAGTCGTTCGCATCCAGACTCTCCAGGCTCCCATTCCAGCCCGCCAGCAGCCCCCTACACAACGGCGAGTACGCAACCAGCGTCGAGCCGTATTCACGAGCGCAGGGGAGAAGCGCGGTTTCGATGTCGCGCTGACATAACGAGTATTCCATCTGCACCGCATCGATCCGCGAGATCCTGCTGGCGCGGCGCAGCGTGGCGGAATCGATCTTCGACAGCCCGATCGCGCGGACTTTGCCTTGTTCCACCAACCGACTCAGCGCGCCGACTGAATCCTCGATCGGCGTGGCCGGATCGACCCGGTGCAGATAATAAAGATCGATCCATTCGGTCTGGAGCCGCCGCAGGCTCGCCTCGCACGCGCGCTGGGCGTAGGCAGGACTTCCGTCGACGCGCTTCCCGCCCGCGTCGCGGATGATGCCGAATTTCGATGCCAGGACTACTTGCTTTCTAACCGGTTTCAAGGCGGCGCTGACGAGGCTTTCGTTCTCTCCCTCGCCGTACATGTCAGCAGTGTCAAAAAAGGTGATTCCACGGTCGAACGCGTACCGGATGGTGGCGGCGGACTCCGAAGGCGGAATCGGGCTGTAGAACTCGGAGAGTCCCATACACCCCATGCCCATCGCGGGAAGGCGCAAAGGTGGATTGGCGGCCGTATTCATGGCGGCAATCAGACCCCCGGCCAGACGATCAACCGCCGGCGGAGCATATCTCGGACGCCTGATCGGCAATCGCGGTGAGAAAGTCGCTTATGAACGAGGCGCTGTACTTGTCGGAACGGTACTTCGCGTCAAGAACGAGCGAGGCGCCGTCGCGCAGCCGCAGGTTCAAGTCATATTTCGAAGAGGCCGGCCGCGGGAGCGCTCGGAATCGCCCCGAAGCGCCCATGTCCTGAATGGCCGGGACGTAGTTCACCAGGATTGAGAAGAGTTCTCCGTTGGGAGTCGGCTCGCGCTGCTGCAGATCGTCGTTGAGCCGATCATAAGGATAGAAGCCGTGATCGAGGCTCCGGGCGATTCCGTCGGCGACCTGGCGCAGCAATTCGCTAGTGTCGGGTCGTCCCGGGATTCGCAGCCTGCAGGGGGCGTCTTCGACAAAAGGTCCCAGCATGGTTTCGAGCGCGGCGCTTGTGCGGCGCGAAACGCGGAGGCCGAGTGTAATATCGATCTGCTCCGTCAGGCGTGCGACGACCAGGGCAAGCGATGACAGCAGCACGGTCATGGGCGTGGCCGCGAGGCGCTCGCAGAATCTCGCGAGCGCCTCGCGGTCCCCCGCGTCGATCGTCGTCGACATCTGCCCGTGCTCAGGCTCCGTTCCGCCGGGACCCGAAGGAAGCGCCGTCCACACAAATCCATCCATCCAGTCAAGCCAGAAACGGCGATCCCGCTCGACCCGGCCATTCGCAGTGTTCCTGCGCTGCCAGACAGCGTAGTCGCCATAATGCAGCCGGACCGGCCCGATCTCGTCGCCGTTGTAGAGGCTCCACAACTCCCGCATCATCACGTTCAGCGATACGGCGTCGGTGATCGAGTGGTGCGCATCCAGCAGCAATAAGCGGGGATAAGACGGCGCGTCGACCAGCGCGGCGCGCATGAGTGGAGGCTCGGTTGGATCGAACGGTTGGACGAACGTGTCCATGATATGGGCCGCCTCCGCGTCGCCCGAGATGACCGGCAGATGGGACGGCGTGGCGCGAAGAACGCGCTGCCGACAGGCCCCGCGATCGAAACATGTGCGGAGGATTTCGTGGCGGGCCACGAGTTTCCGAAACGCGCGCTCCAGCCGCTCCGGATCGACCAGTCTTTCGATTTCGAATGCCGCGCTGCAGTTGAAGCGCGTGGGGTAGATGGAATTGCGAGCCGCGAGGATCGACTGTTGTTCGAAGGATGTGGGATAGTCATCGCGCGTCTCGGCGCGCGTCACAATCGCGCCCCCTGTGTCCGCGGAGCTTGCGGAAAGGAGCGAACAAAGAGCCCCGATATTCTCCGTGCGCAGAAAGTCGCCAACCTGCAATTGCAGTTGAAAAGCGGAGTTGATTCTCGAAACCAAGCTGATCGCCATCAGCGAGTCGCCGCCGAGGGCATAGAAATTGTCGCCGAGCTGCAGCCCCGCGCGGCCGAAGAATTGTTCCCAGATCGCGATCAACCGTCCCTCAAGCGTATCGGCATCCGAATCGGGCAGCGGATCG
>DATCXQ010000766.1:0-3916 GCA_036565725.1 Blastocatellia bacterium
AGGTCGATTAACGGTTACCCAACTTGTTAACGGGCGGCGCCGATGTCATTTCTGTACTGCCTCCCGTCAAACCGGATCATGCTGACTGCCTCATACGCCCGCGCTGTCGCTTCTCCCAGCGTCGCAGCGCGGGATGTCACACCCAACACACGCCCGCCGGCGGTCACTACCTCTCCATCGGCATTAAATTTCGTTCCGGCGTGGAAGACGACGATGCCATCAAGTCGCTCCGCTTCATTAATACCGGCGATCGTTTTCCCGGCGGAATAATCTCCCGGATAACCGGCCGAAGCCATCACCACGCAGGTCGCCGTCTCTTCACTCCAGAATGACAAATGCGGCTGCGCGTCCGACAACCGTCCTTGCGCCACAGCCAGAGCCACTTCGGCGAAGTCGCCGTCGAGTCGCCGCAGGATCGCCTGGGTTTCAGGGTCGCCGAAGCGCACGTTGTATTCGAGCGCCTTCGGGCCGTCGGCGGTGATCATTAGACCGCAATACAACACTCCGCTGAACGGGAAGCCTTCGGCGCGGGCGCCCTCCAGCGTCGGCTCGACGACCTCGCCCACGATCCGCCGTTCGAGTCGCGCGTCTAACAATCCCGGCGTCGAGAAGGCCCCCATCCCGCCGGTGTTCGGCCCCTGGTCGCCGTCGAACGCGCGCTTGTGGTCCTGGGCGACAGGCATCGGCGCGTAATCCTTCCCGTCGCTGAAGACGAGATAAGACAGTTCGCGCCCGGCCAGACACTCTTCGATCACGATTCTCGCGCCCGCGTCGCCCAACTTGCGCCCGACGAGCAAATCCTCGATCGCCAGCCTCGCCTGCGCTTCGTCTTCGGCGATTATCACGCCTTTGCCCGCCGCCAGTCCGTCGGCTTTCACCACGACCGGAAAACCGAAATGGGCGCCGGTAACGGCTTCCATCGCGTCTTCGACGTTGTCGGCGACGCGGTGGCGCGCGGTCGGAATGTTATGGCGCGTCATAAACTCCTTGGCGAAGACCTTGCTGCCTTCAAGCCTCGCCGCCGCACGCGATGGCCCGAAGACCGCGACGCCGCGCTCGTCGAGCGCGTCGGCCACGCCGTCGACCAGAGGCTGTTCGGGGCCGACAACGACCAGATCGATCTTCTCGCGCGCGGCGAATTCGGCGATTGAATTTATGTCGCCCGCGCTCACGCCGGCGGGCGTTGTCTGTTTCAGGATGCCCGCGTTGGCGGTCGCGGAATAGATTTGTTTGACGTGCGAGCTACGAGCCAATGACCAGACCAACGCATGCTCACGCCCGCCTGAACCAATCACGAAAACTTTCATAATTCCAAACACTGTAGAGGATCGATGATTGCGGAATGCGGATTGCGGATTGCGGATTGCGGATTGAAGAAGATTTCAATCACAGCTTCGCAACCTGCGGTTCCAGGCGGCAGATTCTGAATCAATAATCCGCATTCCGCAATCCGCATTCCGCAATCGAATGGTTCGCGCTTGACAGTTCGCGGGGCTGAACGTTAAGGTTGCGGTTCGCTCTACCCTCGCCATTATCCGCATGGCGTCCCCACAGACTCAACAGGTCTTATCAGGCGAAGGTCAGGCGCAGTGTTCAATCTTCCTCATTGAAAGGCAGGTGAAAAACAAGTGGCAGAAATCAAACTCGGCGATAACGAGACGCTGGAGAGCGCTCTCCGCCGGTTTAAACGTAAGGTGCAACAGGAAGACATTATTCGCGAAGTCAAGCGGCACGCCTTCTATGTTCCACCCGGAGAAAAGCGCCGCCTGAAATCGGCGCTGGCCCGTAAGCGCAATCGCAAAAAATACCGCCGCCCGATCGAATAACCCTGAACAGCGGGGCCTGCCGGCGAGTTAGCGGCAAGTGGACGCTAGCCCGATCGTGAAGGAAGGCGAGTCTAAACAACGGCTGCGGAGTGACGCCACCCGCAGCCGTTGTTTTTTTATGCGCGTAGCGGTAGCCCGATAACAACAACGCCGGCCGGCCGATGTTGCTAAAAAGCGACAACCCTTTATTAAGCGTCAATTCCCAGTCCGCCAATCGTCTTAGTTGATAAAGCATTTACGAGCCGTCAGCCGCACGATGGTGAAAATGGCTCGCAGATTGCTTTATTGCTCGGCTCGGCGACGCGAGCGGTAGCGAGCGTCCCATCATTAAATATAGCCCCGCCCGCTACCACCAGTGGCGCTGATCCATCCACGCAGTTTCGAAAGGGATCACCTGCTTGAGCAAACAGACGACGATTGGCGCCGATTTCGGCGCGAGTGGAACAGGACTTCATTACAACACCCCGGTAACCGTTAAGGTGAAACCCGCCCCGGCCTATACCGGCTACGTATTTCGCCGCATCGATCTGAACGACTTCGAAATTCCGGCCTCGCCGGATCATGTCGCGCACGTCAGCTACGCCACGACACTGATGAAATCGGGCGTGATGATCGCCACGGTCGAGCATCTGCTTTCGGCGCTAATGGGGTGTGGCGTGGACAACGCGATCATCGAGATCGATTCGGTGGAGGCGCCGATCCTGGACGGCAGCAGCGGCCCGTGGGCCGAATTGATCGAACGGGCCGGCGTGGTCCAGCTTCAGGCCCCGCGGGCCTACTTGCGCGCGCTCAAACGGGTCGAGGTCAGGGAAAAGGATCGCGTCATGTCGATCGAGCCCGCCGACGAATTCCGCGTCACCTGCCTGATCGCCTTCAACCACCCGATGATAGGAGAGCAGCGGCGCGAGGTCAGCATTTGCCCACGGGATTATTCAAAAGAGATCGCCCCCGCCCGCACGTTCGGCTTCGTCGAGGAGATCGAGACGCTGCGGCGGAGCGGGCTGGCGCGCGGCGGATCGCTCGAAAACGCGATCGCGCTGACGCGCGACGGCATGCTCAACCCGGAGCCTCTGCGGTTCGAGGACGAGTTCGTGCGCCACAAGATTCTGGACATCATCGGCGACCTGGCGCTGGCCGGGATGCCTGTGCTGGGGCATGTGCGCGCGTCGCGCTCCGGCCACGGGCTGCACACGATGCTGCTCTCGACCCTGCTACGCGACAGAGAGGCCTGGGAGGTAGTGATGGAACCGAGAGCAATTAATAATCACGTATGAATCCCGAACCCTTAAGCGAATCGCCGCAAAAAGAAAAAATCAGCCTTGAACGCCCCCAAGCCCCTTGGAAAGAAACCAAGCCTCCGAAAATTCGTGGCGCGCTGATCCTGGTCGCCGTCCTCTTGATCTTCAACCTGGCTCAGAATCTAGCTTATTTCCTCGGCTCAATGGCTCCAATCATGAGATCTTCAAGGTGGGAGCTTTTCACAAACCCCAACTCGCCCGAGTTCCATCCGCAGTGGAAACTTGTGCTTATCTTCGACGCCATGACGGCTACATTAATCCTCTTTTGGAATATAGTTATGCTTGTGTTTTTCTTCCGTAAAAAGAGGGTGTTCCCTAAGCTGATAGCTGTTTCAATACCTATAATATTCCTTCTGATTCTCGCAGGCCATTTTTTATCTGGCCTCATCCCCGCTGTCGCAGGAAGCGCAGCATACGCAAAGGAGGAAACGGCGCTGATCATGAAGTTCATCGGTCTGCATATTTGGGTTCCGTATTTTCTATTGTCGAAAAGAGTCGAGAAAACATTTGTATGTTGAGCCCTATGATCGGCGAATTAGTTGACAAGAGCGTTCAGTGACTCCAATTGCTAGAATGATTCAATCACTTCGCCCGAAAGCGGTAGCGAGCGGCCGTTGGCGAAGGCTCCGCTCGCGGGACTGACTACTCTGGAAACTAAATTTTTGGTGTTTGTATAAATCAGAACAAGTGATATCGACACATCCAACGAATTTTCAACCATCAAATGAGAGCGTTTAGAGTACCGGTTTTAGCCGGCAGGGCTGAGGCTCCAAGCCCTGCCGGCTAAAACCG
>DATCXQ010000794.1:0-20615 GCA_036565725.1 Blastocatellia bacterium
TCCCGGCCGGGGCAGACACATAGGTCTGCCCCTACGTTGAATTGCGTGGTTGCGGTTAATTTTCAAAGACCATAAGTCGTTACTACGTGGCCGTTTTCCGAGGAGGAGCTGAATGAAACCGATTTTCCAATCAGTTGATAGCGCAACCAAAAATCTCTTTTCCCTCGGTCATACAAGACTGCTTTTGGGATTCTTTTCAGCGCTCGTTTCGTTCGGCCTGCTGGTTGCGCCGCACGAGGCGCGGGCGCAAGCGCAGGCGGCGAATGGCGTGATCGAAGGGACTGTCACCGACGCTTCTGGGGCAGTGGTTCCGAACGCGAAGGTCAAGGTCGTCAACCTCGACACGGGGCTGGAACGCGAGGCGCTGACGAACGAGAAGGGTCTTTACCGCGTGCAGCTTTTGCCGGTCGGTAATTATCAGGTCACTGTCACCTTGACCGGTTTCAACGCGTTCGTTCAGTCGGGCATCACGCTCAGCGCGGGCCAGGCGGCGACGGTGGACGTGGCGCTCAAGACCGGCGCGGTGAACAGCGAGGTCTCGATCATCGCAGACTCGCCCATCGCCGACGTGTCGCGCGTCGAGCTCGGGCGCACAATCAACGAGAACGAGGTCAAGAACCTTCCGCTGCCCTCGCGCAATCCCTACAACTTCGGCTTGCTCCAGCCGGGCGTCAACGGATTCGAGAACGTCGAGTTCGGCGTGCCGCGCTTCAACGCCAACGGATATAAGAGCCGGATCAACTATCAACTCGACGGCAACACCAACACGCAGAAAGACCGGGCTGGTCTTAGATTGACGCCGATCTCCGAAGTTTTCGTGCGCGAAGTCCAGGTCGTCTCCAACGGTTTCGCGCCGGAGTTCGGCCAGACCTCAGGCGTCGTCTACAACGCGATCACGCCCTCCGGTACAAATAAGTTTCATGGCGCGGCCGGCTACTTCTTCCGGCGCGAGCCCTTCATCGCGCGCCCGTTCTTCTTGCGCCAGGATTTCCGCAAGGCGGATCCGGGCCTGGACAATGTAATCGCATCGCTCGGCGGGCCGCTCGTGAAAGACAGGGCGCACTTCTACGTCGGCTACGAGCGCGTGGATCGCGAGCTCCAGCAGGACCGCATTGTGACAGTGACGCCTGCGAACGCCGCCGCGCTCGGTCTCCAGACGCCGCCCGGATTCATCCCCGCCTCGCAGCTCACCAATTTCTTCATCGTCCGGCCGGATTGGAAGATCAACGCGAACCAGGAGCTGTTCGGGCGCTATACGCTCTTTACCAACAATTCGCCGAACAACATCGGCGGCGGCCTGAACACGCTTGAGCGTTCGATCGACTTCAAAGACAACATCCAGACGGGCAACGCGCAGTTGATCTCGATTCTCAGCCCGAAGCTGCTCAATGAATTCCGGTTCCAGTATTCGCGCCGCAACCAGCCGAGTGTGCTCAACGATCTCTCGGGCCAGGGGCCTTCGATCACGGTCTCCGGCGTCGCGCAATTCGGCGCGCCAGCGTCCACGGACGGGCCGCTGCTCTTCAACGAGCGGATCACTCAAATCCTCGACAATGTGACCTGGAACACCGGCGCCCACAGTTTGAAATTTGGCGGCGACATGCAGATCGTCCGCGACCGGCGCGAGGTGGCGCTCGTAGCGACCTACACCTTCCCGGATGTCGCCTCCTACCTGTCTGCGCGTAACGGGACGAATCCACGCGGCTACTCGCAGTTCACGCAGATCGTGGGCGAACCGAAGATCGAGTTCGGTTCGCAGTATTATTTCTTGTTCGCCCAGGATGACTGGCGCGTCCGTCCGAATTTCAAGCTGAACTTCGGCGTGCGCTACGAGCTTTACGACATCCCTGATGCGCGGGCCAACGCGCCGCTCGCGATTTCGCAAAAGTTCAGCCGCGACACGAACAACTTCGCGCCGCGCCTGGGACTGTCTTACAGCTTCGGTAGTACGCGCAAAACCGTAGTGCGCGCAAGCGCCGGCGTCTTCTACGACGCGCCAGGCCTGGCCTTCTACCAGAACGCGATCCAGAACAACGGCGATCCGCTTACACGCACCTTCACGCTGCGCCCGACCGACGCCGGCTCGCCGGCATTCCCGAACTCAGTGAATCTGACCGGTCTCACGCCGCCAAGGGTCTCGATAGATGCGCTCGCGCCCGATTTCGCGAATCTCTATTCGTTCAATCAGAATTTACAAGTCGAGCAGGAGATCAGCCGCGATTTTTCGGTGACGGCAGGTTACATTCACGTCGCCGGCAATCGGATTCCGGTTGTGCGGATAACCAATCTTCCGCCGATTATCGGAACGCTCGCCGACGGCAGGGCGGTTTTTGGTTCGGGCGCGCGCGCCAATCCGAATTTCAATAACATCAACATCACTGAGTCGGTCGGCAAATCCTCCTATCACGCAGGCTCGTTATCGCTCAACAAGCGCTTCTCGAAGGGCTATCAATTGAGCGCGTCTTACACCTGGTCGCACGGCATCGATGACGCGCCGGAGATCAATGTAATCGATTCGACGGAGTTTCCCTCCGACCCGACCAACCGCAGGCGCGACCGTGGGAATTCGCTCGCCGACCAGCGACACACATTCATCTTCAGCGGCGTCCTCAACCCGAAGTTCGATGTCAGTAACCGGATTGCGAGCGCGCTGGCGAATAATAACCAGGTCGGCGTCATCGCGCGCGTCAACACCGGCTTCCGTTTCAATGTGCGCGGCAACAACGACTTGAATCGCGACGGCGTGGCGACCAATGACCGGCCGCTTTTCATCGGCCGCAATACCGCGACGAGTGGCAATGTAAAGCAGATCGATTTGCGTTACTCGCGTTTCATTCCGATTCGCGAGTCGATGCGCATCGAGGTCATCGGCGAGTTCACCAACCTCTTCAACATCGTCAATGTGTCTGGCATAAATCAGACGGCGCCCGTGAGTCCGGCCACCGGCGCCCCGATTCTCACAGGGACGAACATCCTAACCACTTCAAACGCGAAGCTGATCGCCACGGGCGGCTTCCCCCAACGCATCTTCCAGCTCGGATTCAAGTTCCACTTCTGAGTTTGGAGGGCATTCGGCCTTGATTCGCTCTGTCGCCGCCGAAGGCGCCCTGGCCCCTTCGGCGGCCTCTTCAGGTATAAGCTATCCATCGACATCCTCAGCGATACCACACGACGGATAGCCGCCGCGCGCTCCTCTCGCTCGCAGTGGCTGTGCTAGAATTTAAGCGGAGATGTTCTTATGTCTTTGCTCACATTTGACCAAATTGTCGAAGCGATAGGCGAATTGCCGCCTCAAGAGCGACTCAAGCTCCGCCGATGGCTGAATCGCAATGCGGCCGATGAAGCGCCTAACCAGGGAGGCGGCTCGAATGGCGGCGTTCAGAACACGTCGGATATTGACGTGATTCCACCTATCACGATGCGGCGCGTCCCACCGATCGCCCCTGAAAAAGACGTCAATAAGGAAATGAACTGGTTGCGAGAGCATCGCGCCGAATATGCCAATCAGTGGGTCGCCTTGGATGGAGATAGGCTGATTTGCGCCGGTCGCTCGGCCAAAGAGGTTCATACCGCCGCCAAAGCCGCTGGCGTTCCCCATGCTCTTATTGTTCTGGTTGAGCCGCCGGACGCGCTTCCATTCGCGGGTTTCTGAATATGTCTCAACAGTATCAACTCTCCTTCCGATCCCGCATTCTCTATGAGCAACAGGAATCAGGAATTCCTCTGCGTGTTGTGTTGCGCGCTGGCGACGAAGACTTTGAATGCCTGGCCTGTATTGACACCGGCGCAACTGCTTGCCTTTTTCAGAGGGAAGTCGGTGAATCGCTGGGGCTGGACATCGAAGCCGGACTGCCACAGCGGTTCTCCACACTTACCGGCCCACTATCCGCTTTCGGCCACGAAGTAACGATGCAGGTCGCCGGATTGACCTACCAGACAACAGTTTTCTTCGCCGAATTATACGGCCTGCCACGCAATCTGCTTGGCAAATTCGGCTGGCTGCAACAGGTCAGATTCGGTCTCGTGGATTATGACGAAATGATCTACATCAGCGATTACAACGACCCTGCCTGATTTATCATCCGCGTATTTGAACAGCCCCTTGCAGGCCGATTGAACTGCCTCTTTGATGGCGTCAAAGCTCGCGCTCTCATTCCATCCTTCGAGGTCATCGGCGAGTTCACCAACCTCTTCAACATCGTCAATGTGTCCAGCATAAATCAGACAGTTCCCGTGAGTCCGACCAACGTCGCCCCGATTCTCACAGGAACGAACATCCTAACCACTTCAAGCGCGAGGTTGATCGCCACGGGCGGCTTCCCCCAACGCATCTTCCAGTTCGGATTCAAGTTCCATTTCTGAGTTTGGAGGGCGGCGCTCGGCCTTGATTCGCTGTTGCGCCGCCGAAGGCGCCCTGGCCCTTCGGCGGCCTCTTCAGATTGCTGATCCGCTCCAAGGCAGGTTATCCTTAGCTTAGTAAAGCTAGCAAAGACGCAGTCAGAGGAGGCGTTTATGAACGGTGGTTTACATGAACAGATCGCGCCTGAGATTTTGCAAGCCATTGGCGCTCAGGCCGCCGCGCGTGGCTTGTCGGTCAACGACTACTTGCGGGACCTGCTCGGATTGAACGAGGAGCAAAGCGCGGATTTGGCGCTTGCCGAAGATCACGAACCGCAGCCACCGCGCAATGAGGCCATGCTCGCCGTTCTTCGTAGAAGCGCGGAGCGGCATAAGGACATGCCGGTCAGCGGTTCAACGGAAGATTCTCTGAAGATACTTTACGAAGGGCGAGCAGGAGAGATGTACGGCTATGAGTCAACCGAGTAACCCCGGGGCGGTTGTAGTTGATTCCAATGTTCTGATCTCCATTTGCTCAGTGATTAAACGAGGAGCAGGTCTCTTAACCTGTATTTAGCAGCGGCCGGCGCTTTAGGATCCGGTGAGGTATTTCGTTACCCGTTCAAACATCGTCGGCTCGGAAGGGGGGCGAAGTTCGATTCCAAAATTGGGCGTGGTCAAGACGCGCCACAGGTGCTTTCTCACCGATTCCTGGAAGACCGGCCGCTTTTCAAGCGGAGGATTTGACTCATAGGAGCCCATCCCCTCCATCAACTTGCGCTCGTTGTAGGCCCGTAGGATCGCCAGATACACGGCAAACCGGGCCACGTAAATACGCGGCGGCGGGTTGCTGCCGACTGCGCCGGCCTGGGTGACGAGACGGATGGAGCGTTCCGCGGAGCTGTTAAGCACGGACGGGCCGTTTAAATATTGTGCGACGATGAGGGGAACTTTGATGTCCTGCAGCTTTTGCGCGCCCGGCGCTCGATCAACATTATTAGCGTTATTGAGCCAGTGAGCCAGCATCCCGGCGGTGTGCTTTCTCATCCCCAGGTTTTCTATGCCACCTAATTTGTCGAAACAATCATTGTATTGTTGTTGCCAGTAGTTTGCCGGCTTTTCGAAGCGTTCCTGGGTTCCGCCCGGAGGCTTGGGATAGACCAGTTGCCAGAGTCCACTGGCCGAACTCAGTGGGTTGTTGGCGGTTCTGAAAGAGGTTTCGACCGCGGCCAGCGCCACGGCGGCGTCGGCTGGAAGCACTCGCGCGGCCCCACCCCAAGTGGATGTGATGGCATCCCAGGCGCCTCTGAAATCCTTCAGACCCGGCTTCAAATGGAGCGTATCATTTTGTAAGAGCTCCAACCCTCTCATAATGATTTGGATCTTCCCCGTCAGTTCATCCATCCCGCCCAATTCCAGTCCAACGGAATCCAGGAGCGGGCCTATGCGCTCCAACGCCTCTAGTTCCGCTGAACTCGTGCTGACGGGAAGACGGAGAGCCTCGGCTTTGCTTAGCACGCCGGCATGCCGCCCGCTGAGCGTATCCGCCTCCGGCGCCCACGCCCACCAAACGGGTATGATGAGGAGGGCGGCCAAAAGCCACAGCTTTCTCCCGCGTGACTTCGGAGGAGGAGGCTTCTTGCCTCGACGCTCATCGCGCGGAGGTTTCGTCTCGGTTAGCGGTTTGGAAGTTTGCTTTTTAGCCATCAGTGGATTTCCGCTCCAGAATGTAATCGGTTCATCGGACCCTGTCCTGCTTTACCGGCGCCCCATGCTCTGCAGACTAGTTGAAGCCTCTTTAGAAGAGTGGATTTCAACTGGGCCTTGTGAGAGGCCGTTAGTTCGACCAGTTGCGGCAAAGAAAAAAAGCTCTCTGGCAACTCGCTACCTTTAAGTGTGTCACTGGCAATTTCGCAATAACAGGTTATCAAGTGCATTGATAACCTTGGGGGTTATGAAAGACCCGGGGAAGGGGAGGCTACGTTCTCCTGAATAGTCGCGTTCTTTCCGTATACTATCACAAACAATTAAGCCGACCTACCGAGGTAGGCCTTCAACTGAGGCGGAACCGGCCGGTGAATCAAGGCCTTCCTCGCCGGCCACTCCGCCGCCTTTTCCAGATCGACTAAATAACGTTCATGGCCGGCCTCTAAAACAGCGATTGGAACTCCGTCTCTATACAAGATGCGATTGGTTGGAATTATTGGAACGCGGGCGCCGGGTAGAACAATCCCTACCAGGTTCAATGGGTCGGCGGCGCTCACCGAGATCAGCGCGCCGTCAGGTTCCTTCCGCCGTATGGAACGAAGCATGCTGACAGCTTCATTGAGGGCAAATTGCTCACCAGCGACGCCTGCGACGAATCGCCCTCCGCGAATCTCGCCTCGGGCCTCCAACCTTCTGAGCGCCCTTAGCAATTCACGCCAGGGCAATGTCATTCCTTCACGATCCATCAGTCTGCGAAACACAACTCCGTAACGACGCAACAACACCCGAGCTATTCTTTCTACCAGCTCGGCGTTCATTGCATTGGTATTAGTAATCGAAAGAGACCCGACGCCGACCTTTCCCGAAGCGAGGAAATCGGCGCCGTTCAAACTTTGGCCTCCGCGTTGCACGCGTGACCAGCGCCCGGCGTTCTCCATACCGAATAGCGCCGCCGGGGCCTTGCGCTTCGCATTGTGGTTCGACGGGCGTTTGTTCGACGGCGTTAAGAGGGCTCGCAATCCCGTGAAACTATCTGCTGTAGTCAGGCCGCCGGCTACAAGCTCAGCCAGCGCTTCTTCGACCTGAGTTTTCAACAGCCCTGTGTCTTCCACGAAATCCGCGAAGAATGAAGCGCCGTGGCGCAGCAGGTGGTCATACACTTGATTTGCCGAGGAAGACAGCCTCGATTCAAGAGCGTCATTCTCCTTGGGCTGAGGGAACGCCATATCCCATGCTGCAAGGTTTTTCCTGTTCAGCAATGCGATGGGAGTGGATCGAACCGGACCTGATCCCACGCTTTTTACCACGCCTTTTTGTGGACTCAATCTCGTCCAGACAATTCGACCCGACAGGCAGAGCGAATCTAACCACTCCGGTTCGTATGCTTCCAATCTGGCGGGTAATATCTCCCCTTCCCAGGCTCCTGCGGCGGCCTCAAAGCCCTCCAACTGGTCAACTATTGCGGACAGGCTCTCCGGCCCCTCTCCTCGGTCTCCGGGCGCCACTCGCTGCCACGTCAATAGAAAGCGCATGAAGTCGGCGGGCGAAACCGGTTCGATCTCTTTCCGCAGCCTGTTCAGAGTGTAGCGATGAATTCTCGCCAGCAGCCGCCGTACGCACCATTCCGTTTGCGCCGAGTCAGTACCGCGAGCGGTAGCTGCGGTACTGACTCGGAGGTCGCCGGAAGGCGCTCCCGGCGTGAAACGACCACGCATCACGAAGCCTTCCGACTCAAGGCCCATCAACGCGCTCTCAACCGCATAAACAGTCAAGGCCATTGTTTCCGCCAGCGATTCTGCGGTCGCTGGCCCGATCGCTTCGAGCCGGCCTCTGAGTATTTCGACCAATCCCTCATCCGGAGACGCCGTCGGAATCTCCTTTGTAGGAGGTTTAATTTCAGGCTCCAGTTTTGCGTCCGGGTAGACTGCTAAAAGATGAGGTAAGCGTTCGGCCGCGACCCAAAACACCTTCTCTGCGACGTGTAAGCTCGCGGCCCTACTTTCGCTCACGAGTTCGGCAAAATATTCTTCCCATCTCGATTCGGAGTCGCCGATTTCTACGCGCTCGGCGTGAGGGGTTTCGCGTCCGAACAGATGTGGTTGTC
The DNA here is from genome assembly GCA_036565725.1 of Blastocatellia bacterium. Classification (GTDB taxonomy): domain Bacteria; phylum Acidobacteriota; class Blastocatellia; order RBC074; family RBC074; genus JAJVID01. The sequence goes on from DATCXQ010000794.1 coordinate 8,150, forward strand.
CCGTGTGTCCTTCAAGCGCCGTGATAAAACCTAATTGCAACAAGATGTCGTGTAGTTCGTCCGCGCTTTCGGCTTGCGGCCATGCCTCTTCCCTGACCTGGTCAATAGCCGCTTGATCAAGCGTGCCGAGGTCGGCGGCCGTTTCAGGGTCCAGCCACCGGCGGCTCATCACCGCCTGAGTGCGGCGTTCTTCGAGCGGCGCGTCATCAAGGAAGGCGTACGGCCTCGCGTTGAGAATCTCCAGGGACAAAGGTGAAGGCTCTCTCAAGTCGCGCGCGACCAGAGTCTTGTCGCCCTTCTCTATGGATGCGAGTAAGGCTTCCAGCCCGTCGATGTCCATCGCTTCTTCGAGGCAATCGCGGATGGTTTGGGCGACTAGAGGATGAGCGGGTATCTCACGGTCACCGACTATGTTTTCACCGCAGGCCACCTGATCGGGAAACACGGCGGCGAGCAAATCTTCCGACTCCATCCTCTGTAACTGAGGCGCGATCTTGCGGCCGCCCCGCCGGCGAACTATGGCCAGCGCCCTGTTCGCGTTCCACCGCCATCGCGCCGTAAACATCGGAGCGTCCAGAAGGGCCTGTATCAACAGATCGCGCACGGACGAGGATTTCAGAAAACCATAGACGTCTTCAAGAGGGAAACTGTGCGAGAGACTGAGCGAAAGAATTATCGCGTCTTCCGTGGCCGCCGCCTGTAACTCGAAATTGAACTTTCTACAAAAACGCTTGCGCAACGCCAGCCCCCAGGCGCGGTTGAGCCTGCTCCCGAAAGGCGAATGTATGACTAATTGCGTTCCGCCGCTTTCATCGAAAAAGCGCTCGAGGACCAGAGTCTGCTGGCTCGGCATAACTCCAAGCGCCAGCTTAGCGGTTGTCAGGTATTCGACTAACTGTTCGGCGGCGGGGCGCCCTATGCCTAACTCGTCTACCAACCAACTCAGCGCATCGCTTCTTTCGGTTATTTCATTACGAATTCGGGAAACGGCCGTCGATAACTCATCAGTTCTGCCCGGAGCTTCGCCGAGCCAAAATGGAATAGTCGGCGGTTGGCCTTCGGCGTCTACGACGCGTACGCGGCCTTTTTCCACGCGCGTGATTCTCCACGATGTATTGCCGAGTTGAAAGATGTCGCCGGCAAGGCTTTCGACGGCGAAATCCTCGTTGACGGTTCCGATGAAGATCTCTTCAGGGTCCAGGATCACGTCGAAGTCCGCGGTGTCGGGAATCGCTCCCCCGTTGGTCAATGCCGTCAAACGCGCCCCCTTGCGCGCTCGCATCCTGTGATTGACGGCGTCGTGATGCAGGTAAGCGTTCCTGCGGCCGAGGCGGGTGGTATACCCTTCGGCGAGCATGCGTATGGCGTCGTCGAACTCTTCCCGGGACAGGTCGCGGTATGGATAAGCCTTCCGCACAAGGTTAAATAGTCCCTCTTCGGTCCATTCTTCACACGCGACCGCCGCGACTATTTGCTGGGCGAGAATATCGAGAGGTTTCTGGGGGATAATCAGATGGTCCAGCTCGCCGCGCCGGGCGGCGTCAATCAATGCGGCGCATTCGACGAGTTCGTCACGGCTCGTCGGGAACAATCTGCCCTTCGGAAACCCGCCGACTGAATGGCCCGACCTGCCGACGCGCTGGAGCAAAGTGGCTATTGATCGGGTAGAACCCAACTGGCATACGAGATCGACGGCGCCGATGTCGATCCCCAGTTCCAGCGAGGCGGTGGCCACCAGAGCCTGCAATTCGCCGGCCTTTAAACGTTGTTCGGCGGCAAAGCGGCGTTCGCGCGACAAGCTGCCATGATGTGACGTGATGTTCTCTTCGCCTATGCGCTCGGCCAGATGGCGGGCCACTCTTTCGGCCATGCGCCGGGTGTTGACGAAGACAAGCGTGGTTCGATGCTCGTTTATCAACTCGGCAAGCCGGTCATACGCTTCACCCCACACCTCGCCCGACATCACCGCTTCCAGGGGCGATCTCGGCAATTCAATGGCAAGATCGATCTTTCTGATATGGCCCGTGTCAATGATGGCGCATTCAGTCTTGTGAGCCGTGTTATTGGCGCCTACCAAAAAGGCGGCGACCTGTTCTATCGGCCGTTGCGTCGCCGAAAGCCCGATGCGCACGAGCGGCCCATCAACAAGCCGCTCCAGCCTTTCAACAGAGAGCGCGAGATGTGAGCCTCGCTTGTCTCGGACGAGCGCATGGATTTCATCCACGATCAGAGTCCTGGTCGTGCGGAGCATCGCGCGGCCGCCGTCGCTCGTGAGCAACAAATAGAGCGATTCTGGAGTAGTGACAATTATGTGAGGCGGACGGCGCGTCATCTTTGCGCGTTCTGTTGAGGATGTGTCGCCGGTCCGCACCAGGGTTCGAATTTCAAACTCCGGGAAGCCCATCGCCCGAAGCTCCGCCTGTATTCCCGCCAATGGCTGTTGCAGGTTGCGCTGGATGTCATTGCTTAAGGCTTTCAGGGGCGATACATAGACCACTTGAGTGGCGTCCTCAAGTTTCCCATCGATCCCCTGACGCACAAGGTCATCAATCGCCGCCAGAAAAGCCGACAGCGTCTTGCCTGACCCGGTGGGCGCCGCGATCAACGTGTGCCTGCGATCCTTAATGACGGGCCAGGCCTTTGCCTGCGGCTCGGTAGGCTGCGCAAATTGCTTGATAAACCAATTTGCAACAGCCGGATGAAAGCGATCTAGAACCATAATAAACTCTTGCCTCCAGTAACGTACCGCTTTCCGTCCAAGTCTACTACCAAAAGCCCGGCGGAAGGCTAATGCGGAAAACTCTGTAACTGCTCAGCCGTGTAGCGACGTTTGAATATGGGCAGGCCATAAATGACCTGCATAAACCCGAGACCGTCCCTATGGAACGAAGAGGGCCGCGGCAGTCACAAAATCTTAAAAAGGACCATTATTTAACTTATGAAACGCTACCTCATGGCTATCATTGTCTTATGGACCGGTTCATACATCAACGCCGGAACCGCGCCCGTTCAGGAACCAGTTGACCGGAAGGTGATCGCCAAGATCCGGGACGAGAGGCTGAATCGCTCGCAGTCGCTGGAGACCTTCACCTCCATCGCCGGGAGCCGGGCGGCATGGTGGCGCACGCGTCTTAACCAGCGGTTTGTCACGTTCGACTGGAACTGCGCGCGAGCAGGCGCGTTAGACAAGCGACTGCGAGCGATAGTCGCGCGGGCGATTCCTGCCGATGAGAAGGGCAGGCTGGGGAGGGCGATGTCGATTCGGATCAGGACGGGGGAGGCTGCGGTTCTCTTCGTGCCGACGACCTGCGGAGCAACCGGGAACTGCGGCTGGCGACTTTATGACTCGATGACCTACAGGTACCTGGGTGAGCTTGGAGGGCAGTTTATCTTCGCCCCGAAGAATAGCGAGACATGGCCGATGCTCGTCACTTATTCCCATATGAGCGCCTGCGACGGCATTCTTTCTCGGTACGAGTATCGACGGGGACGATACAGGTCGCTGGGAGACGATTACGCTGTTAACCCGTGCGGTCTCATTGTTACCCCGATGCCAGGCCAGCTACGTCGAGCCAAGAGGCTGTGCCTCGAATACGGCTTGTGAGTCCCTAGGGGCGCGGGGCCGAACTCGCCTATGAACCGGATAAGGATAACCGGAGACACCTGTGTTCAATCAAATGCCAGCCTCTGTCATTTTGTAGTTGCAATGTCCCTCGACAGACTGGTATGGTCGGGCCGCTTCAAAAGTAGAAGACCAACAACAAGCCGTCGTGGCAGAAACTGCCCGTCGGCTTTTGCATTTCCAGGGACATTCTCGGAGAAAGGCCGTTCGTACGCGCGCGTCGTGTCAATCGAAGCGCCAGGGACGAAGTACGGGCTTAGCTCGCGAGCCCAACTCGAATTGAGCCCTATCCGGGGCCATAAAGGGGGATCGTATATGAGTCAAGAAACACAGCGACATGAGATTACAAAGAAAAGGGTGGTCTACCAGATGCCTGCCGAGCAGGCAGTAATAATTCGACGGGACGTAGAATACCGTGTCATTGAAGCCGGCGCGCTCACAATGGATATCTACCATCCCCCTGATTCAAAAACTGAAGCGAGGATACCCGCCGTCGTCTTTGTGAACGGATATCCTGATCCGGGATCTCAGAAGATGATCGGATGCAAGCAAAAAGAGATGGAATCCTATATCTCGTGGGGACAATTAACGGCCGCCTCGGGGTTGGCGGCCATTACATACACGACCGGTAAAGAACCGGCGTCAGATATTCACGCGCTGCTTCAACATGTTCGACAGAACGCCGCAGGTTTGGGAATTGACGAGAACAGGATCGGACTGTGGGCTTGCTCTGGCAATGTTCCGAATGCGTTATCGGTCCTGATGCAAGAAGCCCGGGAGTATCTGAAGTGCGCGGTCCTGTGCTACGGATGCATGCTGGACCTCGATGGGTTCAACCACATCGCTGAGGCAGCCAAAATATGGGGGTGCGTCTACCCGTGCGCCGGGAAGTCGGTCGAAGATCTTCCGCACGACATCCCTTTGTTCATTGCGAGATCAGGTCAAGACGAAATGCCGCATCTGAACGAAACGCTCGACCGTTTCATGGGCAATGCGTTGACGCGCAATCTGCCTATTACGTTCGTGAACCACCCCGAGGCGCCGCACGCGTTTGACCTGTTTCATGACAGCGAAACTTCTCGCGAGATTATCAGGCAAATACTGACGTTTATGCGGTTTCATCTCTTGACGCAAAAACTTGAAGCCTGTTAGCGACATCACGAGTGGGGGCTCTACCGCATGCGAATGATTCGCGCTCTCTCGCGCAACTCTTTGTGCCGGAAGCAATGTACGAGGTGGTCATTGACCATACCGACGGCTTGCATGAACGCATAGCAGATGGTCGGGCCGACGAACTTGAAGCCGCGTCGCCGCAAGTCCTTGCTCAACACGTTCGCTTCCGCCGTCGAAGTAGGAACTTCCTTCGAAGACCCCCACTTGTTCTGTATCTGTCTGCCGCCGACGAACTCCCATACGTACGCGTCGAAACTGCCGAACTCCTTCTGTATCTCGAGGAATAACCGGGCGTTCTGAACGGCGGCTTCGATTTTCAGCCGGTTGCGAATGATGCCTGGATTTGCAAGGAGTTGACGGACTTTCGGCTGTTTGTATGAAGCGACGGCAGAGACCTCGAAATTATCCAAGGCGGCGCGGTAGTTATCCCGCTTCCTGAGAATGGTCTCCCAGCTCAACCCCGCTTGCATGCCTTCCAGGATAAGAAATTCGAAGAGGTCACGATCATTATGAACGGGCACGCCCCATTCATGATCGTGATAAGCGATATAGAGTTCGTTCTTAGCCCATTCACAACGACGCATTATCTTCTCCTGACGCGAATGTCATCGAACCCGATTATCCTACCATCATTGAGCAGACATTTGACCGGCGCCCGAGGATCGTTGACAAATTTCGCATGATGGCAAAGATAGATAGAGGCTGCGCCAAACTTAATGGAGGACGACGTGAACTGGCATACTCAGCTTCGGACTTATGGCTACGCTCATTTCCCAGGCCTTACACCAGCCTCGCTGGCGCTAGCGGCTCGTGAGGCGATTGATATGGAACTTCGTGATAACTATGATTCGGAACGCCAACTGGAATACGACAATCGGTCATACTGCCCGGGTCTTTTAGGCGCTCCGCCCATTATGGATCTGCTCTTAAGGTCTCCGATCATCGAGATCGTTGATGAGGCTCTTGGTCTCGACAACATAGAATGGGGCAAGGGTCAGATCGCAATCCGCCGCTCGCGCAACTTCCCCAGAGAGATTCCGCCAGAACCCCATCTCGACGGGTTCGCCAGTGGTCTAAACGGTCTCGAAGAGGGAAAGATCTATAGTCATACTGCCCTGGTCGGCGTATACCTCACGCCTACTTTGCGACCGTTTGCGGGGAACTTTACAGTGTGGCCAGGCTCACACTATGTCTATGAAAGCTACTTTCGAGCGCGAGGTCCCCGCGCGATGGGAGAGCCGATGCCGGCTCCGGAGATCGGACAGCCGGTTCAGCTCATGTGCGGTGTCGGCGACGTAGTGTTCTGTCATTACCAACTGGGGCACTCGGCGGCGGTCAACACTACCGAGATCGACCGAATAGCAGTCTATTTCCGCATCTGGCTCCGTGATCTTGAGGATCGGAGGTGGGAATACCTGACAAATATCTGGGAGGGATGGAAGACCTGAAGACCGAGCTCCCGCCAGAAGGGCTGTTCGAATTACGAGGCGTAACATATGTCGATCATCTTTAACAAACTCAACCTGAAGGGCCAAACGGAAATCCTTGTCCTGAACGCGCCCGAAAGCTTCGAGCCGGAACTGGCGGCGCTCAATAACGTTACAATCCGGCGTAACGCGGGGGATGTGAAGGAAATTGACTTTTCGCTGGCGTTCGTGACCAGGCAAAAGGAAGTGGACGCAATTGCCAAGACGGTCGCCCTTAAAGCGAAAGGCGATGCGATAGTGTGGTTCGCCTATCCCAAGGGAACTTCAAAGAAATACAAATGCGAGTTCAATCGCGATACTGGCTGGGCGGCTCTTGGCGCCGCTGGCTTCGAAGGCGTCCGGATGGTGGCGATTGACGAAGACTGGTCGGCCTTGCGATTTCGACGTGTGGAATTCATCCAGACCATGACTAGAGACAAGAAGCGGGCCATGACAAAGCGGGGCAAGAAGAAAGTTACGAAGAATTGACACTCCCACTGCTGGAAGCGGCGGGAGTGTCAAATATACTTCTCCGAGAGATTTCAATCGGGTCACGTGATAAAATTTCAAAGTCTTCCACCATTGTTCAATCTGACAATAAAGTTTCATCAGCTTGAACGAGAGCGCCTGACTTTTTCCTACGCGCCCGGCGCCATGCGCCAAAGGCTTCCCCAACCAGCTTGAAGATTGTCTGTCGATTCTGAGTGATCACTTTTGTCCACGTCCACCACCCCATCTGCGGAAAGTAAATCCCTCGAAAGAAGAGGCGCGCGATCACATGCATGATCCGAGATTCCACTGATTTGTGACTAATCGAGCCGAGCGCCTCGGTAATCCGCGCCGGGCTATAAGAAACTGACCACGCCTGTGCGATCTCGCGATGCGCCTCTGGGATAGTCATTTTCAACGGCGTGTGCGCCATCTGAAAGGGCGCAAATTCCAGCCAGTGTTTGGGACGTGTCAGCCGCCCGGCGACCTCGAGCCGCTTGTAAAGCGGCGTCGATGGGAATGGGGTCAGCAGTCCGAAGACAGGCAACCCTGCCGGCCAACTCCGGATCTGCTCAAGCGTCCGCACGGCCACCCCGGGCGTGTCGTTGTCCATGCCGAAGATGAAGGATGTAATCGCATAGAGGTTGCGGTTGGCGAGCCGCTCAAGCACAGCCGCATACTCTTCCGGTTTATTAAAGCCCTTTTTCACGTCGGCAAGGTTGACCGTGTCGATAGATTCCATGCCGATGAATATCCATCTGCAGCCTGAGGCCGCAATCAGGTCCACAAGTTCTTCGTCGCGCAGCAGGTTGGCGCTGATCTGCGCGACCCAGGGTAACTGCGCGTCGGCGTCGATGATCGCCCGCAGCAGCGATTTCGTTCGCTTGATGTTGATGGCGAAGTTATCATCGACGAAAAAGACCGCGACCTTGCCCCCATCGCTCCTGGCGCGCGCTTTTAGCCGCAGTAATTCGTCCACGACGCTCTCGTTTGAGCGAAAACGGATCGAGTCGCCAAAAAAACCAGTGACGGTGCAGAATTCACACCCGTAAGGACAGCCGCGCCCCGACTCGATCGGGATTACGCGAAACGAATTCAAGTTTGCCCCCATGCGATTAAGGATAGGACGCAGGAATCTGGGGACTAGATTGAACTGATCCAGGTCGAGCGTCTCCCAAGGGATCGCTGGATAGGGCTGAAGACTCGGCTTGCGTTCCTTGCCCGTCGAATCCACTGGCTCATAGACCTCTTTGAGTTCTCCGCGCGCAGCATCCTCCACGATCTTGGGCCAGGTCTCATCAGCTTCCCCGAGCGCTATCGCGTCGGCATGGCGCGGACCGCCATTGCGACCGAGCGCCTCGTCCGGCTCCTCGGTCACGTGAGGCCCACCCATGACGACGAGCGCCCCGGCGGCGCGAATCGCGTCAGCCATTTTATAAGCCTTGGCGATCATGCGGGTCATTGACCCGATACCGACGAGGTCGATCTGTTGCTCGCGCACGAACTGCGCAATGTCAACCTCGTCCATGGCTCGGGTGTTACCATCAATCAGCAGCACCTCGTGACCGTGAGGGGTGAGCGCTTTAAGCACGAACATCCAAAGATGCGGCATGTAATTGCGCGTGATGCCGTTGTCGGGATTGTAAAGTAAAATTTTCATCGATCGTTTCTCCAATCAGCAATCGCCGATTTAACTTGATAGAGGATCACTTTCCCTCTGGGGTAGGATGCTTTACTCATCGAGAGATGAATTCCAAATAAGGACGAAAAAATTCACATTCCTTCTTGGGAAATTTAGCGAGAAGTCGGGGTTCGCTCATGGTTGGGAAGACTTCGCAGCGGCGCGTCAGGGACATACTTTGTTGGGCGCCTTGCACAAGCTAAAAAGACGACACATCGCCTTGCCTGGTTCACGAAGAGATTCGACAAAACGAGTTCGATAAAGAGGGGATCAGCACTTCTCTCTCGGCGTCGTGAGGTCGATGGGCTAGAAATCAGCCATTAGAGTGATAACGGGAGCAGAGTATACTAGAATTGTACGCTTGCATAGAGGAGGACTCTCCGCGCGCATTCGCTTAATTATCTTGTAGGACGTTTAAATCCGACCATCTTCTTTCGAGTCGGTCGTAAGCGCATCATCAACCTACGATGGGTGGGGGCGTTGGAACAGATCTTTGACGGCGCCTTGATCGTTAAGCTCAGGGGCGCGCCGGAGATGAAGATGTCGCGCCGCCAATCGCATAAATTCAAAGAGATCACAAGCATATAGACCAGACGTGTCCACGCCCTGAGATCGGGGCGATCATCAAGCGGCTCAGGGGGTTCAATGACGAGCCGCGCGATGCGCAATTCCAGTCAAACTAATCCGATGCAGGGTTTTAAATAATCATTTGTAACGCCACTTCAATCGGCGCCGTATGACGCAGACAAGAAGGCGTCATTCTTTAGGAATATCCACGTCGAAGAACTCAAGTCCGGAACCGATTAGGAGGAGACTGATGAACAAAAATAATAATAGTCACTGTTCACGAAGGGAGTTTACGGCGGCGGCCATCTCCGCCGCGGCCTTTACCATAGTCCCGCGCCATGTGCTGGGCGGGCCTGGGTTCACGCCGCCGAGCGACAAGATCAATTTGGCCGTGATCGGCCTGGGACGTCAGGGAATGGTCGTGATGATGAATCTGTTGCAGCTCCCCGAGATTCAGGTGGTCTCCGTCTGCGACGTGAATCAGGGCAGTAAGGATTACGCCGAATATGACTCAAACGCCATGCTCACCGCCGCCAGGCGGTTGCTGGGCGCCGGATTCGAGAATTGGGGGGAAGAATGGGCGTCACCGGGCGCGGTTCAGCTTACGAAGAGCTTCTCGACCAGCCTGGGCATCGGCGGGCGCGAGCCTGCTAAGAGGCTCGTCGAAGCGTACTACGGTTCCCGCAACGGGTCGGAGTCTTACAAAGGCTGCGCCGCTTACATGGATTTCCGCGAGCTGTTGGAGAAACAGTCTGATCTGGACGCCGTTTACGTGGCCACTCCTGATCATTGGCATGCGCCGATTTCGATTGCGGCCATGCGCAAAGGCAAGCATGTATTATGTCAGAAGCCGATGGCGCACTCGATTGGCGAGGCGCGCCGCATGGCCGCAGTGGCGCGCGAGATGAAGGTCGCGACTGCGCTCCCGGTGAATAATCCCTACACCCCGACCACCCAGACCATCTCGGAGTGGATTGCCGACGGCGCCATCGGTCGCGTACGCGAAGTTCACAATTGGTCCAGCCGTCCGTATTGGCCTCAAGGAATTGATCGACCGCCAGAGGCGCAGCCGGCGCCTCAAAATCTCAACTGGGATCTGTGGGTAGGCCCGGCGCCAATGCGCCCCTACAATAAAGCCTATCTTCCTTTTGTCTGGCGCGGCTGGTACGACTTCGGATGCGGTTCATTTGGCGACATGGGCTGCTATAGTTTTGCCGGCGTGTTCAAAATTCTCGGTCTGACTCCGCCCACCGTGATCGAGGCCTGTTCGGGCGAATCTTACGAGGAGACTTTTCCGCAGGCTTCGATCGTTCATCTGGACTTCCCTGCCCGCGACGGCCGTCCGGAGGTCCGCATGTCATGGTACGACGGCGGATTGCACCCGCCCCGTCCGGCAGGAATCACTGAAGAAGACGGGCGTCAGTTTAGGCATCGCCAGGAAGGCGTGATGTATGTCGGCGAGAAAGGAATTTTGCTGGCCGGCTTTAATGGCCAAAATCCGCGCGTTTACCCGCCATCGCCGAAGTATGCGCTTCCTCCGAGACAAGAGATTCGCCCGGAGGTTCGTAGTGATGCAGGCGCGCAACCAGCGCAATCTGCGCCTGCAGCGCAGACTCCGCAAGCCACGCAAGTTGCGCAAGCCGCCCCGCCTCGTAATGCATCAATCGATGCATGGATCGCCGCCTGCAAGGGAGGCCCGGCGGCGCTCACCAACTTCGAGATTCAGGCCCCGGTCACCGAAGCCTTTCTACTCGGCTGTATGGCCCAGCGCTTGCCCGGTGAAAAGCTGCAATGGGACACAGCCCAGACGAAGGTAACGAACAGCGAGAAAGCGAATGGCTTTGTAGACCCGCCATACCGCAACGGGTACACCACGTAAAACGAAGCGCGCGCATAAATCAGACCGGTGGAACCTTTAAAATAGGAGATGAGTATGACTGCGATTTCAAGACGAGAGTTCCTCAAGAAAGCGGCGACGGGTACTGCGGTGGCCGGGTTCATGGCCACCAGTGTAGCAGAGCTCCTCGCCAACCCGCTCGGACTGCCAATCGGCAGTCAGACCTATCCCCACCGTGCGATGCTCAAACAGGATTTTCCCGGTTTGATGAAGCAACTGGCTGACCTGGGGGTTCAGCGCATCGAGCTGTGCTCACCGCTAGGTTACGCCGACTTCGCCGGGCTGGCCAATGGCGTCGAGGTCAAGAAAATCCTGGCCGATCACGGTCTCAAATGTGAGAGCGCGCACTTCAGTATGAAGGAGCTCAGGCAAACTCAAGAAGCGAGCATCGCATGGGCCAAAGAGGTAGGCGTCACGCAGATGATTACAGCGACCCTGGGCGCAGGGAGCAACCCGACTATGGATGACGTGAAGAGAGCCGCTGAAGAATATAACAAGATAGCCGCAGTGGCGGCGAATGCCGGCATCCAGCAGGGCCTGCACAACGAAGGCTTTGAGGTTTCGTCGGTCGACGGCAAGCGGACCTACGACATACTGATGGAGTTGCTCGATCCGAAGCTGGTTAAATTCCAATTCCAGATGTCCACGATCAGATACGGCTTCGACGCCGCCGAGTATTTCATGAAATATCCGGGGCGGTTCTTCTCGATGCACCTGCAGGACTGGAACCCGGAGACCAAGGCGATTGTGGCGGTGGGAAAGGGCTCCATCGATTGGAAAAAAGTCTTTACGGCGGCGAAGACCGGCGGGGTTAAGAACTACTACGTCGAGCAAAACATGGAAATGACGAAAGAGGGCGTCGCCTTTCTGAAGGCTCTGAAGGTCTGAAGACTTATGGGCGACTGTGGGTACTGACTATTGGATTTTTGTCAATCCCCTTTTCCTTCTCCAAGAGGGAGAGGGAGGTTTGAGACACGGCGAGCCGTAGCGGCGCCTCCCATTGATTCCAACCTTTAAGTTTTCGTTCTTCCAGCAACCACTGTCCGGCCATATCCGCCTCCACGGCGCCATTTTATTACAAAAGTTGTAATATTGAGAGAATGAGCCACAGCCACACCCAAACGCGCGGTTTTTCATCAACCAGGAGAATAGGGTAGAATTCAGAGCCAACATCGTCGCGGCGCGCACGCTGCTCCCCTTCTTGCTGCCGCGATCGCCTGAAGTCTGGCGGCTCGAAGAAGAATTCAGCTACTCGAAAAAGCTGATCGCCTTTAGAATGATGCTGCTCTAACAACTTTCGATATGACCCCTGGAAAGGTTCAGCGATGATTTGCATAACCTGTGGAATGCAATCGCCTGAAGATGCGCAAGTTTGTCTTCATTGCGGGGAGCAAATTTCCGCACCAGTTGATATTGCTAATCCTGGAAAAAATCGTAAGCGCTCCCGCATAGGGGTCATCGCTTTCAGCATACTTGGCGTATTCGCGTGTGTCTTAACCGCCTTCGCTGTTCTTACGGAGATAATGAACGGTCGATCTCAAACTCAAGAGCCAGCACCGATTACCGGCGGG
>DATCXQ010000798.1:0-2759 GCA_036565725.1 Blastocatellia bacterium
CCGGGTCTTTGCGGTCGCGCCCGTTGCGGAGAACCCGGTCGCTACCGCTCCCGGCACTGTATCTTTGGCGCCCCGCACACGCGTTTGAAAATACCTAAGCTTCAATCTGCATATGGCGCGTCTTTCGCCACGCCTTGAGAAAGAAGAACGCCCCGATCAGCGCCAGCATCAAGGGCGCATCCCAAACGGCGGGCCATCCGCCGCCGCGAACGAACGCGTCACGCGACAGTTCTATGAAATAACGCGCGGGGACAAAGGTGGAAATCCACCGGATGCCCGCCGGGATGTTCGAGACGGGGAAGATAAATCCCGACAACAGGAACGAGAGCAGGAACTGCACGCCCGCGACCGCTTGAATCGCCGCCGCTTGATTGGGGATTGAAACGCCGACCATCACGCCGAAACTGACGTTGCAGAACAGGTAAAAGACCGTCCCCACCAGCAACGGCGTCGGGTCGCCCGCTATCTTCAGATCGAACAGGGGAACGGCGACCAGGAACGCCAGCGCCCACTCGGCCAGAGCGATGATGAAAAAGGCCACGGCCTTGCCCAGCAAAAACTCATGCGCCGAGATACTCGATACGTAAACTTGCAGGATGGTCTTCTGTTCACCCTCGCGCGAAATTGCCAGCGCCGCAAGCAGCGGCGGGAAGAGCGCCAATACGACGGCGAACGCCCCTGGGCCGATAAATTTTCTGGACGAGGCGCCGGGGTTGTACCACATGCGCGTCTCTGCTTTGATCGCAGGCTTGCCTGAGGAGACGTCCGCCGCTCCCGATTGCGCGGCAAAGGCGTTGGTGAGCGCCGCCGCCTGGCCGCGCATATTGTTCGCGGTGTTGGCGTCAACCGCGTCAATCAGCCATTGCGCTTCGGCCTGCTGGCCGCGCAGGAAATCGCGCTCAAAATTTTCGGGGATCACAACGACCGCGCGGGCGCGCTCGGCCATCAACGCTTCGTCAGGCCGCTGATCCAACGAGAGCGGGGCGACGCGGAACGTCAGTGAAGCGTTGAGCGCGTCAATGTAACGGCGCGAAAGCGGCGTCCGGTCGAAGTCCTGCACAACCACCGCGATCCCTTTTACCGAAAACGACAGCGCCGTCCCGAGCAGCGCGAGCAAGATGATCGGCAAAACGAGCGCCAGGGCCACGGTCAGCCGGTCACGAAATATTTGTGTCAGTTCTTTGCGAGCCTGCGCGATAATTCGTTTCATAACCTTCTTCCTCCGTCGGTGGATGGGTTAATGGAACGCGGATGACGCGGATGCGGCGGATCAACTCGGATGAGAGCGGAAAAAGATCGGCTTAAATCCGCTGCATCCGCGTCATCCGCGTTCCATTGAGAGCCGGGTCAGGGAAGCTCTCTCCCTCCTTCGACTATTATTTTGTTTAATTCCCGGACGCGACCTTGCCGTTTCGCCGGGCCTGTTCGACGACGGCGATGAAGACGTCCTCGAGTGAATAGCGCTCCTCATAAGCCTGAAAGACGTGGACGCCTCGCGATTCGAGTCTGCGTTTTAGTCTGCCGATCCCGGCTGACGGGTCGTCGTCGATAATTACGTGCAGGCGATCGCCGAAGAGCGATACGCGCCATCGATCCATCTCGCCTTTGAGCAGGTCGGCCGCGCTTTGCGGATGATCGGTAATCAATTCGATCAAATGGCCGCGCTGCGCCGCCTTGATCTCGCTCGGCGCGCCTTCGGCGACAAGTTCGCCGGCGACCATAAATCCCAGCCGGTTGCATTGTTCAGCCTCTTCCAGATAGTGCGTGGTGACCAGCACTGCCACGCCGCGGTCGGCCAGTTGATTGATCATCCTCCAGAACGCGCGGCGCGCCAGAGGGTCAACGCCCGATGTCGGTTCGTCCAGGAACAGCACGCTCGGTTCGTGCATAATCGCCGCGCCGAACGCCACGCGCTGTTTCCACCCGCCCGGCAATTTTCCGGTGAGCATTTCGCCGCGTCCCGACAGTCCGGAAAATTCCAACACCCAGCGCTTCTTCTCTTCGCGATGTTCGATCGGAACGCCGTATATGCCCGCGAAGAAGTCGAGATTGTCATTGATCGTCAGATCGTCGTAGAGCGAAAATTTCTGCGACATGTAACCGATGCGCCTTCGAACGAAGCTCGAACGCAGACTGCCGCGTTCGCCCGCCAATTCCATCTCGCCGCCGCTCGGCGCGAGCAGGCCGCACAAGATCTTGATTGTCGTCGTCTTGCCCGCGCCGTTAGCGCCGAGCAGTCCGTAAATCTCGCCGTATTTGACTTCAATGTTGATGTCTTTAACCGCGTGGAAAGCGCCGAAGCGCTTGTTGAGCGAACGGGCGCCGATGGCGATGGCCCCCGGCTCCCGCTTGCGAAACTCGCGAAGTTGCGGGAACGGCGGCGCCTTTATTTCTCCTTGCAGATCGCGCAAGATCGAGACGAAGGCGTTTTCGAGCGTCGGCGAGCCTGCGGTGATCTCTCGAACCTCGATCTCTGCGGAGCCGAGCGCGTCACGCACGGCGAGTTCGCCCCGCCTGGTATCCCGCGCCATCACGTCAAGGCGGTCGCCGAAACGCTGCACGTCGGCGATCTCCGCAACTTCGCTCAACACCTCTTCTGCGCGGCTGAGTTCTGACGCGCGCACTTCCAGGCGACGCAGCCCCATTCGCTCGCGAATCTCCGCAGGCGAGCCCGTTTGATGGATCATCCCGTCCTGCATCAGCGCGACGCGCGCGCAGCGTTCGGCTTCGTCCAGATAAGGCGTGGCGACGACAATCGT
>DATCXQ010000802.1:0-6101 GCA_036565725.1 Blastocatellia bacterium
TCCCGCCGATGGGCGAGGCCAGATAGATCAGATCGGCTTCGCAAACCTCGCCGCGCTCGAAGCTCTCTTCGACGGCGTCGACGAATCCACGCTCGACGGCCAGGCGCGGCGAACGTGACCCTCCGCAAGCGGTGATCCGCCCCGTGAACCCGGCCCTGCGCAACGCGAGCGCGAACGACCCGCCGATCAGACCGCAACCGACGACGCAGACGCTCTTGAACTCGCTCACAGCGCCCTCTCCACCGCCGGCGCGATCAGGCGGAGTTGATCGATGAGTTTATCGAATTGTTCCAGCGTGAGCGATTGCGCCCCGTCCGTAAGCGCGTGGTCGGGGTCGTGATGGACTTCGATGAGCAACCCGTCCGCTCCGGCGGCTACGGCGGCGCGCGCCATCGGCGGGACCTTGTCGCGGCGGCCCATGGCGCGGCTCGGGTCGACGATGATCGGCAGGTGAGAGAGTTTTTTGATAACCGGGATCGCCGAAAGGTCGAGCGTGTGGCGGATGTAGGTCTCGAAGGTCCTGATGCCGCGTTCGCAAACGATCACCTGATGGTCGCCGCAGCGCATCAGGTAATCCGCCGCCATCAACGCCTCTTCGATCGTCGACGACTCACCGCGGCGCAACATCACCGGTTTGCCCAGCTTCGCCACATCTTTCAAGAGGGGGTAATTTCGCATGTCGCGTTCGCTTACCTGTACGATGTCGACGTAGCGCGCGAAGAGCGGCAGTTGCGCGCCGTCGAAGATCGTCGAATGCGTCAGCATCCGATGGCGGTCGGCTACTTCGCGCAGCAGCTTCAACCCTTCCTCGCCCAGCCCTTGAAATCCGTAGGGGTCATCGCTCGTCCTGAACGCGCCGCCGCGCAAGACGCGCACGC
The DNA here is from genome assembly GCA_036565725.1 of Blastocatellia bacterium. Taxonomy (GTDB): domain Bacteria; phylum Acidobacteriota; class Blastocatellia; order RBC074; family RBC074; genus JAJVID01. The sequence goes on from DATCXQ010000802.1 coordinate 879, forward strand.
CGCGCTTCGCCAACCGCCCCGCGATGGTCTCCATCTGCTCGCGGCTTTCGACAACGCCAGGGCCGGCCATCACGACCACTTGCTCGCCGCCGATCGCCACGTCTCCGATCTCGATCTTTGTCCCCTCGGGTTTTAAGGCTCGCGCGGCCAGTTTGTACGGCGCGCTGACGCGCACGACCTTGTTGACGCCTTCGAGCAATTCCAACTCGCGCGGGTCGGTAATGCGCGCCCCTACCGCGCCGAGCAGGGTGTAGCGCGACCCCGTCGAGCGGTGAATGTCGAAACCGAGTTTGATCAAACGATCCACGACCAGGACGATCTGCTCCTCGGTCGCGTTCTCTTCCATTACGATGATCATAAAAATAGTGGGCAGTGGGGAGTGGGCAGTGGGCAGTGGGTTCAGACTGTCCACTGCCCACTATCCACTGCCCACTGCCTACTCCCCATTCCCTTCTTCCTTACTTGCCTCTATGCGTTCGATCCGCCGCGCCTCGTCTATCACGCGCTCGAAGAGGCGGCGGATGGCCTCGGCGTCGAGCGGGCCTGTGTTAGCGGCGTTGACGTTGGCGATGACCTGCGCTTCGCGCGCCGGAGAGTAGATCTCCAGCCCCAGACGTTTTTTGATGTGACCGATCTCGATGGCGCATTGCGTCCTCTCGTTAAAGAGTTTGACCAATTCGAGGTCGATCTCGTCAATACGGATGCGCCAATCATCAATCGTCTTTTCGCCGCAATTCACTTCACCCATATTCAATACTGCGCCTCGGAACAGTACCGCGCGCGTAAGCAAGCGGCGCATAATTAGGCCGCCGCTTGCTTACGCGCGCGGTACTGTTCCACTTTTCACCCGTGGACCTCCACAAAAAACTACAATTCCAGACAGGCTTCAACCGCCAGCCAAAACAATTTCTCGCGCACCGAACTCTGTTTGTCCCACTGGCGTGAGTCCCAGTGTTCGCCGCTCACGTCGTCGCCGCCGTAAAGCAGTTGCGCGAACCGGACTCCGCGAAACTGAGCGACCGCGAAGAACGCCGCCGCCTCCATCTCTACGGTCAAACACCCTTCGCGCCGTCGACGCTCAACTTTCGCCCTTGTCTCGCGGTAGATGCCGTCCGTGGTCCATGTCTTACCGATAAGGTAATCGACGTTGTGCGCCTTGAGCGTCCGTTCCAGAGCCGCCACTCCTTCGAGACTTGCGGCCGCTTCGCGGCCCGGAGGCAGATAGTGGTACGACGTGCCCTCATCGCGAACGGCTGACGTTGGGATGACGACGCGCCCGCAAGTGATCTCGCCGTCCAACACGCCCGCGCCGCCGCAGGCGATGAACTTGCGCCCGCCCCGCGCGATGACTTCTTCGAGCAATCCGGCGGCGAGGGATGCGCCTACGCCCGGGTGAAAGAAGGCTACGGGCCTCCCTTCGAAGTCAATTTCATAAATAGGGTGCAATCCGATCTCGCTCCGTTGATGCGCCAGCACGCGCGCGTGGTGAACCTCGATCAACTCGGCGATGACGTCCTGGAAGAAGCAGACGACGCAATGTTCGGGCATATCAATTCGTTCGACCAGGCGGTGCGGGTCGAGCGCGGCGTCGTCCGCCGGATCGAATTCCAGAATGGGGATGTCGTGGTATGTCATTCCCAGGTTCGGCCCCACGCGCGCAAGCGAGCGGCGGCATAACCAAGCCAAGCTTACTTAATCCCAGTCTTGAGCTGAATTCAGAAGAGGCCCAACCACGGGGACCACGGGGATAAGCTTGGTTGCAAGATATGTTGAATCTTTCTTCCTTACAGCCCTTTCCACTTTTTTCCCCGTGTCCCCCGTGCTCCTCGTGGTTCTTTTTGCTCAATTCTAGAGCGGAGTTTACTTACGCGCGCGGCGCTGTTCCTTTCAACTCTCGCGCCAACCGCGCCACTTTATCAACCAATTGCGGGTCGCCCAAATTGTTCTCGATCTCAAGGACCAGACGCGAGCCGACCACCGCGCCGTCCGCGTAACTCCACACGTCAAGCACGTGCTCCGGTTTCGATATGCCGAAGCCTACCGCGACCGGCAAGCTTGAATGCCGCCGAACGCGTTCTACTAACTTCCGGACCTGGGCCGAATCGCTTTCGCGCATACCAGTCACCCCGGTTCGCGCGACCACATAAATAAATCCGGCGGAATGCCCGGCGATCAATTTGATCCGCTCGTCGGTCGAAGTCGGCGCGACGAGAAAGACAGTGTCGAGACCGGCGCGGCGCATGCCGGCGGCAAAATCTTCGGCCTCTTCGGGAATCAAATCTGTCACCAACACGCCGTCGACGCCCGCCCGCTTCAACTCCTCGCCGACGTCGGCGGCGAGAAATTGCATCAGCGGGTTGAAGTAAGTGAAAAGCAGGATCGGGACGTCGCTGCGCTCGCGGACGCGCTCGACGACGGGCAGGATGTCGGCGACGCCGATCGTTTTTTTCAACGCGCGCTCCGAAGCCCGTTGAATCACCGGCCCGTCGGCCATCGGGTCAGAGAACGGGACGCCGAGTTCGATCACGTCCGCGCCCGCGTCAGCCAGCGCTATCAACAGGCTTTCGGTCGTCGCCAGGTCCGGATCGCCGGCGGTGATGTATGGGATGAAAGCTTTGCGGCCTTCTCTTCTCAATTCTTCAAATTTTGCGGAGATGCGGGTCATATTTTTTGGAGCGGGAGAGCGGGAGAGGGAGAGAGCGGGAGTGAGGGAGAGAAGGCAAGGATTTTTTTCTTTCTCTCGCTCCCTCGCTCTCCCACTCTCCCGCTCCCTCACTCTCCCATTCTCACTTCTTTCCTTTATACGTTACTCGCCACACTTTCTTTCCGCCGTCGTCTACGACCAGCAACGACCCGTCGCGAATCATTCTAACGCCGACCGGCCGCCCCCACACATCCTGGCCCGACTCATCGGGAACCCAGCCGGTGAGGAAGTTTTCGTAGCCCCCTTCCGGCTTGCCCTTCTCGAAGGGGATGCGGATGATTTTGTATCCGCTTCGCTTCGAGCGGTTCCACGAGCCATGCAGCGCCACGAAGGCGTCGCCTACGTACTCCTTCGGGAACATCTTCCCCGTGTAAAACTCGATGCCGAGCGCGGCTGAATGCGGCTCGATCAGCACGTCGGGGACTATCACCCGCTCGACCAGGTTCATTCGCGGGTTCTTGACGCGCGGGTCAAGCGTCTTGCCGATGAAAGAATCGGGCCAGCCGTAAAAGCCTCCCGGTTTGACCGATGTCGCGTATTCCGGCACGAGGTCGTCGCCCAACAGGTCACGCTCATTAACCGCCGTCCACAGCTCGCCGTTCGCCGGATTCCAGGCCAGGCCGACCGGATTGCGAATCCCTTCGGCGAAGATGCGGTGGCCCGTCCCGTCGGGGCTGTATTCATTGATGGCGGCGCGAATGGGCGGCTCGCCTTCGTTGACATTCGACAGCGACCCGACCGAGACGTACATTTTCTTGCCGTCGCGGCTGAACAGGACGTCGCGCGTCCAATGGCCGCCCGGCGGCAGATCGACGAGCTTCTCGGGCTCGCCTTCGAGCTTCGTCTGGCCGGCTTGATACTTGAAGCGGACGATGGAATCTGTGTTGCCGACGTAAAAATACGTCTGGGCGCCGACCTTCTGAATCGCCATCCCAAACGGGCGTTTCAATCCTGTGGCGAATGTGAATCGCTCGGTCGCGTTGTCGATCTTCCCGTCCTTGTTCGCGTCGCGCAGCAGGAAGATCGAGTTAGCCTCTCGGTGGGAATCGGTCAGAAACAGGTCGCCGTTCGGGCCTTCGATGATCCAGCGCGGCTCTTTGTAATCGCCCTCGCTGAAGACGCTCAGTTCGAAGCCCTGCGGAAGTTCGAGTTTCGCGCCGTCGGGCTGCTGAATCACCTTCGGCGGATTGCGAACGGATTCGGTTTGGAAAGGCTTCGGCAACCCGTTCGGGTCAATTACGATGCGGTTCGGCTTTGGCGTCGGCTTCGACTCCTGGCCGAGCGCGATCAAAGGCAAGGCGAGCGCCGCCACGCACAGGCTTCGCAAGAAGGTAATTTTTCGATTCATTTATTCTCCTTGTTTGGTCGTGTAAATAGGTCGCGGATGACACGGATGCGTCTGATTCTCGCGGATAATCCCCCAGGTTTCAATCCGCCTTGATCCGCAATGATCCGCGCCATCCGCGGTCTATTCGACTACACCTTTCCGCTCAATTGCTCGGCGACTGTGTTTACGTCCTTATCGCCGCGCCCCGAAAGATTGATCAGAACGATATCGTCTTTCGACAATCGCGGCGCGAGCTTCATCACGTGCGCGACGGCATGCGACGATTCGAGCGCGGGGATGATCCCTTCCGTCTTTGCCAGCAACTGAAACGCCTCGAGCGCCTCGCCGTCGTCGGCCGAAACATATTCGGCGCGCCCGCTGTCGTGCAGGTGGGCATGTTCGGGGCCGACGCTGGCGTAATCGAGGCCGGCCGAGACCGAATGCGTGAGTGATACCTGGCCGCGGTCGTCCTGCAAGACGTAACTGCGCGTGCCTTGCAGCACGCCGACGCGCCCGCCGCCCTCCTCCAGAAATCTAGCCGCGTGTTCGCCGAGCGCGAAGCCGCGGCCGCCGGCCTCGACGCCGATCATCTTGACGCCGGCGTCATTCAAGAAAGCGTGGAACAACCCCATCGCGTTGCTGCCGCCGCCGACGCAGGCGACCAGGTAGTCGGGCAATCGCCCGCAGCGCTCCAACATCTGCTCGCGCGCCTCGCGCCCGATGACGCTCTGAAAATCGCGCACCATCATCGGGTAAGGGTGCGGCCCTAAAACAGAGCCCATCAGGTAATGCGTGTCGGCGACGTTTGTTACCCAATCGCGCAGCGCCTCGTTGATGGCGTCTTTCAGCGTCTTGCTTCCGGATGACACCGGAACAACTTTCGCTCCAAGCAATTTCCTTCGAAAGACATTTAATTCCTGCCTTCGAATATCTTCCTCGCCCATGTACACATCGCATTCGAGCCCGAGTCGCGCGCACACCGTCGCCGTCGCGACGCCGTGCTGGCCGGCGCCGGTTTCGGCGATGATCCGTTTCTTTCCCATTCGCACTGCGAGGAGGCCTTGCCCAAGGCAGTTGTTGATCTTGTGAGCGCCGGTGTGATTGAGGTCTTCGCGCTTCAGATAAATCTTCGCGCCGCCCAATTTCTCGCTCAGCCGCCGAGCAAAATAAAGTCGCGAAGGCCGGCCGACAT
>DATCXQ010000823.1:0-20700 GCA_036565725.1 Blastocatellia bacterium
CGCCTGGTCATTCAAAATCCACCAGGCGCCAACCACCAACCACCAACCACTAACCGCTATGCTATCCGCAACTGAAATATCATCCGCGTTGAAACAGGCGCTCGCCGACGGCGAGGCCATGTGCGTCGTTTCCCTGATGGAAACTGACGGGTGGCCCACGACACATGTCGCCCGGCTATTGGTCAAAGATGGCGGCGCGACCGCCGGAGGCTCGCTCGGAGATCGGGCGCTCGACGATGTCGCCGCGCGCCACGCCGTCGCGCTGATGAATGACGAGCGGCAGGAAATAGCCGTCGCTCATCTGAATGGATTGAGTGGATTGGTCGCATCACCTGCGGGCGAGCGCGGGGCCGATGATGCCCAGAGGCGAACGGACGACGCGCGACTGCTTTTTGAAATCTCGCGCCCCCCGCTGGAATTGATCATCTGCGGCGGAGGCCACGTGGGGCAGGCCGTCGCAAAGGCCGCCGCGCTGCTCAATTTTAAAATCACCGTGATCGACGACAGGCCCGAGTTCTCATCGCTCGAGAAATTTCCCGATCCCGGCGTTCGCCTGATCACCGGCGATTTTACCGAAGCCCTGCGGGCGCTGAAGATCACACAGGCTTCGCACGTGGTGATCGTCACGCGCGGCCACAGACACGACGAGATCTGTTTGCGCGAAGTTATAGAGAAACCTGCCCGCTACATCGGAATGATCGGCAGCCGTCGCCGCGCGACCACGATCCGCGAACACATGCGGCGCGAAGGCGTGGGGGCCGAACATCTGCGCCGTGTCCATTCGCCGATCGGGCTGGACATCGGCGCGGTAACGCCTGAAGAGATCGCCCTGGCGATCCTGGCTGAAATCACGCTGACGCGACGCGGCGGCAGCGGCGCCCCGAAGGGCGCTGAGGGGCCGATGGCCCGCGCAAGATAGGAGGCGCAATGTTGAATCTTGGAATAAATATGAAAGCTATTGCGCTTATGCTTCTGCTGGCGCCCGTCCAGGGGCTTAGTGAAAGTCAAGCGGAGGAAAAATGCTCGAAAGTAAAATCTGCGCAAATAGTCCGCGTCGATGACAGGTCGAAGAGGGTTTTTGTGCGGATAAGGCCGGATCAAATATCAACTAAGCGAAAGGCCGGATCAGTTTTGCTTTCCTTGCAGGAGAAGATAACGGCCTGTTATCCCCACTTGGGGAAGGAATGGAGCGCCAGTTTCTTCTCGGATGAGAGGTATGCTGACTATAAAACCGAATTTATAGACAAACCTTCGAGTATTTCTATTGCCGACTGGAGCGATCATTACATTGGTGAATACGAGCGAAAAAAGCAGAGGTTGACGCTATATCCAATGGCGCCGAAATTGATGAAATATTTTACTATTGTCCTTCCGTAATTGATTGGATCAATTTCGCTACTCTGTCGTTTCCGCCGATAAATCTTCGTGATGATTTAGCCCTCTGGTCTTTTGACTACCATTCCCATTCATCTCGATCCGAGCGGATTTGGCCGAAGAAATCATCATTGAGCGACCGATCGTCTCCACGCCCCGCCATTGCTTGAAACGCCTCGTCCCATCCTTGCCGTGGGGAGGTGGTCGGGCGAATGATGATCTGGTTGCCTTGCGCTTCCAGTTCCACCTCATCGCCAAGCTTGGTCTGTTCCAAAAAAAGCTTTGGAATACGAATTCCTTGCGAATTGCCAATTTTGATGATCTTAGCTCTCATGGTAATCACATCGTAATCACGCGTATGATGGCAATCAAGCCGGAGCCGTAAAAACAATTCGCCAGCTTTTTCTGCAAGCCGGTCGACACTCCACGTTCTACTCACGAGCAGGCCGCCATTGATCACAGACACTCATTATCAAACGCGCGGCGGCGCGGCCCATCGCTTCGGCGGCCTCGGGCTGATGCTGGGATAACCTCACCCACGGAAAACATGAGGTAGTCGTTATGCGCTATCGTTTGATCGGCACGATATTGGTGTGTCTTTTTTCGGCTTCGATCTTCGCCGCCAGATTTTCGGCCGGCAGCGCCATCCTGCGCGTCAATGAATCGGCCATGAAGTTCTCATTAAAGAAAGAAGGGGCGGTCATCTCGCTCGCGGTTGAAAATTCCAGCGCCTCGGCGTTGACCGCGAGAATCAAGCTGGAACTGATCGACCCGCGCGAGGCGGTTCGCGCGACGGCGATGATCGAGGCTTCGGTTCCGTCAGGTTCCAGTGTCTCCACCGTCCCGATGGTCAAAACCGGCGCGGGCGATTACGACGTCAGAGGGCTGCTCTGGCACAGGCTCCGTTACGAAATCGCCGCGATTGATTCTTCGGGCAAAGAGATTGAATCAGTCTCCGGTCTCATCTCGCTGTCCGAGATCACGCCCGACATTTTCTGGTTGCTGGTCTCGGCGCCGGAGGAAGCGGGAAAAGAGCCGAAGTACACAATTCGCGCGCGCACGGCGCATCCGCTGACCGGGAAGCCTGTCCCCGGCGTGAATGTGGAAGCCGGGATGGCTTACGAAGAAGGCGACGATAAGCGCGATTTGAAATCGTCGGGCGTGACCAATTCCGTCGGCGAGGCGTTGCTGGAATTCAAACTGCCCGGCCCCCTCAAAGCCGATGACGTCGAGATCAAAGTCGTCGCGCGGCGCGACGGCTTTTTACAGGAAGCAAAAGAAGAGGTCAGCCCAATCTACCCGAACCAGATCCTGGTCAGCACGGACAAGCCGCTTTATCAGCCCGGGCAGACGCTGCGCGTCCGCGTTCTCGCTCTGGATAGAGACCGGAAGGCGTGGGCGAACGTTGACGGCAAGCTGAAGATTTGCGACATAGAGTCGACAACCGTCTTCCGCGCCGATTTCAAAGCTTCGCGGTTCGGCGTCGCCAGTGTAGATTGGCGGATTCCGGACGACGCGCGATTGGGCGAATACAACATCGAGGCGCACATCGGCGAAGAAAGCCCGCGCAGGGCATGGGGATTAAGTGGTATCAGAATCAGCCGCTACGACCTGCCCAATTTCGTCGTCAACGTCAAACCCGATCGCGGCTATTACCTGCCCGGACAGAACGCCGAGGTCGTGGTGAGCGCCGATTATCTTTTCGGCCAGCCGGTCAACCGTGGCCGCGTCCGCGTCGTGCGCGAGACCGAACGACGCTGGAATTACAGCGAGCAGAAATGGGAGATCGAGGAGGGCGAGAAGTACGAAGGCGCGCTCGACGATGACGGGCGCTTCGTCGCCCGCATCGATCTCGCGGAAGAACACGAAGACTTCAAGTCGGACTCGTATTCGCGCTTCCGCGATCTGCGCTACGCCGCCTACCTAACCGATCTGACCACGGGCCGGACCGAACAGCGGCGCTTCGACCTGCGCGTCACCGAAGAGCAGATTCATATTTATTTGATTGAGCGCGGCAGAGTCAGCGAGGGCCTGCCGCTCCAATTTTATATCTCGACGTTTTACGCTGACGGCTTCCCGGCCGAGTGCGAAGTGAGGGTCAATCAGACCTTCGGCGCCGAAGATGATTATGAGTCGAAGGCCAGGAATGGAAATGTCGAACAGTTTCTGACGACTGTCAAAACCAATCGCTACGGCGTCGCCAAAGTCGCTTCACTCGATGTCGGCAAAACCGAAGAAAACCAAACTCTGAGTTTAAAGCTCATCGCGCGTGATGGTCAGGGCAGGTCGGGGAGCAATGTTCACGAATACTGGAAACGCTCCTCGCCCGCAATGCGCGTCGAGACCGACAAGACGCTCTATCGCGCGGGCGAGCCGATCAAAGCCCGGCTGATTTCCAATTCGCCGCACGCGACTTGGATAGTCGATCTGATGCGCGGCGCCCGGCTGCTGGCTACGCGCGAGGTTCAATTGAAAGAGGGCCACGCGGATATCGCCTTCCCATTCAATCGGGAATTCAGCGACGAGTTGATGATCGACGCATATCCGGCTTTCAGTGACGGTAACGAAGGATACAGCTCGGGCGCCATCGCCAGGGTTCTCTATCCGCGCGACCGTGAGCTGACGCTGGACGTGAAATTCGACCGGGCTACGTACCGGCCCGGCGCCGAGGCTCGCGCCGACCTGCGTGTTCTTACCCCGCAAGGCCGCTCAGTTGAAAGCGCTCTGGGGGCTGTGATCTTCGACAAGGCCATCGAGGAGCGCGCGCGAACCGATCAGGAGTTCAATAGGCGAGGCTTCGGCTTTTACGATTGTTTCCGCAGTCTGCTCGGCGTGGACAATGGCCTCGCCGGCGTTACGCGACGCGATCTCGATCGGATTGATCTCTCAAAGCCTTTGCCCGAAGGGCTGGAACTGGTCGCGGAGATATTGCTCAATCAAGGTGATTACCGATATTACCGCCCGAAATTCTTCGGCGGCGACGAGTTCGAGACCGACGCGGAAGAGGTCTTCAAAAACGCGATCTCGGCCAGGCTCAAGCCCGTCGAGGCCGCGCTCTTTTCACACTACGCGTTGAAATCGGTCTATCCGGTTGACGAGTCAACCTGGCGTCGTCAGATGCTACTTGCCGGAATCGAGCTTGGCGACCTGACTGATCCTTGGGGAACGCCATACCGCCCGAAATTCTCGACCGAAACGATCAACGACGTATTCGAATTGATCTCCGCCGGGCCTGACAAACGCTTCGGCACGGACGATGACTTCAGCGCGTTCAGCAAATCCTGGCGATACTTCACTCACATCGCCTCGGCCATCGCGCGAACGGTCGAAAACCGCCATGCGCGAACCGGCGGCTTCATCCGGGATCGCGAAACGCTGAAGCGAGAATTGCTGTCGCGCGAGGCCGTCGACATTGACGCGCTCAGCGACCGTTGGGGCAATCCGTATAGATTCGAATTCGGAGTTGAGATGAACAATTATTCGGTCCGCGTCAAAAGCGGCGGGCCGAACGGGCGATTCGATGACGAGCGGGAGAGCTGGAAATCGGACGATTTCATTCTCAGCTCCTGCCTGATCGAATACACCGCCGAAATCAGAGCGCGAATCAACCACGCCCTTACTGCGCATTTCAGAGAAACGAAGTCGATCCCGCAAAACGAAGCTCAGTTGCGCGAAGCCCTGAAACAATCGGGCATCGACCTCGATGAACTGCGCGACGGCTGGGGCGCCCGCTACTACGCGACTTTCAAAACAACATCGCAATACTCCGATCGCGTGACGCTATTCGATCAAGCGCGTTACGGCGAGAAGCCGAAGCCGAAGACCGAGATCATCCCTGTCACTCAGCAGATCGCGAGCGTCGCAATCCGCAGCCCAGGCGCGGACGGCAAAGCGGCCACGTATGACGATTTTGACGTGACCAATTTCTCGCAACTGGTCGCCGAAGAGTCGGCGAAAGAGGCCGCGGAAAAAATCGCCGGTCAGACGAAGCCGAAAATAGTCAGTTTCTCGGGCGAAGGAGGCGCAATTGCCGGAACCGTCATTGACGCAACCAGCGCAATCATCACGAACGTGGCTGTGACGGCCAAACACGCCAACAGTGGATCGGTCTGGTCAGCAAGAACCAATAGCGACGGCGCTTATCTGCTGAGCGGTCTTGCTCCGGGAATTTACGAAGTCCGCTTCGTCGCGACGGGCTTCAAATCTTCGGTCTTCACCGGCGTGCCGGTTTATTCGTCGAATTTGACCAAGGTTGATGTGACGCTCGAGGCCGGCGCTGTGACTGAAACCGTCACGGTTATGGCCGACGTCCCGCGCATGATGACTCAAAGCGCCGAGGTTTCAACAGTTGTCCGTTCCGGCGCGATTACACCCGGCGCGGCGCCACAGCAGATGGCCACTCCGCGTTTGCGCGAATACTTCCCGGAAACGCTGCTCTGGCAGCCTCAGATCGAAACCGACAGACAGGGCCGCGCGCGTTTGAAATTCAAGCTCGCCGACAACATCACGACCTGGAAGATGTCGGTCGTCGGTTCGACGGTTGACGGCGAGATCGGGGTCGCCGAAAAGGAGTTCCGCGCCTTCCAACCCTTCTTCGCCGAACACGACCCGCCGAAAGTCCTGACTGAAGGCGACGAGATTTCACTGCCCGTAGTCTTGCGCAACTACCTGGACAAATCGCAGACCGTCAACGCCGAGTTCAAGCCTGAAAGCTGGTTCGAACTGCTCGGCGCGGCGCGCAAACGCGCCGAGGTCAAAGCCGGAGACGCCGGTCAGGTGGTCTTCGACTTCCGCGCGGTCGCTTCGGTCAAGGACGGCAAGCAGCGCGTGACGGCCTTCGGCTCCGATGCGAGCGACGCCGTTGAAAAGCCGGTCAGCGTTCATCCCGACGGCGAAGAGGTTGCGCAGACCGCGAGCGGAATCTTCGGCGAAAGCGGATCGCTCGACGTCATCGTCCCGATGGACGCGATCAAAGACTCGGTCCGCGCCGACCTGAAGATTTATCCGAACCTGATGGCTCACGCGCTGGAAGGAATCGAGGGCATTTTGCAGCGGCCTTACGGCTGCGCCGAACAGACCATCTCTTCGACTTATCCGAACGTGATGATTTTGCGCTACCTCGAACCTCAGAGCGAAAAGCTCTCGGCCCAGATGCAAAAGATCGCCGAGAAGGCGCGGCGCTACGCGCAGGCAGGCTACGAACGGTTGCTCGGCTATCGCGCCGAAAACGGCGGCTTCAGTTATTGGGGGCGCGGCGAGGCTGACCTGGCGTTGACGGCTTACGCGCTGCGCTTCCTGAACGACGCCTCCGATTTCATCGGCGTTGACGAAGACGTGGTCGCCGGCGCGCGCAAATTCCTTCTCGGCAGCCAGGAGCGCGACGGGCGCTGGGCCCCGCGTTACTGGAACGAAAAGGAAGACGCGAAGCGCTCGGCGCTCAACACAGCCTTCATCGCCCGAGTGTTGGCGATGGAGAAGAGCAAAGAGGCGAAGGCCGACAAAGATTTCGCCGCCGCGCTGAGCCGTTCTCTCGATTACTTGGCAAAGCGGATCGAAGAAATCGACGAGCCTTATCTGATCGCCTCCTACGCGCTCGCCGCAATGGATGCAGGCGAAAAGAGGGGCGCGGAGAAAGCCGTCGCAAAACTGCGAACATTGGCCCGTGAAGAGGCCGGAACAAGTTACTGGAACCTGGAGTCAAATACACCGTTTCATGGTTGGGGACTTGCGGGAAGAATCGAAACGACGGCCCTATCGGTCAACGCCCTGAAACGGGCGGTCGCGGCTGAGGTCGGTAGAGCGGGAGAGCGGGATAAAGCGGATTCGTTAGTCAATCGCGGGCTGCTCTTTTTGCTGCGCAATAAGGATCGCTACGGCGTATGGCTCTCGACTCAGGCGACGATCAATGTGCTCGATACGCTCATCGGCCTGAACGAAGGAGAGGCCGCAATTTCAGGGATGACGGGCGGGGCCGAGATCCTCGTCAACGGAAAGCGCGTCTCTTCGGTCGCTATGGCTCCTGGTGGGCAATTGAGCAATCCGATCACGGTCGACCTTTCATCGTTCCTCAGCCGGGGTAACAACCGCGTTGAAATCCGACGCTCGGGCGATGCGACCCGGGCGTCGGCGCAGGTTGTCGAAACGCATTACGAGCCTTGGGAGCAGGGCGCTGCGGGGCGGCGCGAAAACTTCAAGCTTCGCAATTCGAGCGCGCTGCGCCTGGCGGTGAATTACGACAAGCCCGAAGCGAAGATCGGCGACTCGATCGTATGCGCGGTTACGGCTGAACGCGTCGGGCATCAGGGTTACGGAATGATGCTCGCGGAGATCGGGCTGCCGCCGGGCGCCGACGTCGACCGCGAATCGCTCGAACGGGCGGCGCGGGAATCGGATTGGGGGTTGAGCCATTACGATGTCCTGCCCGACCGCGTGATTGCTTATCTGTGGCCGCAAGCGGGTGGCCTGAAGTTCTCGTTCAAATTCAAGCCACGCTACGGCGTCAAGGCGCAGACGGCGCCGTCTGCGCTATACGACTACTACAACCCAGAGGCGCGAGTGGCGCTCGCTCCATCGCGGTTCATAGTCAAATAAAGAAGATCGAGGATGGAAGATCGAACGGGGGACTCGATCCTTGATCCTCTTCGGTTCCCTCGTGGTTGAGCCTTCAGGTCGCGTTGCAACGCCCTGGAAGAATGAAAGCGCGCCACGTAGTAAGGACTAAAGTCGTTACTACGTGGCTCCATCGGAACTACATGGCGAAGTAGGTTTGTAGTTCCGCCTTCAGGCGGTTGGCGTAGTTAACAAAGACGCCTGAAGACGAAACTGCAAACTCGCTCCCTTGAAATTCACGTCTCAAATTAAGGAGGCAAAAATGAAGAGACGAACTTTCACCGCCGGATTATTTTTGATCGCATTCTGTACCGCGCTTGTCGTAGCGATGACGGCGCAAGGGCAACGTGAACAATCACAGACACCGCCTGTGGCCGACCACGCCGTGAGCGGGCCGTACACGCATAAGAACCTGACGATCTTTCTGTTGCACGACGCGGGACAATCTCAAAGCCGAGCCCCGCTGACTTTGCAGGAGGCGATGAAGCGTAAGCTGGTCATCGTGCGCGAAACCGGCGACGTGAATAGATTGACCATCCAGAACAGGTCTAGCCAGGATGTCTTTGTTCAGGCCGGCGACATCGTCAAAGGCGGCCAACAGGATCGCGTCCTCGCGCTCGACCTGATCGTCCCGCCGAAATCGGGCAGGATCCCGATTGACGCGTTTTGCGTCGAGCAGGGCAGGTGGAGTCGTCGCGGCAATGAAGCCGTGACGGCTTTCAGCGTGTCGGAAAATGGGCTTGCGTCAAAGGATTTGAAGATCGCAGCCAAGGCCAGGAAGTCGCAGGGCGACGTGTGGGCGAACGTCAGCAAGACTCAGGAGAAGCTGGCGATGAATATGACCGTCACTCCATCTGCGCCGCCGGCGCCTGCAAGAGCCAGGCGCGGCGCAGGATCGGCAAGCGGTCGTGGCCCTGGCACATTCGTCGCGCCTCAGGCGCTGGAATCACTGCCGACAAGTTCGGCGAACGGGCGTGAGAATGCGACCTTATATGCTCCTGCCGCCGGACTCACATTGGCTGAGCAATCAGGGCTTGCATCCCGCGCCTCACCCTCCAGCCTGCAACTGACGCTTGAAAACAAGCTGGTGAAAGACACGGCCAACGATTACATCAAGAATCTCTCTTCGATCATCAACGGAAAGCGGGACGTGGTTGGATTCGTCTTTGCGATCAACGGCCAGATCAACAGCGCCGACGTCTATTCATCGAATGCGCTGTTTGCGAAGCTGTGGCCGAAGATGCTCGAAGCGAGCGCGATTGAAGCCATCGCCGAATTGAAAGCCGAGGAGAAGTCGCGGCCGGTGGACGTGATCGCCATAAAGGCTTTTCTGCGCGAATCTCACACCGGCAAGGCCGAAACAAAGAAAGTGACGGCGCGAACGAGTGTAGTCAAATCTGAAACCGGGAAAAACCTGTTTTTTGAAACTCGTGACAGTAGCCGCAATGGCAAGTGGGTTCACAGAAACTACATAACTAAATGAAAAGAAACCTTGAACGCCGGTTTCCACGCTTCCACGGGGAAATCGGCGTTCAATCAAGCTGATCGCCTCCGCTCGATGAATTCCTCGGCGCGCATGACCTCGGCGCCGGCAGCCAACAACTCTTCGCTCTCTTCGATTTCAAACATATTGAGTCAACGCCGTCGCTGTTTTATGCTGTCGGCGCCAAGTTGCCTACTTCGCAGAGACACAAAGACATTGTGTATATTGTGATGATTACTGAAGCTGACATTTGTCGCCGACTTACAATACAAAGTGGACAAGCTAAAACGGCTGCAAGCCGAGACTGCCGCCGAACTCGGCGCGCTGCTGCCATCCATTCTCGACAAGGCGTTCAAGGGCGGGGTGTAACGACTCGTTTGGCGCCGGGCGCAATGGTAGAATCGCAGTGGAGGTTATTGAAGATGGTCATCAACTTGGAAGAACTCTACGAGCGACAACTGGCGCCGCTCCCGTCTGAAGATCGGCTGAAGCTGATTGCGATGCTGGCGCAAGGGCTGACAAAGGAAGAAGTAGCGCCGCAACCGCCGCTGCGGAGTTTGATGGAATTGCATGGACTGGGCAAGGAGATTTGGGAAGGCGTTGACGCACAGGATTATGTCAACCGTTTGCGCGAAGAGTGGGATCATCGGCCATGATCAAACTTGACGACGCTTTGATGGGCGTTACGCGGCTGGGCCTCGATACATCGCCAATCATCTACTTTGTGGAAGCTAATCCGCAATACGACGCGCTGGTCATGGAAATCTTTCAACGCGTCAGCAACGGCGCGCCGCTCGGCGCCACATCAGTCATCACTCTCAGCGAAGTCCTCGTGCAGCCGATCATTCGGCAGCAAATGTTATTACAGCGGGAGTATCGCGACCTATTGCTGCGAAGCCGGAACTTCAGCACGCTGGCCGTCTCCGCCACCATCGCTGAGCTCGGGGCGGAATTGCGCGCTCAATATCGCTTACGCACACCGGATGCGCTGCAAATCGCCACCGCGCTCGAAGCCGGTTGCGAAGCGTTTCTAACAAACGACGCGGGGTTGCGCCGAGTGACAGAATTGCGCGTGCTGATCCTGGACGATTTGGAACTTTAATACTGCGCCGGCGACGTGAGAAGCCCTCATTTCAATTTAAGCGAACGCGCGATCAAGTCGGTGTGGCTGCGCAGCGTGCCCAGGATGTTGCGCCTGCCGGTGAATTGCAGCACATAGATCGTTTTCTCGTCCGCGCGCACATAATAGACGCGTCCGGTGAAGGGCTGCCCCGCCGCGTTCTTGTAATCGTAAGAGAGCAGCGCGCCGGTCCTGGTCCCGCCGAGCAGGAATTTTTCTATAGAGATTTTGTCGTAACTGGGCGCGAATCGAACGCGCCCCTGTTCGTCCTGGGCGGCGTAAGTCATCGGCTCGGTGTCGGGGGCGACTTCGGCGACTCTGATCTTGAGCGCGCCGTTTTCGCGCACTTTGTAGACGATGTTTACCTCGTTGCGGCCGAGTCCGTCGGTGCTGACCACTCCCAGCCAGCCGGCGGGCAGGTTCAGGGCATATTTGCCTTCCGGGTCCTCAAAGGCCTCGCTCTGGGCGAAGGCGCAGATGGCGCCCAAAGACGCAGACAAAAACAACAGCAAGCAAAAACGATTCAGGCCTGTCACGATGCGCTTTCCTTCCAATTGATTTTTGTGCGCGATGAGGGATCGGTCATCGCGCGGAATTCTTTTCCGTCCAGGGTCTGAACGATGAGTTCGCGCTGGATTGCAACCAGACGATCGACGCCGATAGAGGCCGCCTCGATCATCAGGTCCATCATCCCGCGGTCGAAAGGCTCGGTCTCTGCGGTGCCCTGAATCTCGACGAATCGCCCGTCGCCGGTCCTCACGACGTTCATATCGACTTCGGCCGCCGAATCTTCGCCGTAATCGAGATCGAGCAGAACAAGCTCTCCGACCACACCCACGCTGACCGCCGCGACGTAATCGCGCAGCGGTGGGCGCGCGATCCTTCCCGCCTCCATGAATCTGTTCAAGGCCAGCGCGAGCGCGACGAAGCCGCCGGTGATCGAGGCTGTGCGCGTCCCGCCGTCGGCCTGGATCACGTCGCAATCGATGGTCACGGAGCGTTCGCCGAGGGCGGCCATGTCTACGATCGAGCGCAAGCTGCGCCCGATCAGGCGTTGGATTTCGTGCGTGCGCCCCGAAGGGCCGCCACGGCCTGTTTCTCTCGGCATGCGGTTTTCGGTCGCGCGCGGCAGCATCGCGTATTCCGCCGTGACCCATCCCACGCCCTTGTTTTTCAAGAACGACGGCACTTTCTCTTCGACCGTGGCCGTGCATAATACGCGCGTTTCGCCCATCTCAATCAGCGCCGCCCCTTCGGCATGTTTCGTGTATCCGGTCATTATTCGCACGGGGCGTAAATCAAGCCTCTGGCGTCCGTCCTTGCGCGAGTCATTCTGGTTTGAGTTTGTCATTTCCCCACACTTCCACCGCCTCAAGATGGTCGAGAGGCTCTTCCAAAATCCTTTCCGCGATCCGGTGGAACCTGCCCGCCGCGTCTGTTACGTAAAATCGGCATACCCCCGCGTTCGTCGATTCCGCCGTTGGCATCAAAGGATCATTTAATAGTCCGTGTCTTTCCAGCAATTGCGCAGTCTCTTCCGCAGTGGCTTCGGCGGAATCGACCAGCGTGACGCTACCTCCGTCTGTCGCCCCGATTGTGGACTTGATCACTGATTTAAGCAAAGGATAATGCGTGCATCCGAGCACCAGAGTGTCAATCCCTTCCTTGCGGAACGGGGCGAGATATTGCTCGGCGACCAGGTGGGCGATCTGAGAATCGGTCTCCCCCTCTTCGACTAGCGGCACGAACAGCGGACAGGCGCGCGAGAAAATTTCAACTTCCCGGTCAAGGCTGGCTTCGCGAATGGCGCGCTCGTAAGCCCCGCTTTCGACCGTGGCTTCAGTGGCGATCACGCCGATCCGCCCGTTTCGCGTCACGCGCGTGGCCATCCTCGCCCCCGGCCCTAGCACGCTCAGCAGCGGCAAATCGAACTCGGCCCTCAGGCGCTCGCGCGCCATCGCCGAGATCGTATTGCAGGCGACGACCAGCATCTTCACGCCCTTGCGCGCCAGAAAGCCCGCGTCTTCGACCGCGTATCGCTCAATTGTCCTGCGGGATTTCATCCCGTAAGGCACGCGCGCCGTATCGCCGAGGTAGATCACGTTTTCGTGGGGCAACCGTTTCCGCACCGCGCGCAGAACCGTCAGCCCACCAACGCCGGAATCGAAAATGCCGATCGGGAGAGAACTCATTTTGGAGCGCAAGCATACACGTCTGCTTGATTAATGGAGGTGACCGGAATTGAACCGGTGTCTGGCAGCCGTCATCGAAGGAATCTACATACTTAGCCGCTTCGCTTGAATTTTCATTCCGGCGCGGTAGCAGAAGCGGCGAAGAACCGCGCCGAAACTATGCCAGATTTATCTCACCCTCAGACTCTGACCTGCGCCTGAGAGCCAGCCTATAAAGTCGACGCTCGACATCGCGCCCATAGGCGAGGCGCGAGCGAACGGGCTGTGCCACTAGCGTTTAAACTAGGCAGCCATTGCGAGTTCAGTGTTCGCAATTAAAGTTTGCCTGCAGTTTACGGGTTACAAGCTTCCCGGTATGCATCCGTCGCCTCAGGTCTCCCATCGAAACCAATGCACCCCCGAAGGTTTACACATTTCAGCGTACGTGAGAAAGTTTACCGAGCCGGTCTGAGTAGTGTCAAGAAGGCGATTTTGCAGTCTTCTGTGAAAGACTGAAAATCGCGGCGCGAGGGTAGGGCAAACTGGTAGTTTGCCTTGGCTACTCCGATGCGGTCTTTTGGGAAAACAGTGCAAACTGCCAGTTTGCCCTACACTTTTCTGAGAAGCTTGGCAAGGCAGTGAATTTTTGACGACCCTTATCGAGTGATGAATCTACCTTCCACCTACTCTTTCATTTGCGCGCCTATCACCGAAACACACGTCGCCGCTTTTCTTGCCTCGATTCATGA
Source organism: Blastocatellia bacterium (assembly GCA_036565725.1). Taxonomy (GTDB): domain Bacteria; phylum Acidobacteriota; class Blastocatellia; order RBC074; family RBC074; genus JAJVID01. The sequence continues at coordinate 13,507 of DATCXQ010000823.1, forward strand.
AGCCGAGCAGATCGCTGACGCCATTGAACTCCGCTTCGACTACTTGCCAGCCGAATCTCTGCCGCAATTGATCGTTGAGTTGGCTTCCCGCATCGCGCGCGTCAGCAAGCCATTGATCTTCACTTTCCGCCCGCGCGAACAGGGCGGCAAACGCGATTTGAGTTTGCAAGACCGCCGCGATTTCTGGCGCGGGTTGCCGCCGGAGATCGTTAAATCAATCGCCTACGCCGATTTCGAATTCGACCTGGTCGAGAGCTTCGCCAACGAGAGTCCGCCCGCGCCGTGGGAGAAGATCATCTGTTCGTGGCACGATTTTGCGGAGACTCCGCATGACCTGATCGCGCGTTATGAACTGATGGCCGGCACGCCCGCCGCCGTTGTCAAAATCGCCACGCAAGCGAACCGCATCGGCGATTGTCTGCGCGTCTTCGAATTGATCGAACACTCAAGGGGCAAGAAGCCTGTGATCGCGCTGGCGATGGGCTTGCCGGGGCTGATGACGCGAGTCCTGGCGCCCGCGCGCGGCGCTATCCTCACTTTCGGCTCGCTCCGTCGCGGGGCTGAGAGCGCCGCCGGGCAACCGACCGTCGCCGAACTGCGCGACCTTTACCGGGTCAAACAACTCTCGCGCGAGAGCGAAATTTTCGGAGTCATCGGCAATCCCGTGGGCCATTCGCGCTCGCCACTGATGCACAACCCGGCGCTCAAGGCTTTGAACCTCGACGGAGTCTATCTGCCGTTCGAGGTCGATAACGTAGGCTCGTTCCTCTGCGACTTCGTTCATCCGAAGACCAGAAAGTCGGGCTGGAACCTGCGCGGATTGAGTGTGACGATCCCGCACAAGCTCGCCGTCATTCCATATCTCGATTTCGTCGACGCAACGGCCCGCAGTGTTGGCGCGGTCAACACGGTCGTGGTCGAGGGCGACGAACTGCGCGGCTACAACACCGACGTCGCCGGCGCGATGAAGCCGCTGGACGAAATGATAGACGTGCGCGGCGCGCGCGTAGCCGTGATCGGCGCGGGCGGCTCGGCGCGGGCGATCTGTCACGGCTTGAGCCGGCGCGGCGCCGAAGTGACGATCTACGCCCGCGAATTGAAGAAGGCCCAACCGCTCGCCGATGAATTCAATACGCAAATCGCGGCGCTCGAATCGTTCAAGGGCGAGGCGGAAGTCGTCATCAATTGCTCGCCGGTCGGGATGAGCGGCCCGAGCGAAGGCCTGAGCCTGATCAAAGCCGAATCGCTAGAAGGAGTGAAGCTGGTTTACGATCTGATTTACACGCCCGAAGAGACCGCGCTGCTCGGCGACGCGAAGCGGGCCGGCTGCCGGACGCTGGGAGGCCTGGCGATGCTGGTCGGGCAGGCGGCGGAGCAGTTCCGGTTGTGGACCGGGTTGGAGGCGCCAATGGATGTGATGTGGCGCGCTGCGAGAGGTGATCGACTGTGAAAGGGCGCGTATATGGAATCCACTGAATGTTCGGATTGGTACGAGTGAGCTAATTGATCTTGTTGGAATAACAGATGACGAAGCTCAATACGCCCGTGATAACGATGGCGAGAAGTTGGTTGAACTGTTGGCGCGCGCCGGCGCATTCCCGGTTACCGACCCGGCGCGTAAATCAGTCATCTCCACTTTGAGGTAAACCCATGCGAACACCCATATCAATAAAACAGAGATCATTCCAGATTGGCCGGCAAGTTTGCGCAGCCGCGCTGATCGCCTTGTTTGTCTTCGCGCCGCATCCAATTGCGACCTCAATGGCGCAATCTGAGGATCCCAAGGACAAAAAGCCTGCCCCGACGCCGCCTTCGACGGTACATGCGGGCACATCTTCGCTAAGGCCGAAGATCACCTACAGGGAAAAAGCTAAATACACCGAAGAAGCCCGCGACAATATCACGCACGGCACGGTATTGCTGAACGTCGTCTTTGGCTCCAACGGAAGCATTTCCGACATCAAAGTCGTATATGGATTGCCTTACGGTTTGACCGAAAAGGCGATTGAGGCGGCCGTAAAGATTCGCTTTGAGCCGGCAATAAAGGATGGACAACCGGTCAATGTCCGCCTAAACCTTGAGTTCAAATTTCAAATGTATGACCTGGACGAAAGTTCAATCCGCAAGATGCTGCGCGATGATTTTCCCGTCTTGTCGGAGGAGGCTGTCCAGGCGATGGCCACGGTAATTTATAAGCGTGGCGACAGGGAGACGGAAAAAGCATGGCGTTTTGCAAAACAGTGTCTAGAGAAGGGGGTGAGCAAACTTCCGCAATCAGAACAAGGGGAATTGACGAGTCTGACGCTTGAAGCGGTGCGGGGACTGCATGAATCGCTTCAGCAGCTTTATCAAAAGCTCATGGAGAAATCGAAGACTGAACAGTTATCTGAGGACCAGGAGATGCGGATGCTGGAGATCCGCTTCAAAGGGATACCCATGCTGCCGGATGAGAAGCGTAGGCGCGCGGAGGCGCTTTACAACAAGGCGGCGACTCTTGGAACCGAGCTTCCCTGACGTGATGTATTAAGCCACAGACCGCTGAATCGGCGACGGGAACAGAATCTTTTCCCCCCGACGCGAATCAACTTTCCCAGCGCGCGCGTCGGAGTCGTCTATCGATTCTGACGCGCGCGCCGCGAGATGGCGTTTGTGCCGATCTTCAGGCTCAACCGGCGACGCCATCGCAAATTGGTTTTGAAGAGTCTCAGGTCCTCTGTCTACCACTTTGCGGCAATTCCGCCAGTTGGATGTCCAGCGTCATGCGCCGCCCGTTTCGCACGATTTCGACTTGCACTCGGTCGCCAACGTTTTTGCTATTGAGCGCACGGTCCAGGTCGTCCTGCTGGGCAATCACCTGTCCGTCAACCTTGGTGATAACGTCAGCCCGAGAAATGGTATACCCGCCGCTAGCAGTCTCAACCACTTCAGCGTTTCGCATTCCGGCCTTATCGGCCCCCGACCCGGGAACGACTCTGAGCACCATCAATCCCTCGCTTACCGGCAAACTGAGAGCCTGGATCAGCCGCGGCCCGAATCTGCTTAGTGGAACCATTTCAACGATGCCCATTCGTGGCTTACGCACACGGCCATATGCCCTGATGTCTTCGATAACCTTCTTCGCCGTTTTGGCCGGCACGGCGAAACCGATGCCGACCGAGCCGCCCGAAGGGCTGATGATCATTGTATTGATGCCGATCAGTCGTCCGCGCGAATCGAGCAGCGGGCCGCCCGAATTGCCATGATTGATCGCGGCGTCGGTCTGAATCGCGCCCTCGATCAGTCTGCCCGTGATTTCTGACTTCAACGGCCTGGCGAGTCCGGAAATGATGCCCTTGGTCAGCGTTCGGTCGAATCCGAACGGGTTTCCGATCGCCAGAACCTTCTGCCCGACAAACAGTTCGTCGGAATTGCCGAGTTGAACAGGAGTCAACTCTGCAGCCGGCGCATCGATCTTGATCACTGCCAGATCATTGTCCGGGTCGCCACCAAGAGGCTTCGCCTCATATTTCTTGCCGTTCGCAAGTGTGACATCAAGCTCCCTGGCCTCCTGTATCACATGGAAGTTGGTAAGGATGCGGCCTTCTTTATCCAGAATCGAGCCGGAGCCGGAGCCTTGTTGGGGAACCACGTTGAAAAAGTCCTGCACGTAGACGGTGGAAGTTATATTGACGACGCCCGGGCTTACCGCGTTATAAACTTCGCGGTTGTTATTCTCATCGGACGCGACCGATGGGTCAGTCAACGCGCGAATCTGAGTTTCTTCGGCCGCTTTTCCGGACTTCGCCCCCGCCCACCGTCCGAGCAAGGCGGAACCGAATCGGTCATAAATTAACACCCCGCTCGCGGCGAAGACTGCCGTGACGAGCGCGAGCGCGATAATTTGTTTGGCGGTGATTTGATAAGTAGCTTTCATCGTAACCTTTTCTCCTTCATCGATCGATACTTATTGGGTTTATGACTGCTGTCGCATACAAATAAGATTACCCTCGCAGCTTGTAAAAAGTTCCGAAAAAGCCCCCGTAGCACTTGCCGAAGACCACCCTGAAGGATTCAAATGACCATCGCCTGGCCCGATTCTGTTAAGAATGTAAAGCGATGTAGATTTATCAGCAGGAGAACTCCATATGACTCTCCGACTGCGCCGACATTTTAGCACCCGATTCGCCTTATGCGCGGCCGCCCTCGCGTTTTTTGGAACCCTGGCCCTGGTCTGTCCGGCTCCGGCGGAATTTTATACGGCCCATTCGCAGGAGCAAGCAGGCGCAAAGAAACAGGACGACAACCAGTGGAAGATTCAGATTCCAGCCCCGGCCAGCGATCAAAAAGACAAGGGGGAGCAGAAGAAACAGGACGAGCCGCTGTTACGCATCGAGACCGAGTTGGTTCAGATCGACGCCGTCGTCACGGACAAAAAGGGCCAGCTCGCGCGCGATTTGAAGCGCGCGGATTTCGAGCTGTTCGATGACGGAAAGAAGCAAGAGATTACGCATTTCGCCATCGGCACGGCTGCGCAACCCGCAAGGTGGCTGGCGGTCGAGAAGAGACCGGCCGAAAAATCGCCCTCCGATTCCGCCCCTGTCGAAATTCGGGCTGGACGTTACATAGTCATCGCGGTCGACGATTTTCACCTCGCGACCGAAAACCTGATTATCGCCAAGCGCGCCCTCAATCGCTTCATCAACAACCAGATGGTCGCCGGCGATCAGGTGGCGATTGCGACCACCAGCGGCAACGTCGGAATGTTTCAGCAATTCACCGAGGAACGGGACGTTCTGGAGCGCGCGGTCAATCGGCTCAACGTCCAGCAGCGCACGGTCACGAGTTCTTCCGACATCCCGCGAATCACAGATTATCAGGCCGAGCTGATAGACATCGGCGATCAGGACGCCCTGGAACTTGCGGTGCAGGAGATTATGCGGTTGGAACCGATGCCCAGTCCTCCCCCGGCCGCGGGGCGCGGGGGGCGCGGGGGATTTAACCCCGGGGGGCTCGACGGCGGAGCGTCGCAGCGCGAAAGGGCGATCCAGCAGGCGCAATCGAGGGCCCGAGCGATCGTCGCTCAAAACGCCCATTACACACGCGCCACGCTTTCCAACCTGGAGAGCGTCATTCGCAACCTTCGCAGCATGACCGGGCGCAAGATACTCGTCTTGCTGTCCGACGGGTTCTATCTCGGAGGCAAAAGCTTTTCGCAGACTTATGACATGCGACGCATCATCGACGCGGCGACGCGCGCCGGCGTGGTGATCTATTCGATTGACGCGCGCGGCCTGATCGCCGCGCCGCCCGGGGGGAGCGCTAGCGATTCCTTCGGCGCCGGCGACAGCAACCTCCCTGGGGTCCGCTCGCGAGTCGAATCGAGCGGCGTCCAGGCCAAACTCGACGGGTTGAATGCGCTGGCGAGCGACACCGGCGGAACGCTCTTCAAGAACAGCAACGACCTGAGCCTCGGGCTTCAACGCGTGCTGGACGCAAATGAGACCTATTACGTGTTGGCTTACGAACCGTCCACGCCTTACCGCGACGGGCGCTTTCACAAGATCGAAGTTCGGATCGCGGGCAACCCCGAATTGACTGTCCGAACGCGCAAGGGCTACTTCGCCCCGTCCGAAAAGACGGGCGCCGCCGGCAAGACCGACGCCCTTGCGGAAAAATCTCCGGATAAACGCAAAGAGAGATCGCCCGAAAAGATCGCCCAGCAGGAGAAACTGGAAAAAGAGAAAGAGATGCGTGAGGGATTAGGCTCGCTCGTTCCGCTCCGCGAGATTCCCGTCGAAATGGCGGTCGACTTCCTCGACATCTCCAAGGGAAGTTCCGGGGCGCTGGTCAATTTGCACGTGGACGCCTCGCAGTTGACTTTGCGACTCCTCAACGGGACGCATCAAAGCGCGCTCGACCTGCTGATGGCGCTCTTCGACGAAAAAGGGAAGGTGGCGGCCAGTTTTGTCGAGCGCATCAGCGTCAACATCAGACCGGAGAGGCTCGAAATTGCGCGCAAAAACGGCTTCAGCTACCGCCGTCTGATGGCGCTCAAACCCGGCTTTTATCAGGCCCGCTTGGCGATCAGGGAGGAAGGCTCGGCGCGGATGGGCAGCGCCTCGAAATGGGTCGAAGTCTCCGACATCGGCCAAAAACAACTGACGCTGAGCGGCGTTCTGCTCTCGGCGGGCATGGAAGACCAGAACGATTTGCAGCTCGCGAACAGCGTCTACATACCGCAACCGTCGTCGGCGACGCGGCGCTTCAAAAAGGACGGCGCGGTCGATTTCATGGTTTTTGCCTACAATGCAAAGGTCGAAAAGAACACTGCTGACCTGGTGATCCAATCGCAGGTTTTCTCGGGCAGCAAGCTGGTCTACGCCTCGCCGATCGCCAAAATGACCATTCCGGAATCCGTCGACCTTCAGCGCATCCCATATGCCGCGCGCGTCTCGCTGGAACAATTCAATTCCGGGCCATACGAACTGCGAGTTGTGGTGATTGACCGCCTGACAAAAGCCACCGCGTTCCGCCGGGTCTATTTCACCGTCGAGTAGAAGATAAAGAGGTGAAGAAGTGAAGAGGTGAATAGAACCTTCATTCCTTCACCCCTTTACCCCTTCACCACTGCGCTGGCGCCGTGAGCTTCAGAATGCTGTTTGACTATCTCGGAAATGGCCTTGGCCTGCGCAACCAGATCGCGGAACATGTCGAACAGCAGCGCCTGCGGCCCGTCGCACAACGCGCGTTCTGGATAGGGATGAATGTCGACCAGCAATCCGTCAGCGCCGACAGCCACTGCGGCTCGCGCCATCGGGATTACGGTTTCACGATTGCCGGTGCTGTGGCTGGGATCGAAGACGATCGGCAAATGTGACAGACGCTGCGCCGCCGGGATAACCGCCAGGTCGGGCGTGAAGCGCGAATGGTCGCCGAAAGTCCTCACGCCGCGCTCGCACAAGATCACCTGATAATTGCCTTCGGACATGATGTATTCCGCCGCGAGCAGAAACTCTTCGAGCGTCGAAGACATCCCACGCTTCAGCAGCACGGGCTTGCGAGCCTGCCCCGCGCGCCTCAGCAGACTGAAGTTCTGCATATTTCGAGCGCCTATCTGAATCACGTCGGCGTACTTTTCAACCAGATCGAGCGCCGACTCATCCACGGCTTCGGTCACTATGCGCAACCCGAACGCGTCGCGAGCGTCGGAGAGAA
>DATCXQ010000837.1:0-19174 GCA_036565725.1 Blastocatellia bacterium
CGGTACAGTACCGCGCGCGTAAGCAAGCGGCCGACCTATAAGCCAGCCGCTTGCTTACGCGCGCGGTACTGTACCGATCTCGCGTGTTCTGGCTTAAACAAAACGCCAAACAACTTCGTTAACGCAGTATTCATTCCCTTCGTTCGATTTTGACTTTATGCTGGTGAGGAGCGGATCGGTTGTTGAATCCTTATGCGGTAAGCAAATGCGTGAACGATGTGGGGCGATTTGTTTAATCGCCCTGTTTGTGGTTTTGTCCGATCAGGAGTCCAATCAGGAAACATGCGCGAGTAAACAACTCGCGCCACACTCCCGTGCGCGCATCTGCTAACCGATCTAGGGATTTACGCCGCTCACATCGAGCCGAATGACGGAAGCCAATTCGTCCGGAGCTTTGTCCGGCAGTTGCACAACCAGCTTCCCGTCGGCCTGGGAAAACTTCAGCGCCTTTTTCGGATCCGCCAGCAGGGAGGCCTTCGTGACCTTGCCCTTCACGATGTCAATCGTAAATTCTTTCGGCCAGGTGAAAAGATGGACGTAGAGACGGCCCGGCTTGGTCGTGACGCGCCATTCTTTCGCCTGCTCGAAGACTGGCTGGCCGCGCTGGTCTTTCTTCGTCTCGCTGAGTTTGCCGAACTCCTGGCCGAACGGCGTCGGGCCTGCGCCGTAGATCGCCTCGCCGTTGACCTTCAGCCACTGTCCCGCCTTGCGCAGAATGTCCACGCTCGGTTGCGGGATGACGCCTTCGGCGGTCGGGCCGACGTTGAGCAGGTAATTGCCGCCCTTGCTGACAATGTCCACCAGTTTGAAGACTATCTCCGCCGGAGGCTTCCAGTCGTGGTCGTAGCTCTTATAGCCCCAGGTGTGGTTGATGGTCGCAGGAACTTCCCAGACGCCGGGCGTCACCTGATCGGGGATTCGGTTGTCGCCTGTCGAGCGGTAATCGCCTTTGCCGCCGAGCCGGCCATTGATCAGGCAATTTGGTTGAAGCTCGCGGACCATGTCGGTGAACTGTTGGGCGCGCTGATCGGTCATCAGGCGCGGCGTGTCGAACCAGATCATGCCGAGCGGGCCGTATTGCGTGAGGATCTCACGCGTCTGCGGCATCGCCTTGTCGCGCAGGTATTGATCAAAGTCCTTCTGGTCGTCGGGGCCGAAGTCCCAGGTGTTGCCCGCGCCGTTAGGCTCGTGCCAGTCCTGCGCTTGCGAGTAGTAGAAACAGAGCTTGATCCCGCGTTTGGCGCATGCGGCCTGAAGCTCCTTCAGCGGGTCGCGTTTGAACGGCGTGGCGTCGACGATGTTGTATTTGCTGACCTGTGACTTGAACATCGCGAAACCGTCGTGATGTTTCGAGGTGATCGTCAGGTATTTCATCCCCGCGTCTTGAGCCAACTGCGCCCATTCTTCGGCGTTGAATTTAACCGGATTGAACTGCGCGGCCAGTTGCTCGTACTCCTTCACGGGAACCTTGGCGCGGTTCATGATCCATTCGCCGATGCCGGGAATCTGCTGCCCCTTCCACGTCCCGGCGGGAATCGCGTACAGGCCCCAGTGAATGAACAGGCCGTATTTGGCCTCGCGGAACCATTTACTTCGCGGGTTGTTCATCTCGCGCGCGGCGTCTTCAGGGCTGACCATCGTGATGGCGGGGCGGGGCGGGGAAGCCGCCGGTTGATTCGTTTGTTGATTGGCTTGTTGATTCGCCGGTTGATTCGTTTGCTGATTTGATTGCTGCTGTCCTACGGCCTTGAAGCCAAACGCGATGGCGACTGTACCGACCATTGAGAGGGCCGCCACGGCCGCCCACAGGAAAACGGACCTATGGACTGATCTACTCGTTAAATTTCGCATCTCTGCGCTCGTCCTCCTCTTTAGATCTGAATGCGGGGTTGGAAGTACTGTTGTTGATCGAAGCGTGTTGTCTTCAGCTCCGTCGGGAGCGTCATTATTGTAGTTTTGGGAGAGTTTTCAGGTTTCAGCTCTGTCAGGAGCGGCATCAGACGGATGTCGCTCCTGACAGAGCTTGGTAAATGCGTAGCGTCGTGACTATAAACATATCGCTCCGCCGGGGCCGGCCTAACAGCGCCGCGCGCATAAGCAAGCGGTTGGCCCTATGCGCAACCACTTGCTTACGCGCGCGGCGCTGTATACGCGCTCTAAAAGCTGATTCGCAGCGACCCCTGCATCACGCGCGGCGGGCGGGTAGAGATCGGTTGGCCGAAACGGGCATTGGTCTGAACGATTTGATTGTTGACGTCATCGAAGACCAAATTGGCGTCAATGTCGTTGAAATTCGTGTGGTTGAAAAGATTATACGTCTCCCAGCGGAACTGGAGACGAACCTTCTCGCCCATGCGGAAGTTCTTGAACATCGCCAGGTTAAAGTTGATGAGTCCGGGACGGCGAAGCAAATTTCTCGATGCGTTGCCGATTTGCCCCTTCTCCGTAGGACGGGAGAAGCACGAGACGTCGACGTAGATAGGAGTTCCGTCGGCGGCGTTTGACCCCCGACTATTCGGATTACAAGTCATGAACGGACGCGCATTCACCTCTCCGCCGGTGAAGTCGGTGATGAGCGAACATGCGTTCGGCCCGGTCTGGACAGTTCCCGCAGGACAACTTTGTCCGGCGGCGATCGTGATCGTCCCGCTGTTGTAGTCGACGCTAATACTCTTCGGCAAGCCGCTGACGAATGATGTAGTGCCGGAAAGCTGCCAGTCGTCAAAGACGGATTTGATAATCTTCTTGTCCCAGACTCGGCCCAGGCGGGGGATGTCCCAGATGTAGTTCGCTGTGAAAATGTGGGTCTGGTCGTGGTCAGCCGGGCCGTAGTTGAACGCCCTGTAGGGACGCAGGAAATTCACGTCGTTGGAGTCATCAGGCGCATAATCAAGCGTCTTGTGCCAGGTGTAGGCGACCCCATACTGGAAGCCTTTTGCGTATCGGCGGAGGACCTGGACCTGCAGCGCGTTATAGTTCGAACTGCCCGAACCCATGACTACGTTAATGTCACCATAGCCCTGGAATGGGCGCAGGAAGTCATCGCCCAAGGCTCCTGTGCCCAACGCGCTGGTGGTACTGAACGGGTTCCTGTTCTCCGGACGCAGATCCACGAACCTCATACCGTCACGAATGGCGTTGATGTTGCGCCTTTCCCCGAGGTGTCGGGCCAGGGAACCCACGTAACTGATTTCGACGATGGTCCCGTGCCCGATGTCCTGCTGGATGCCTAACGAGTAGTTGTAGATGGTCGGGACTTTGGTATTGACCTCGACCGCATTGAGTCCGGTCGGCCTTTCCAGCGCCGTACTGGTGAGGTTGGCCAGATTGTCAATTGCGCCGAAATCAATCGTTATATTGCGCTGGAAGGGCGGATTGCTGACGAGGTTGCCGCCCGTCGTCCCGCCGCCGGTGCGCGAGCTGTGGTAAACGCCGCCATGACCGCGCAGCACCGTCTTGCCACTTTCAAAAAGGCTCAGGGCAAAACCGAAGCGCGGCTCCCATTGAAAGGCCGCCGGGTCTTTGAACCCTTGAGGGACACCTGGGTCGGTCCCGACCGCAATGCCGTTAAGAGGATTGCCCGCGCCGGGAACGAATGTGCCGACCAAGGCGGTGTTGGTCAGAAGTTGACCTGTAATCGGGTTCAGGGCGCGTCGATTGGAGTTCGTGCAAGCGGCAGTGGCGGGCGTTCCACCGACGCAGAACGGGCGATAGAGCACCTGCGAATTGGACGGATTGAAGCGCGCCGGGTCGAAGTTAGACGCGTCGAGTTGGCGCTGCGCCCACTGTGAAAACCAGCCCATGCGGACTCCATAGTTGAGCGTCAATCGCCGCTGGGCTTTCCACTGATCTTGCACATACCATTGCATAAGCGCCCGCTCCAAGTCGGTGTGCGGGCGCGAGGACGACTCGCTGTAGCTGCGGAAACTGCCAATGAGCGCGTTCGCGTAAGGATGGCCGGTGTTGCCGAGGGCGGCGGTGTAGTTGCTGTCGTTGCTGCTGAAGTTAAACGCCCCGGACCATTGCCCGCCCGGCGCTTCACCGTTCCGAATCCGCTCGAGGTAGAAGCCTACCTTATAATTGTGATTGTAGCGGTTGATTGTCAGGTTATCGGTGATGGACGGTAGTATATAATCCTCGCCAATTTCGCCCCATCGGTCGAGCCAGTTGATATTCGCCACCGTCGTCTGGGAGAGGCCGCCCCAGCCGGTGGCGCGGGGGATCGTGCCGAGCGTGTTGTTGCCGGGGAAGAGCTGCGGCGCGGTGTAGTTGAGCGCGGTCCTCGACAATCGGTCGACCTCGCCGTCGGACGGGATAAAGCCTTCGGAGCCGTGCCGCACGCTGACTGACGCCTCGTTGACGATGGTCGGGCTGATCAGTCGCACCCAGTTGAGCGTCAGGCCTTTTTCCTTGTACAGGTAGTGCGAGCTGATTCCCCACCGATTGTTATCGCCGCCGGGCCATCCGGAAGTGTCAAACCCTTCGTTATCCGCCCTCCACCAAATCGCATTGACGAAGAAGCTGTCCTTTTCCGTCGGCTTGAAATCCACGCGGACGACCTGGCTCTGCTTCGGCACGTCCACACTCTTCTGGATCAAATAATTATAAGTGTTCCCCGTAAGGGTGCGACCGCCCGGCCGATTGGGGATAGGGAAGTAGTTCAGGAGCGCGGCGCCGCTAGTATTGAACCGGCTGCGCGGAATGATGTTCAGCCCCAGCGGGTTGTCGGGCGTGGCGCGCGACGGGTCGCGGAAGCAGGCGCTCTGGTCGGTGGCGTTGCAGTTGCCCGAGAGGAGCGGATCGCGGACGAAAGCCTTCGACGTCACCCCGGTGGTCGTGTTAATCCCGACAATCGACTGAGAGAAATCTCCGTTGCGCTCACGTTCGGTGGGAACTGTGACGAGCTTGGCGTTGGTCGGCGTGATCGTATGCGGGACTTCCAGCGAGTAGAAGAAGAAAAGGTTCTTTTTTTCCTTGTTCGGATAAAGCCATGGTATCTGGACCGGCCCGCCGACGTTGGCTCCCCAGTATGTGTGACGGTATTTCGCCCGCGGCAGGCCCGCCTTGTTATTGAAAAAGCTGTTGGCGTTGAGCGCCTCATTGCGCATGAAAAGGTAACCGGCGCCGAAATATTCCTTCTTGCCGCTCTTGGTGACGATGTTGATCTGAGCGCCGCCGTTGTTGCCGAACTCCGGCGAGTAGCTGTTGCGCAGAATCTTAACTTCCGCGATGGCGTCCTGGTTGACCGTCAGGCTGATTTTGTTCGAGCCGCTAGGCTCGCTGGCGTTCAAGCCGTTAATCGTGGAGACAGTGGAGCGGCCGCGCTGGCCGTTGACGCTGGGCAGGTCGGTGCCGAAGCCGTCACCCACACTTTCGGCGTCGTCGATGTAGGCGACTCCGGGCAGCAGGGTCAGTAGTGAAGCGACGCTGCGCCCCTTGGTCGAGATCAGTTCGATCTGGTCGGAAGTCAGCCGTCCAGTCAGGTCGCTGCTCTCCTTTTCGACGGTCGCGCCTTCGGCCACGGTGGTGACAACTTCAGTCACCTGGCCGATATCAAGCGCGATCCGCCCGAGCGCCAGATTTTCGTTCGCGCTCAGCACTGTGTTCTGCCGCTCTAAACTGCGAAAGCCTCTCTGCTCTATCTTGATCGTGTAAACGTCCGGTTGGAGGGCCGGAACGCTGAATCCTCCTGATTCATTGGTGACGGCAATGCGCTTATCTCCCGTCTTCACGTTGATAATTGTGACGGTGGCCCCGACTATCGCATTGTCGGATGTGTCAACGACAGTGCCTGAAATCGCGCCCGTCACGGTCTGGGCCATGACCGGCCCATACAGAAACATCGCACAGAACAGGCAAGACAATAACTTCGACCAGCGCAATTTGATGGAAGACATAAGAACCTCCTCTTTGGTGGATAGGAAGGTTCAACACAAAGGGTCAAAGGTTCATGGAAGAACCGGAGCTTGCTTTACTTCTTCCCGCTCATTGACCCAGTCTCTGACTCTTCGATCCTTTGTGTTGCCCTGAGCAGCGAACAAATACGGGGGCAGACACACGGGTCTGCCCCTAAACTGATTTGCAGCCCGTTTTTAGAAAGCGAGCCTCAACCCGAACTGCATCTGCCTCGGCGTCGTGCCGGGGGCGAGGCCTGTAATGCGACCCACACCGGTGGTGATTTGTGTCGCGTTGTTATTGATCGTGAGCCCCGACGGCGCATCGTAGTTTTGGATGTTGAACACGTTGAACGCCTCGAAGCGCAACTGCAGGTTCCATCCTTCGTAAACAGGGATGCTCTTGAACAGCGAGAAATCCATGTTGACCACGTGCGACCCTCTGAACGAATTGCGCCCCAGGTTTCCGAACGCGCCAGTGTTGTTGGGGATTCCGAACGCGCAGGGGTTGAACCAACTCGCGGCGGCGTTTACGACGTCAGCGGCGCGCCCGCCCTGAGAGATGGTCTTCTGACAATTCGGATCGGGGTTTGCGGCCACCGGCCCGGCCACAAAAGGATCGGCGATCAGGTTGGGCCGGAGGTAATTGCCGGGAGGGTTCAGCGCGGTCCCTCTCAGGTTCGCGAGGTCGCCGGCGACTTGCAGGTTGTAGGGTTGTCCCGACCGGGCCTGGAAGATGTAGTTGCCCTGCCAGCCGCCCAGAATCAAGGACGCCGGGCCGTTCTGGAGCCACTTCTTCCCGCGCCCGAAGGGAAGCTCATAGACGGTGGCCCAGGAGAGGAACTGCGTGATGTCGTAGGACGACACGCCTCGCGCCGTGCTCATGTCAAAGTAGTTTTGAACGGTCGAGCCTCCGCCAAGGCCGTTCTCGACGTTGAAATAGCCGCTGCTCACGTCAATGGATTTCCCATAGGTGTAGGAGACCAGCGAGTGCAAGCCGTTCGAGAAACGTCGCTGGAATCTGACCTGCAAAGCGTTGTAGTTCGAATAGCCGATGCTCTGCGTGTAGTTGATGTTGGCGTTAACCCAGGGCATCGGCCGCAGCGCGTTCACGGAAGCGTTGAACGCCGCGTTGCACGCGGCGTCAGTCGTCGCGCAGGTGTTCCTCGACGCCTGCCGCGCGGTGTTGGCGAAGCCCGTATATGGCAGCCTTCCGTTCTTGCTGCCGACATAGGCTGCGGAGAGCAGCATCGTCGGCGTGATTTGGCGTTGAACCTCCAGGAGATACTGTTGCGAGTAACCGTCTTTATAATTCGGGTCGTCGCCGAAGGTATTGGCGGGATTCCAGGGGTTGGTCGTCGGCAGCGGAGTCGCAAACCCCCGATTCTGCAGTTGAATGATGTTGACCGCCGCGCCATTCGCGAAGTTGGCGCTCGTGTTCGCCGTGCCGGCGAAGGCCGTGGCGTCGGGCCAGACCGCCAGTTCCAGGTCGTTCTGCGCATACTGGCTCCGGGCCGGGACGGCGTCCCAGTAAAGCCCGTAGCCGGCGCGCAGGACCGTCTTAGGCGTGATAGCCCAGGCCACGCCTATGCGAGGCCCGAAGTTGTCCTTCACCGGCGGCGGCGCGAAAAATCTCTCGCCGGCGAGCGCGACATTATTGAAGTTCGCGTCGTTCTGAAACGCGTCCGGGATGCAGGGCGACTGTTGCGCCACGCTGCAAAGCGGGGGCATCTCCTTGGCCCCAATGATGTAGCGTTGGTTAAAAATATCGAGCGCGTTCCAGAGCCTGCCGTCGAGCGTCTTCGGCGAGGTCAGGTAGTCGTAGCGCAGGCCCAGGTTCAAAGTCACGGTCGGCGCCAGCTTCCATTCGTCCTGCACGTAGGCCGCCATGGCGGCGTACTTGAATTTGACCTGCCCTCCGTGCTCGATCGGCAGTTGGGCTTGAAAATCACTGGGCAGACCCAGCAGGGCCGAGGCGAGCGATAAGCCGGTCGCATTCTGCCCGGCGCCCAGACCGCGAGTTTGTTCGTCGCTGAAGTTGTACCGCTGGAAGGTGTTCAACTGGATGCGCCTGGCTTCGATGTACGAGAAGCCGGTCTTGATGTTGTGATTGCCTTTCAGCCAGATCAGGTTCGGCGTGACGCTCCAGTTCGGGTTTTCACGAGGCGCCGCGCCGCGCACGCCGAAATCGTTGTTGCCGCCGTTGGTCCAATTGGCGAGCCGGACGAGCTGGCCACCGAACTTGTCTATGGATCCGAACCCGAATTGCTTCATCGGGTCAGTCCCGGCCGCGTGCTGATTCGATTGACCGGAGTCCACGCCGGGACGGCCCGCATAACCGGCGCGCAAGTCCAGAATGAGTCTCGGACCGAAGGCGTGCGTATAGCCCCCACCGTAGTTCCTGCCCGCCGAACTGCCGGCCGTCACGCCGGCCTGCCCGATCGGATTCGAGACCGTCACTCGTTGTTCGGTATAGCGAAAGAAGACGTTGTCAGCTTCGCCGAAGCTGTGATCGACTCGCACTTGATAACTATTGGAACTGCTAGTCTGGGGGCGAATTTGCGCGAAATTGTTCGCCGCGTCCCCTGAAAGATTGGGCGTCGCCGAATACGTTTGGAAGAACTGTTGCATCGGCGCGAAGATCAGGGCTTGCGGGATCTTGCGGCAGGGCGCCCCGATGGTCTGGTCCTGCTGGTTTAGCGCGTTCACGGGTAGAGGCGCGCCGGCGTCGTCGCATCGGAAGCGATCGCGGACGAAGGCGGCGCCAACCTGCCTGGTCGAGTAAGGATTGTATATGTCCCGACCGAAGGGCGTGCGGGAGAAGTCTCCGGCAAGTTCGGCGGCCGTCGGCGCGTAGGACAAAGCCAGGGTGGGCTGACTGTAGCGGTAGCCGTCGTAACTGACGGAGAAGAAAGTGCGATTCTTGATGATGGGGCCGCTGACGACCCCGCCGAACTGATTCTGGCGGAATGGCAATGGGCTGTCGGGCACAACCTGGCCGGGCTTGCACCTGGCCGACGTGCAGACATCGAAGCTGTTGCGCGCGTCGAAGGCGTCGTTGCGCACGAATTCGAATGCGGAGCCATGAATGCTATTGCCGCCGGACTTCGAGACCATGTTTATCACGCCGCCCGTGGCGCCGCCGAACTCGGCCTTGGCGTCATGCCCGACCAGCTTGAACTCCTGCACCGCGTCGATGTTCGGGATCACGATGTATGAAGGCCCGCGGATGTTGGTATTGATGATGCCGTCATAAAAATAGAGCTTCGACCGGTTCTGTTGCCCGTGGATGGAAGGGTCGGAGAAGCCCGATCCGGGGATTCCCACGTTACCCTCGACTCCGCCGATGTTCCTGTTCTGAGAAGTGGAGACCGGGGTGACTCCCGGCGTGAGGGTCAACAACTGTGTGAAGTTCCTGCCGTTCAAAGGCAGGTCCTGCACCTCTCTTTCCGAAATCACGGCGCCCAACTCGACCGAGGATCGTTGAACCAACTCCCCGATGGCGCTCACCTCCACCGTCTGGCTGACGTCGCCGACGGTCAGCTCCAGGTCTTGCGTCACTGTCTGGCTGACGGCCACGTTGAAAGCCGGCGTCTGCGCCGTCTTGAACCCCTGCGCCTCCACGCGCAGGACGTAGATTCCCGGCTTGGCGTTGACGAACGTGAAGCGCCCGTCCTTATTGAGCGACGCCTGCGTCTCTATCCCGGTTGACTGGTTGATGAGTTTGACGGTAGCGGCGGAGATGGCCGCGCCCGACTGATCGGTGACGGAGCCGTTCACCTCGCCCGACGAAGTCTGGCCGAAAATCGTTAAGCTCAGCGTCATCAGCGTCGCCAAGAACAGCGCCGCTCTCGCTTTAAATGGAAACCCCGCTGGAATCATGGATACCTCCTTGCTGGTTGTAGTCAAATTGAATGTTGGACAAGAGATAATGAAGGTGACCGGCCCCGATAGAAGTCTCAAGGGCCGATCTTGAATCCCAGCAAAGCAAGCTCCATAACTGACCTCCGCGCCCTCTTTTCGTCGGAGGTTTGACGGTTCGTTACCGATAACGGCAGTTTATAGGCGTTATCGGTAACGATGTCAAGGCTGAAAGACGCTTGCGGCGAATTCAGGCGGGTATGGAAAAGGGAAGAAGTCCGAACGGAAAGGCGTATTACCTTTCATCTGTCAGCGGATCTCGACGTAATCGACGCGCGCGTGCTCCCCTTCTTCGCGGCCGGCTTCTACGCGGATCTCTGCCCCGTTCGCGATGAAGACGCCGGTGAAGGTCCTGGTCTTCCACGTGTGATCATCCACGTTCGCCGTCCACGAGCCGATCACAGCGCCGCCCACGCGAAGGGTGAACGTCACTTGACCATCATTTTCGTCGTGATACCGGACTATGATGTCGCGCGCGCCGGATGGGCCGGTGTAAGTGGCCCGGACGTTGCCGAGGGTGTTCGATAGCGCGCGGGCGCAGTCTTCGCCCTCGAAGTTGTTGGTCTCGTAATTGGTCTTCGTCATGCTCTCGGCTTCGAACCGGATCGCGCCGCCGCCGCCGCCGGCCGCGCTCGGGCACTGGCTGGCGCTGGTTTCCGAGACGCACCAGTCGGCGAACAGGACGGTCTCATCACGCAACTGCGAGATGCTGTTCAGGCTGCGGTAAATGCCCCACTTGCCCCGGTTGTAATTGTTGCCTGCCCTCCAGGTGTCGACCGTGCCGCTATTCCAGGAAACCAGCGTGGCGCCGTCGCTCAGCCTCTTGATGGAGAGCTGGACGTTTCCAGAGTCCGCGCTCCGGTATTGCACGAAAGCTTCGACCCACACGTTACGGAACAGCGAGAGGTCGGCCTGCGCCTTTACGCCTCCGCCCGATTGACCGGAAGGCGGCGTCCAAATGATTTGCAGTGTGTCCGGACTGCCGGCGCGTGGAGTGATCGTGACCAGGGGCGAGCCCGCGTCATCTCCGGCTTGCGCCTTGATCTGGAAAATGTGTGTGAAGTTCGAAGAGGCCTGGAAGCCCGAAGGCAGCTTGAACTTCCAGCGGTAATACGCCGTCTCCCCGTTGGCGTGTTGCAGGGTGGATTGATTCGCGTCGCCGGGAGCGGTTTTAACCTCCATGCGCTGGCGGTCGAAGTTCGTGCAGCGGTCGTTGTCCAGATCGCGGTGCGCGTCGAAGGCGAACACGTTTTTGCCGAGCGCGCTGTCGAATACTTCGCGGACGTGCCGCACGGCATGGCCGCAATCCGGCGTCTCAAGGCCAAACCCCCTCGATTCGAGAAGTTCGTAAGTATTGCCAGGCCCGTCGGCCGTGACCGTGACCTGAGCGCTCGAATCTATTGAACAAAGGGTGGCGCACACAAAGCACATTATGCCGAGCGTCAGCGCCCGGCGAAGGCTGATGTTTCTTTCCATAGGTTCCCCTCTCTACTAATCTGTTGATGGATTGGCTCGATGGGCGGTCGCATCGTCCGGACTAAAACTCTTGCCTTTACCCGAATCTCTGCGCGAAATGCGTTTTCTTCGTCGCATAACGACGAAGAAAACGCGCTTTCCGTGCAAAGATCGGGTAATGATAAGGACTAAAGACCGGACGCCGGGTTATGTCTGTCCGGGTTACGATCTCTCAGTGACGAGCCGCTAGGCGGGCGCATTATAATTTATTCCGTTACCGGTAACAAAGTGAATTTGTTATCGGTAACAAAAAATTCTCGTTCGGCGCTTTTTCGCCCGTCTCCGCGTCATGTGATTTGGCGATCGGCGGGAAAAACTATTTGGAAGTCCGGGCTCTGGCTGCTGTGGGCTTCAGGCCTTTGGCGTCGGCGCCGGAAGAACTGCGCGCGATTAGATAAGGGGTCACGACGACGTTCTGCGGCGCGCGGGACGAGGCGTCTCCCTCGATCATTTCGATCAGCAGCCGCGCCGCCTGTTGTCCGATCTCGGCGGTGGGCCAGGCGACGGTGGTCAGCGGGACGCTCAGCATGTCGCCGTAATGGATGTTGCCCGCGCCGACGACTGCGATGTCGTGGCCAGCGCGGTAACCGGCCTCCGTCAGGGCATGCATTGCGCCGATGGCCACAGGGTCGTTGACCGCGAAGATGGCATCTGGC
Organism: Blastocatellia bacterium; assembly: GCA_036565725.1. Taxonomy (GTDB): domain Bacteria; phylum Acidobacteriota; class Blastocatellia; order RBC074; family RBC074; genus JAJVID01. The sequence goes on from DATCXQ010000837.1 coordinate 11,987, forward strand.
AGGTCGCCTTCGGCGATCCAGGCGCGCATCGCCTCGTAGCCCTGGTCTTCGATGAAACCGCACTCGCGCACGAGGGACTTATCGAACCGCAGCTTATGTTTCGCGAGCGCCTGCCTGTAGCCCTCCAGCCGCTCCCCGGCCACCGATGCCGACGCGCCGCGGAGGTGACCGATGCGGCGATGGCCGAGGCCGATAAGGTGCTCCGTGGCGATCATTCCGACCATCATGTTGTCGGTGCTCACCGTCGGGCACCGCAGGTTTTCCATCAGGCGGTCGACCAGGACGAGCTTCAACCCGTCTTTGATCAACTTTCGGTAGGCCAGCCCCTGCTCAGGGGAGAGCGACGAAGCGACGATCAGGCCGTCGGTGCGCTGGCGCAACGCCTCGACCTCGGCGATCTCGTTGTCGGCGTCTTCGTAGGTGTTGCAGACCAGGATCCGTAGTTTGGCCGGGCGCGCTACCGACTCGATGCCGCGAAGGATCTCGGCGAAGTACGAGTGCATGAGGTCCGGCGCCACCATGCCGAGCAGGTGAGAGCGGTTGGTGATCAGCGCTCGAGCATGCTGGTTCGGTTGATATTTCATCCGGCGCGCGACGGCCAGCACGCGTTCCCGCGTTTCGGCGTTGACCTCAGGATGGTTATTGATGGCGCGCGAGACGGTCATTTTAGAAACACCCAGCTCGCGGGCGATGTCGGCAAGTGTCGTTGGCATGGCTCGATTGTCTCAGCGCGCGGCGTCTCAATCAAGCCTGAAAATTTCGACGAGCGGCTGGAAATCAGGAGATTTCATCGGCCCGACGCGCTCCTGCCACATCCGATCGAGGGGGTCTTCGTCCAGCGCGGCGCGCGCCAATTCGTAATTATCGGCCTCGACGAGCATAAAAAGCTGCTCTCCCAGCAGGAACAGCCTGATCTGGTGAATGCCCGCCGCGCGGTATCTCGCCCGCAGCTCGGGGGAAAAGCTGTTATGCGCCTCGATGTATTCTTCCTTGCGCTCCGGCCTGAGCCTGGCCACGAAGACCTTAGTTTCCATGTTGTTTCGCTCTCTGTCTTGGTCGGTATGGCATATCCATATCTCATATTACATGCGCTCTATAAAATATGGAACATATAGTCCTCAAGTAAATGATTTAGCCACTAATGAACACAAATGAATACGAATCTTCTTTGCGAATCTTGATAAGTTGTTTGCTTGCCATTCCCTTGCTCCTATTCGTGAATATTCGTGTTCATTCGTGGCTGAAATTCTTTATCTTGAATTCTATAGAATTATTGCCGATCAGCGGCGTTAGACGGTTCAATGGTGTAACTCTTGCCGGCCTCGGTCTCAAATACGATCACGCCCGGTTCCGGCCGTTCAATCTTTATCACTTTGCCGCCGGATTTGACCACAACGGGAAGCCTGGCGCGCGCGCGACAGCGCAGCCCCGCGAGGGAGCGCATCTCCGCCGATTCGAGTTTCCCGCCCCTCCATCTCAAATCGACTTCAAACCCGCCGCGCGCGCGCAGCCCTTTGACGCGCCCTTCGGCCCAGGCCGTGGGCAATGCGGGCAGCAGGTGAATTTCTCCGGCGTGGCTTTGCAGCAGCGTCTCAGCGACGCCCGCAGCGCCGCCGAAGTTGCCGTCGATCTGGAACGGCGGGTGAACGTCGAACATGTTGGGCAGAGTAGATTTGCCTAGCAGCGCGAGCAGGTTTTGATAGGCCTGCTCGCCGTCTTCGAGTCTCGCCCAGAAGTTGATGATCCACGCGCGGCTCCAGCCCGTGTGCCCGCCCCCGTTTTTGAGCCTGTATTCGAGCGTCTTGCGCGCGGCGGCGGCCAGTTCGGGCGTCCCGCGCGGCGTGATCTGGTCGCTCGGATGGAGCGCGAACAGGTGTGATATGTGGCGGTGTCCCGGCTCCGGCTCTTCGTATTCTTCGGACCATTCGAGCAACCGACCGTCGCGCCCGATCTGCATCGGCGGAAGGCGCTCGCCCGTTCGTTTCAACTGCGCGCGGAATTCCTCGTCAACGCCCAGAATCCTCGCAGCCTCCGAGCAATCGCGGAAAAGGCCGCGGATGATCTGCGTGTCCATCGACGCGCCCATGCACAGGACCCCGACCTCGCCGTTCGGCAATTGGTATCTGTTTTCCGGCGAGACCGACGGTCCGGCCACCAGCCGCCCCTTTTTGTCTTCGACCAGATAATCGAGAAAGAACTCCGCCGCCTCTTTCATCACCGGGTAGGCGCGCTCGGCGAGAAATTTGCGATCCTGCGTGAACTGGTAATGTTCCCAAAGGTGTTGGCAGAGCCAGGCCGCGCCCATCGGCCACAGGCCTGAGCGCGCGCGGTCGCCCGGAGTAGTGAACCCCCAGATGTCTGTGATGTGGTGCGCGACGAAGCCGCGCGCGTTGTAGTGCAACCGCGCCGTGCGTCGTCCCGACGGCCGCAGACTTTCGAGCAGGTCGAAGAGCGGCATGTGTAGTTCCGAGAGGTTGGTCACTTCGGCGGGCCAATAGTTCATCTGCAAATTGATGTTGAGGTGATAGTCGCTATTCCACGGCGGCCGGAAGCCGTCGGCCCAGACGCCCTGCAGATTGGCGGGCAGGTCGCCGGGACGACTGCTCGAGATGAGCAGGTAGCGGCCGAACTGGAAATACTGCGCGATGAGCTGGCGGTCCTCGCCGCCTTGCTTCACGCGTTCGAGCCTCATGTCTGTGGGCAGTTGTGAGAGGGCGCCCGAATCGCCCAACTCCAACTCGACGCGGTTGAATAGCGATTGATAGTCGGCGACGTGGGCATCGCGCAGCCTGGCGTAACCCTGAGCCGCCGCCTGTTTGATCTGCCTCTCGCAGGCGCCCTGCGGGTCATTGCCGCGATAATTGGTCGAGGCCGCCACGAGCAGCGTCACCGCGGTGGCGTTGCTTATGACGAGCCGGTCGCCCTGCGCCCCGCTCTGAGCTTTGACCGAGCCGCCTTCGGCCAAGGCTTTGAGCGTCGATTGAAATTTCAGCCCCGTACCGCCGTCGAGTTGTCCCCGCATCATCAGACTGTCGCCGGAGGCCGTGGTCACGGCGTCGCGCTCGCGATTCAAGCCTACCGCGACCGAAATCCCGTTCGGTCGCTCGCTCGACAATCGAACGACGATCACCTGCGCGGGATGACTGGCGAAGATTTCGCGAGTGAAGCGGACGCCGCCCGCGCGATAGACGACGCGCGCAACGGCGGCGCCCAGATCGAGCTCGCGGCGATAATCGGTCACGGCGTCATGTCCCTCGAACGCCAGCCAGAGGTCGCCTAGCGTCTGATAGGGAAGCAGCCGGCGCGGGCGCGCCATCATCGTCTCGTCGGCCAGTTCGATCGCCTCGCGCGGCTTGCCAGTGAAGAGCAACCGCCGCACATTGCCGATCTCCGACATCGCCTCGACGTTGACTGTGTCGCGCGGCCCTCCCGACCATAGCGTCTCCTCGTTGAGCTGAATGCGCTCGCGGCCTGTCTCGCCGAAAATCATCGCGCCGAGCCGACCGTTGCCGACCGGCGTGGCATGATCCCATTGCGGCGCCGCCCTGGCATGCCAGAGCGTCATCGCTCCGACCTGGAGTGTGGACTGCGTCGTGGTAGTTTGATTCTCAACCGTCGATCGGCTGACCGCCCACGCGACAAGCGACGCGAGCAGAATGAATGGTCCCAGCAAAGCCGTAGGCAATTTCGGTCTTCTCATAAATATTTCCGCCATCTCAACGGATGCGGGCGCAGTCTAGGCGTTACCGATAACGGTGTCAATGTTCGCCGATCCCTTATCATTGTTTACGAACGCTGAAGATCTGTTCAATAGAACGCCGATGACGCGGACGCGCGCGGACCGTCGCGGATAAAACCTGAAAAGATCGGCGTCAATCCGCAATATCCGCGTCATCGGCGTTCTATTGAACAATATGCCGATGTGAAAAGCTCTCTAGCTATACGATCACGCACGACTACCCCATACGCCGGATACTGATTAACGCTGGCTATATATCGCGCCCATAGGCGATATGTCGCCATATCCGTTAAATGTCGCCACCGGCGCCCGCGCCCTCCATCCGGCGTTTCGGCAGGCAAAAACTTCTTATTTTTGTAATGCGAATAGGTTGCCGAAACGTCGCCTCGCTGTAACGAACCGTGGCAGAGCAATTGCTAAACATCCCGCCGTATATTCTCCAATACTGGGGAAATTCAACATTTCCCCACTGTCAGGAGGGTACTTTGCTGATTTTGGCCGAATGCGGCTTCGCAGGCGCCAATCGCCTGCAGCCGCTTCGGCTCCTTTCCGCCTCTCTCTCAACGACGACACTGAATCAGAACATTATGACTATGAAACTGTTTACCCTCGGGCGTATTTCCTTCTTCGCCTTACTCCTGCCCCTGCTCTCGACGGCGGCGATGGCGCAGGTCACGGAAGCGACGCTCAAACTGAGCGTGGCCGACGAGCAGAGCAATACCGTCAGCGGCGTTTCTGTAGAAATCACGAACGAAGACACCGGCGTGAAGCGGGCCGCCGTCACGGACAACAACGGCCAGGTCACGGTCGCGGGGTTGCCGTCCGGCAGTTACGCCGTGTCGTTGAAGGCGAACGGCTTCAAAAGCTTCTCGCAAAAGAATCTCAAGCTCAACGTCGGGCAGATGGCGGAGTTGAAAATTCAACTGAGCGTCGGCGCGGTGGAAGAAGTAGTCAACATCGATGCGGGGACGGCGCAGTTGCAAATCGCCACGGAAGGGCGCGTCGCTGATACGCTCGACCAGAAGAAAGTTTCCGAATTGCCGATTCCGCAACGCGACGTGTACGCGCTGCCCAAGCTCAGCTCCGGCGCGACGTTCATTCCCGGCGCGGCGAACTCGACGAAGCTCACCAATTCGCCCGTCGTGACGGTCAACGGCAATCGCTATCGCGGCAACAACTACGTGCTCGACGGAGCGATGAATTCCAACTCGAACAACTCCGGCGAACCCGCGATCGTCCCGAGCATCGAGTCCATCGAGGAGGCGCAGGTCCAGACCAACAATTTTTCCAGCGAGTTCGGGCGCGGCAACGGGGCCGTCATCAACCTGCGGACGAAATCAGGGACGAATCAATTTCATGGACGCTTGTGGGAATTCCATCGCAACGCGGCGCTCAACGCCCGCAATTTTTTTGCGACTAGTAATCCGCCGCTGGTCTTCAATCAATTCGGCGGCAATATGGGCGGGCCGATCCTCAAAGATAAAACCTTTTTCTTCGGCAGCTATGAAGGAACGCGGAACGCCGCGGGCCGCGTGGCCTCCTTCCAGGTCGAAACGCCGCAGTTGCGCGATTTCGTCAATCGCACGGCCCCAAACAGTATCGCCAGCCGTCTGCTGACCCAATTCGGCGCGCCCGCGCCACAGCAAGTCGGCGCTTGCGCTGTGGCCAGCAACAACTGTCTGAACATCGGCGGCGGGCAGCTCATCCCTACGAACGGGACGCTCTTCACGACGATCAACGATTACGTCCGCTACAACCAGTTCCTGGGGCGCGTGGATCATTCGTTCAACGCGGGCAAAGACAAAATTTACGGCCGCTATATTTTTGAGAATCAGGCCGACGACAGCGGCGCGACCAGCGGAGGCGTCAACCAGCAGGGATTGGGCCGCGTGATGCGCGGGATGCAGGGCGGCTTTGAGGGGAGGTTTTCGAACACCAATCTGGGCTACACCAAAGTCCTCAACCGCGCCGTCAACGACGCGCGATTCGCGTTTCAAACCATCTATACCAATCGCGGCAATGACGACGCCGTCGTCCCGCAGATTACGGCGACGGGCTTCACGGCGGGCTGGGGGGATTTTTTCAACTCAGCGACGAAGATCCGCACGTACGAATTCCGCGACGTGCTGACGCTTGATCGCGGCCGGCACGCGCTGCGCGCCGGCGGGGAATTTCGCCGCCTGTTCAAAGGGCTATCCATCGCGGATCCCGACGCGGGGTCCTACACTTTCACGAGCGTCGCAAGCTTTATAGCCGATCAACCTTTCCGGCAAACCCTGACCGTGAATCCGAACACCGGCGAGCGGACGAACTTCCCGCGCTACTTCACCCAGTTCGAGACCGCCTTTTTCTTCCAGGACGATTGGAAGGTCACGTCAAAACTCAATCTGAATTTGGGCCTGCGCCACGATTACTTCGGCGATGTGAGCGAACGCGAAGGCAGGCTGTCTTCGATCGTTTTCGGGTCCGGCGCCAGCTTCCGCGAACGGCTGGCCAACGCCAGTCTGACGCGCGTCGACCGGCTCTACACGCCACAAAAAACGAATTTCTCCCCGCGCATCGGCCTCGCCTACGACCCCTTCGGCGACGGCAAATCGGCTGTCCGCGCGGGCTTCAGCCTCGCTTATCAACCGCATCACGGACAGTCGATCTCCGGCGCGCGCGCCCTGCCGCCCGACGCGCTGCAAGGCGTCGTGCAACCTTCCAACAAGATCGGCGAGAAGATTCTTTACGGCATTCCCGTGCCGTTCAACCCGGACTTCGGGCGCGGCTTGAACGCGCAGGGCGGCGTCAACACGCCTCCAGGACAGAACGCCGTTCGCCCGACCGGCTTCGTAGTCAATCCGACGATCAAGACGCAATACAGCGCGAGCTGGTTTTTGAACCTGCAACGCGAAGTGTGGAACGGTTGGATCGTCGAAGCCGGATACGCCGGGACAAGGGGCGTCAACCTGGAGCGCATTGACGACGTGAACCGTTTCGCCGGCGATCTGCTCGATGGCAGGGAAGACCGCATCAATCCGAACTTCAGCACGCTGCTTTTCGTCACCAACGGCGTGAATTCGAGTTATCAGGCGATGACTTTGGAGGCGCGCCGCAACATCTCGAAGCGGTTTTCAATGCAGGCGAATTACAGATGGTCGAAATGGCTGGACACCTCGTCCGACACTTCGACCGGGCAATTCGCCGACAACTCCGAACCCGGCAAGGGCGCGGTCAATGTTGATTGTTTGCGCTGCGAACGCGGGCCGTCGCTGTTCGACATCCCACACCGTTTTTCGGCGCAGTTGTTGTGGCTGCCTGGGTGGACGGTCGGGAACAAATGGATTTCTCACGCGGTGAACGATTGGCAGGTGGCGGCGATTTTCACGCGGCAATCGGGGCGGCCGTTTTCGGTCTGGAACGGCGCGGCTGCGACCGCAGGCGGCGATTACAACCGCGACGGCGGC
>DATCXQ010000839.1:0-4324 GCA_036565725.1 Blastocatellia bacterium
CCGGGTCGCGCTTCAGCCATCGCCGGAGCGGCCTCCGCGCGCCGCAAGCCCGCCCCCCTTTCGCTCAGGAAGGCGCCGTAAGCGGCGAGGGACTGATCCACCGCTTTGTAAGGCTCGTCGACCCACCAGGTGAAGAGCGGGTCGTAGCCGTTGTAATAACCGAACCATGTTCGCAGCGTGCTGCGCAGGACGTTGACCGTCGTGGCCGCGCGATTGGCGACCGTTCTCTTGATCTTGCCCTGCTCGCCGCGCAACCCGGAATCGACCGAGCGGCGCGTCGCTTCGATCTCTTTGTTCAGGGCGTTGAGCGTGGCGGCGACCTTCGCGGGATCGATCTTCTCCATACGGCGGCGCGCTTCGGCCAGGTCGGTGATCGTTTGCGCGAAGGGCGCGAGCGGCGCGATCTCTGCCAGCGCCTTGTTCTGCAACTCCTCCTGCTGCAGTTCGTGATTGATGTGTGTAGTGAAGAGCAGGTAATCAACCTTGCCGTCCTGGCTCAACGAGTCAAAGTTGAGTTTAGCCAGCGCGGCGAGCCAGTCGGAATAGAACTGCTTGAAGCGCGCCCGCCGCGCCGGCGAAATTTCGACCGGGTAAGAGCGGGACAGGCTTCCGCGGTCCGCGACGTAGCGCTCGATCAAGCTGCGCAACTCGCTCGAAGAAGAGTCGAAGTCTTTCAGGTCCGGAGCGTCTGAGGCGGCGTCAGGCGGCTTTTGCCAGCTTTCCAGATACGCGCTCGTCTTCGCGGTAAAGACGAGGCCCCCGCTCAAAGCGAACGCTGCGATCAGACACACAACCATTCTCGGTTTTAGATTCAACATTGTCAGCTTCTCCCTGAAAATCCCTGGGACTGTCATGAATGGGACTTATAAGACCAGACCTATAAGCCCCATAAGTCCAATAAGACCTACTCTACTATCGAATACAATGAGGTTGTCTTGTAAGTACCCCTGATGTCTTGTACCGGCTTTAGGCGCCGATCAGCCGAACGGCTGATCAATCGAAATGCTCTGTTTGGTGAACATCTTGGGGCCGTCATCAGTAATGTAGAGGCAATCTTCCAGGCGAACGCCGAACTCGCCATAAATCGCGATCATCGGCTCGTCGCTGAAACACATTCCCGGCTGAAGCCTGGTCTTGTTGCCGCGCACGAAGTTCGTCCACTCGTGCCCGTCCAATCCGATGCCGTGGCCAGTGCGATGCGGCAATCCCGGAACTTTGTAATCGGGGCCGAAGCCCGCGTCGGTAATCACTTTGCGCGCGGCGGCATCCACCGACTCGCAGGTCGCGCCGACTTTGGCCGCGGCCAACGCCGCGTCCTGAGCTTTGCGCTCCAGATTCCAAATTTCGGTCTGTCGCGCGGTCGGTTTGCCGAAGACGAAGGTCCTGGTGATGTCCGACTGGTAGCCCTCGACGCCGCATCCACCGTCCATCAACACGACGTCGCCTTCCCTGAGCTGTTGCGGCTGGACGCTTCCGTGCGGGAAGGCAGTGAACTTGCCGAAACCGATCAGGGCCGAACCGGAACTGCCCAGCGCGCGGAACGCCGCGCTGACGTTGGCGCCGAACTCATATTGCGTCATTCCTTCTTTCAACATCGAGGCGGCGGCCCTGAAAGCGGCGATGGTAATGTCATTGGCGCGCTGCATCAATGCAATTTCGGTTGGCGATTTGATCATGCGGCAACCAGCCGTCACCGGGTCGGCGCTGACGTATTCGAGATTCCTGGCCTCATTGCGAATCCCGTCGAAAAGAAAGAACCGTACACGCTCTTCCATCCCTATGCGCCCTGTGCGAACGCCGCGATCCTTAAATATCTGCGCGATCAATTTATACGGGCTCTCGTCCTCCTCCCACGTCCGTATGTCCGCGCCGAAGCGGATCAGTTCTCGCGCTCGCATCTCCTCGAATTTAGGGCAAACCCAGGCCAGTTCGCCTCGCGCCGGGATGACCAGAGCGAACATGCGTTCGCTCTGCCCCCAACGCACGCCTGTGTAATAAAACAGGCTCGACCCCGATTCGAGGTAAATAGCGTCAATATTATTTTCGGCCATCAACCGCCGCGCTTTCTCGATGCGCGCCGATCGCTCGTCGTCGGTGACGGGCGCGACCTTGCCTGGCAACGGGCGCAATTGACGGATGGCGTCAGGGGTGTTTTGCGCAACGGCGTCGGCAGCGTCGAGGAGCGCCACCCCGGCCACGCCGGTTGAAAGTCTTAGGAAATTTCTGCGATCTACACACATAGCGAATACAAAGACTCTTTTCAAGCGCGCGCAGTTGCGAAACAAATCGAAAATTCTGGATCGGGCTCTTTAATATTGGCCCTCACAGGCGCAAAAAAGAGGCGTAAAAAAGAAGACGGGCAGTTGTAAAAAGTCGCAAAACTTACGCCTCAGGCCGTGTGAATCTTGTGTATACTTCGCCGCATAAAATGGATGGGTCAATAATCTCCAGAATAAGAGCGTTTCTAAAACGGCGCGCGTTCGCCATCGGCGGACTTGCCGTGACCATTCCACTACTCGTCATCATCTTTCTGCAATACCAGGCGCTGACCACCCTGAACAAGACGCTCCCGGCTTACCGCAAACAATTGATGAGGCAATACCTGATGTCGGTGGTCGAGGACTTCAGAAGATTTTACGGCGACAACGTCGAAAAGGCTCTGGCCGCGCCTGCCGGCTCAATTGATCTTCCTGGGAGCGGCGTGATTGAGGACGACAATGAGGGCGCGTTGTCGCAGAAAGCCGTAGCGCGCGTGGCCGATCATTTCAAAAAACAGGATTTCAAAGGCGCCAGCCGGTACTTCATCGCCGTGGCCACTGAAAAGGACGGCGCTCAGGGAAGCGAGGTCTTCTTTTACGACCCGACGAGCCAGACGATGGTTCGCGACCCTAGGGCGCCGGAGATGGTGGCCATCAATGTCGCCTGCTCTTCTTACGTGGTCTACATTCGTGATGGGGCCGCGAACATAGCGCCGGCGGCCACGAGCGTCGATCGAAACCCGCGCCACCGTCTGATCGTCAAGCCGATCCTCAACGAATCGATGCGGATAGTGGCCGCCGCCGGAATGGTCGTGGATCAGGATTACTTCCACGGCGCCGTCCTTCCAGAGGCCATCCGCAAATCGCTGGCGCGATTCATGCCGTCCGAAGATCAGAAAGTGATCGTCTCTTTGTACGACAGCTGGGAGGTTTACGCCGCGTACGACGGGAAAGGCGCCCGACTTATGCTTTCCGAGAGCGAACAGAGAGTCGAAGCGGAAGCGTACCAACCGTTTTCCCTTGTCTACTCGAATTCCGGCCCGAGATTCAGCCTTTCGGTCCGGTTGAAAAATCTGACCGTCGAGCAGTTGGCGCGGCGCAACTTCCTGATCAACCTGTCGCTGTGGGCAGTGATGACGCTCTTTCTTATCACCGCCGTCGCGCTGATGCTGCGGACGGCCTCGCGAGAAATGAAGTTGACGCAGATGAAGGCCGATTTCGTCTCGAACGTCTCGCACGAACTTCGCACGCCACTGGCTTCGATCCGGGTGCTGGCCGAGTTGTTGAACCTGGGCCGCGTCAACCAGCCCGACCGCGTGCGCGAATACGGCGCTTACATCGAGAGCGAAGGCCGCCGCCTGACGCAGGTCATCAATAACATCCTCGATTTTTCGCGGATCGAATCCGGGGGCAAGCTCTTCCAGTTCGAATCCTCCGACATCAAAGAGGTGGTGAACGAGACGCTGGAGGCATTCACAGTACACTTGAAACAGAACGGCTTTACGCTGTCATACGAGGCGCCTCAGACCGCGCTGCCCAAAGTCGTCCTCGACCCCGACGCGATCGCTCTCGCGCTGACAAACCTGCTCGACAACGCGATCAAATATTCCGGCGACCTGAAAGAGATCAACGTCAGCGTCGCCCAATCCGACGGCTTCGTGACCGTAGCCATCACCGACCGCGGGGTCGGCATAGCGGCGGACGAGCAAGAGAAGATTTTCGAGAAATTTTACCGGGTCAGCACCGGCCTGGTTCACGACGTGAAGGGGAGCGGCCTCGGACTGTCTTTGGTCAAACACATCGTCGTGGCCCATCAAGGCAAGGTCAACGTGCGGAGCAAACCCGGCGAAGGCAGCACGTTCACGATCCAGTTGCCGGTCGGGGATCAAAAGGGCGAGCGGCAGATTAACACTGTGAGTTCAGAGAGTGGGTTGAAGAGTGTCGATGACGCCGGTTACAAGCTCACCGGATGACCTGGCGAACAGAGCGCGTAAGGCCAGACAGAAAAATGTGGGAGAGAAAAATAAAGCCCGGGCCCGGGCTTTATTTTTCTCTCCCACATTTTT
>DATCXQ010000876.1:0-7830 GCA_036565725.1 Blastocatellia bacterium
GCGACGAAAGTGGATCCACTGGTAGCGCTTCGAGTCGAGTGAGGCCGCCATTGATGAACATCCTTTTGCAAATCTGGTTGCAACTCTGGCGCCGGCTGCTCTCGCTAACGCGCAGGGGAAGGTTGGAGCGCGAGATGGAAGAGGAGATGCGTTTCCATCTCGAGATGCAGATCGAGCAGAACCTGGCGTCCGGGATGGCGGCGGAAGAGGCGCATTACGCCGCGCAACGACAATTTGGCAATCAAACCTGGCTAAAGGAGGTGAGCCGCGAGATGTGGAGTCTAAATTCGATTGAAACGCTGATTCAGGACCTGCGCTACGGCGCGCGAATGTTGGTGAAAAACCCAGGATTTACGCTGATTGCTGTGATCACGCTGGCGCTTGGCATCGGCGCGAACACGGCGATATTCAGCGTGGTGAACAGTGTGTTGCTCAGGCCACTGAGTTATCCCGATTCGGAGCGAATCCTGACCCTTTGGGAAGACCACACGCGCCGTGACGGGCCGCAGCGCGAATGGACTTCGCCGCCGGGCTTTCAGGATTGGCGTGAGATGCGTAATGTTTTTGCACACGTGGCGGCTATCAACAACTGGGGGCCGACGTTGACCGAGGCTGGCGAGCCGGACACGCTGGCGGGCGCCAGCGTGTCGCACGACGCTTTCTCAGTGTTGGGTGTCAGGCCGATGCTTGGGCGCGAATTCAGCGAACAGGAAGACAAACCCAATGCCGATAAAGTAGTGGTTATCAGCTATGGCCTGTGGCAGCGGCGTTTCAACGGCGATGGGGCGATTGTGGGCCGGCCGATACGGTTAGGCGGCGATAGCTACACTATCATCGGCGTAATGCCCGCAGGGTTTCAATTTCCTGTCATCAATAACGCCGAAATCTGGCGGACGATTTCCCAGACATTCACGCCGAATTGCCAACGTGGCTGTTACACGGTCCGCGTGATCGCGCGGTTGAACCCGGACGTGACGCTCGACCGCGCGCGAGCGGAACTGACGGCGCTGGCCGGGCGCATCGAACAACAGTACCCCGAAGCGAACAAAAACGTGGGCGTGACATTGGTTCCATTGCATGAATTCACGGTCGGCGACATGCGCCCGGCGATGCTGGTGTTGCTTCTGGCAGTTGGGTTCGTTTTGCTGATCGCCTGCGCGAACGTAGCGAACCTGACGCTGGTCAAAGCCGCCGCGCGCCATCGCGAGATCGCCGTCCGCGCCGCGCTGGGCGCCGACCGTTGGCGGGTCGCCAGGCAGCTATTGAGCGAAAGCTTGGCGCTGGCCTTGCTCGGCGGCGGGCTGGGGTTGATGGTTGCGTTCCAGATGGTTTACTTGCTCAAAGCCATTTCCCCTGACGGAACCCCGCGTCTGGACGAGATTCGCATTGACGGTCGGGCGCTGCTCTTCAGCCTGGGCATTTCGGCGCTGACTGGTTTGCTGAGCGGCCTGGTTCCGGCGCTGCAAGCGTCAAAGAGCGATCTGAATCTGGCCTTGCGCGAAGCAGGGGCGGCCGCCAAGGCAAGCGTCGCCGGCAATCGCGCGCGTTCAACGCTGGTCGTGGCCGAGATCGCCCTTGCGCTGACGCTTCTGGTCGGCGCGGGATTGCTGATGCGCAGCTTTGTGCGGTTGCAGCGCGTTGATCCGGGTTTCGCGCCGGCCAACGTGCTGACCGCAAGTATCGGATTGCCGCTTAGTATGTATCCGAAGCGCGAACAGGTCGCGAACTTTTATGACCAACTGCACGAACGGTTGAAGGCGCTGCCAGGTGTTCAAGCAGTTTCGTTCGGCTCCTCCGTGCCGATGACGGGTGTGAATACTGACACCAGCTTCACCATTGAAGGCCGTCCCGCGCCGCCGCCCGATCAACGGCCGTCGGCCTGGGTCAGCACTGTCAGCCATGATTACTTCCGCGCCATGAACATTCGGTTGATCGCGGGACGCGGGTTCGACGGCCGCGAAAGCGCAACGGCGCCGAGCGCGGTGGTTATCAGTGAGTCGATGGCGCGCCGCTATTGGCCGAATGATACGCCGGTGGGCAAACGTATCGGCTTCGGCGGGCCCCAGGTACGCTGGGTCGAAATCGTCGGCGTCGTTGCGGACGTGCGTCACTTTGGGCTGAGCAACGACGCGCGTCCGACCTTCTATTTTTCCAGCCGCGAACGCCCCCGAAATTTCATGACACTGGCGCTGCGCACGAGCGGCGACCCCCTGAGCTACGTCGCGGCGGTGCGCAAAGAAGCGCAGGCTCTGGATGGCAATCTGGCTGTTGCGAATGTGCAAACGATGGAGCGACTCGTCTCCGATTCGATTGCCGCGCCGCGCTTCGTGCTGTTGTTGCTCGGCAGCTTCGCATGCGTGGCGCTGCTGCTGGCCGGGTTGGGCATTTACGGCGTGATGGCGTACTCGGTCGCGCAGCGCACGCAGGAAATCGGCATTCGCATCGCGTTGGGCTCACAGGCGCGGGACGTTCTCCGGTTAGTAGTCGGTCAAGGAATGAAGCTGGCGCTGGTGGGCGTGGGAATCGGCCTGGCCGCATCGTTTGGGCTGACGCGGTTGATGTCGAAGTTGCTGTTCAGCGTCAGCCCCACCGACCCGCTGACCTTTGCGGCCATCGTCGTGTTGCTGCTGCTGATCGCGCTGCTGGCGTGTTGGGTTCCGGCGCGGCGCGCGACGAGAGTCGATCCGCTTGTAGCGCTCAGATGCGAATAGATGTCAGATGCTAGATGTCAGATGTCAGTAAGAGAACTTCGCCGCCACTTATCTACTAATATCTGACATCTGACATCTGACATCTTCTCTTTTTACAAGCTTCTGCCGACGGCGAGTCGGTCGGAGAGGCTGGCGATGACCATTGCCAATTCGGCGGGCTCGACCGGTTTGGCGACGTGCATTCGAAAACCTGCGGCCAGCGCTTTCAATCGGTCTTCGGAGCGGCCGAGCGCCGTCAGGGCGATGGCGGGAATCTGGTCTGATTGCAGGACGCCGCGTTCGGCTTCGAGCGCGCGCACCCTTTCGAGCGCCTTGTAGCCGTCTTCGCCTGGCATGTTGATGTCGAGGATCAGGACGGACGGGCGCTCGCCTTCCGGCGGGTCGGCGAGGACCGCCAGCGCCTCGACGCCGGATGACACGGCCGTCACCTGCGCCCCGCATTCGCCGAGAGTTTCCTTCAGCAACTGGCGCGCTTCTTCTTGATCGTCGACCACCAATACGCACACTCCCGCGAGCGAGGGGACTTCGTCGAGCGGGATCGCGCCTTCCATTCTCACCTCGCGCTGGGCCACCGCCCGGGGTTGCTGTTGGGCAACGACACCGGTCTGCGCGGCGGATTGAGGCAGCGTCACCGAGAAGGTCGCGCCGCAGCTCGGGCCGTCGCTGGCCGCCTCGACCGTGCCGCCATGCAACTCCACCAGTTGTTTGACCAGCGACAGTCCGAGGCCGAGTCCCCCGAAGCGTCGAGACGACGACGAATCCGATTGGCGGAAGCGGTCGAAGACGAAAGGCATGAACTCCGGCTCGATGCCCTTGCCGGTGTCGCTGACCGTAATGCGGACTTGATTATCCGCGCTCTCCATCCGCAATTCGACGCGCCCTGACCGGGGCGTGAACTTGATCGCGTTCGATAGCAAGTTCCAGACGACCTGCTGCAAACGGCCGGCGTCGCCGGTGATCTGGCCGGCGCGCGGATCGATGTCGGAGACCATATCGATGCCTTTGGCCTGGGCCGCCGGACGCACCGCTTCGAGCGCGGCCATGATCACGCCCATGAGGGTCACCGGCTGCACTTCGAGTTTGAGTTTGCCGCTGATGATGCGGGCGGTGTCGAGCAGGTCTTCGATCAGTTGCAGTTGCATCCGTCCGTTGCGCTCGATGATCTCCACCGTCTGTTTGATCTGCGAAGGGTCCGCCGATCGCGTCCGAAGCAGCCGCGCGTAACCGAGGATCGAGTTGAGCGGGCTGCGCAACTCGTGCGAGACCACCGTCAGGAATTCGTCTTTTGATTGGTTGGCCGCCTGCGCCTCGGCGCGCGCCGCCTTCTCCTGTTTGAGTAGTTGTTCGCGTTCGCGCTCAGCGTGCTTGCGGTCGGTGATGTCGATCACGACAGCCACCGCTCTTTCGACCTCGCCCCGGGCGTTGCGGACAGGCGCGGCGTGGCTGTTGATCCAGACTTCCGAGCCGTCTTTGCGCACAAAACGTTGCTCGGTAACAAAGCTTTTGCCGCTCTCCATCAGGCGGCGTTTGAGATCGAGGACGCGTTCCGTGTCGTCGGGATGCAGGATGTCGGCCGGTCCCATTCCCAGCAACTCGGCCTCGGTATAGCCGGTGATTTCGCAGAAGCGTTGATTGACCATTTTGAACATCCCGGTCGCGTCGCATTCGACGACGCCGGCCAACATCTGTTCCACCAGGGCTCGTCGCGCTCGCACCTCGCTATCGCGCAGCGCCTCTTCGGCAAGCTTGCGGTCAGTGATGTCCTGGCAGACGCCCTGCATAGCGATCAGGACCCTGTCCACGTCAAAGATGGGCTGGGTTTGCGCGAAAACCCAGCGCGTCTCGCCGGTCGGCCGGACGATGCGGTACTCGTGCTCGAACGGCTGCCATGTGGCAAGAGCTTGTTCTACGGCCCTGCCGACCTGATCCCGGTCCTCAGGGTGAATATGCTCGAGGTAGGTTTTGTACGTGATGCTCGATTCGCCGGATTCAAGGCCGTAGATGCGGTAGAGTTCATCCGACCAGACAACCCCCTCACCGCTCACGTCCCAGTGGAAGCTGCCCAGGCGGGCGATGGTCTGGGCCTCGCGAAGGCGTAGCTCCTTCTCGGCCAGCGCCACTTCGATCCGCTTGCGCCTGGCCCGCTGCAGCGACAGCGCCGCGATAAGTAGCGTCTGGGTCGCGCATAATGAGATGAAGCCGATGATCCACCACTTGTATTCTTCCCAGAATGTCGGCTCCATGTGGTGAAGGACGCTATTCTTAGGCAGCCTGTCCTTGCTGATCCCCCAGCGCCGGAGTTGGCGCCAGTCGAAGATCGGAACGGTAGGAACAAGGACCGTCTGGATATCTTTCGGACTTACGCCGCTGATTATCCGCATCGCGGTCTCCGCCGACATCCTTCCACAATCCTCGAGGAGGCCGGCGCTACCGCCGATACTCCCGCGACCCAGTATAGACTCGTAGGCGGTATAGACCGGAACCCTGGCCGACTGGGTAATCAGGGTGAGGGAGTTGAGCACGTCCAACGTCTTGACGAGTTCATCCTGAGAATAACGGACATAGAGGATGATGGAATTCGCCGGCGCGTTCTTAACTGTGGCTATCAATTCGTCGAGTTTATAGTCGGTCAGGGGTTTGAGCTCCACCCTGGTTTCAAATTCCTTAAGCTCCTTCATAACCTCAGCTTCGAGTCGCTTATCGTGTTCCCGCGTCGCGGTGATGATAAAGGCCTGCTTCGTAGCTGGATGTAACTTGAGCGCAAGATCGATCGTGTTTCTAAAAGGGCTATCGACAAAGACCGGGACGCCATTCACTTCGTCTTTTCGGTCTATGTCCGCGTGGGTGAACGCATGGTAAACGATCGGGGTGTTAGGGAAGAGATCGCCCCGATATTTAAGCAGGAAGTTGAGCGTCTGATTCGACAGAGTGATGATCGCGCCAATCCGGTTGTCGCCGTATTTCTGGCGCAGGAAATCGCGCATCTTTTCCCAGGTGAAGCGATCTTCCTCCAGGTATTCGGCGTAGTATTCGATCGAGCCGGTGGGCGCCGATTTGAAGGCCGCCTGAATGCTCTTGTCGAAAATGGCGGTGGTCGGATTGTCTCTCACGCCCCAGTAAAGGGCCAGTACGCCTTTTGGCCTTGCGGTCTGCTGGGCGGTTGCGCTGTAAGGGGAGGGCGCCAACGCCAGCCAGACGAGCGATGCCGCTACAAAGGGGAGTATTAGTTTGAAGCGCTTAGCTGTATTTCTCAGGGGTTCCATATTTGCCCCTCCAGGGGAATGTGCGCCGTATTGCTTGGTCATTTATGGTCCCGCCTATAGGCGGAAGCGTTTGGTATCAGGGAAAGGAACTGCAGCGGACGCTTCCGCCTATAGGCGGGACTACGATCTGTTTCGGGATCGGAAATTGCGTCTCAGAATATTACTTCAAATAGTTGTAGGTTGCTAGGCGTGGTGAGGCGTGGAGTCGAAAAATCCGAATCATGCTTTTCAATCCGCGAAAACCGATATAACATACACGCCGCACGCTGGAAAAATAATCGGGTGCTGCCTCGCTCCCTAAGAACAGCCGCGCAGCGCAAGGCGCTGGCGTTATGACTTGACATCTCCCCTCGGCGAGAGTGTCACGTCAGATAACCCCACGTGACCGATGTCGCCATTTCGCTCCGCGCCGGATCATACTGCCTGAAGAATGATCCGCAACACATCATCCCGGCTATGCGCTTGAAGCCAAGCGCCTACAACCTCACCGGCTCCCATACGGGCTGGTCATCATCGAAATGGAGATCACCTCATGTTCCCTAGCATTAAAAGCAAAATGACAGTGATTCTGACAATAGCGCTCAGCTTGATACTGGCGCTGGCGCCGGCTCCGTGGATCGGGGCGGCCGATCACGGCGACGGTCCCGGCGTCGGGATTGACCGTTCGGCTGATATCAACGACGTTTACCTGTTCCTCGACCCCAACGACAACAGCAGGGTAGTGATGCTGCTGACCGTCTGCGGATTCATCGTGCCTGGCGAGGCCGTCAACTTCGGCATCTTCGATCACAGAATGCGTTACCGGTTTGAAGTAGAATCTAATGGTAATGCGACGCCGGACGGCTTGATTGACGTGACCTTTTCCGAGAAAGTCACGTCGGGCGCAAACCCACAGACCGCGACCATCAAATCGACCTTCTTCCCGACCTTCACCGCTCAAACCACTAATCCCAATCTGAACGCGACCCCGCCTGAGTTCGTGGTCACGACCGATCAGAACACCGGCATCACATTCTTCGCCGGATTGGTTGACGACCCGTTCTTTTTCGACATCCCGGCCTTCAATCGTTTTGTCAGTTCGGTTCTGGCCGGCCAGCCCAATCCGGGCTTCTTCAACCGCGCGCGCGACAGCTTCTCCGGCTACAACACGCTTTCGATCGGGCTGAGCATTCCGTCCTCGTTGTTGCGTTCGCGTTTGCGCGTGAAAAACGACTCGGTAGGTCTGATCTGCCGCACGGAGCGCCGCGTCAACTCGGGCTCGAAGGGCCATGGCCGTTTCTCGGATGGGGACTTTGACGACGATGACTGCGAGGATGGTCGGAGGGGTAAACATTCGCCGCCGCCGTCCGCGCGCAACTTTACCAAAATCGACCGCATGGGGAATCCGGCGATCAACGTCGCGCTGATACCCTTCCCTCGCAAGAACGAGTACAACCTGGCGAGCCCGCAGGACGACGCCGACGGGCGCTTCGCCAACGACATCATCGGCACGCTGACCGCGCTCGGCACGAATGCGACCAACATCGGCATCCTCGCGCAAGTGGCCGTGGTTCGCGGCGACTTTTTGCGCCTTAACCTGAACCAGGCCAACAGCGGCCCCGGCGGCGGTAACAATACGGGCGCCGGTTTCCCGAACGGACGTCGCCTGGGTGACGACACGATCGACACAATCCTCTTCTTCGTGGCCAATCAAAACCCGCTTGGCGACAACGTCAACGCGAACGATTTGCCGTTGCGCAACCTGTTCCCGTTCTTCGCGCCTTCGCAGCAGCCACGCGACGCCGGAGTGGATGACAACACGCGTAACTAAATGAAGAGAGAGGGGGCGACGGGGCGACGGGGCGACAGGGCGACAG
>DATCXQ010000909.1:0-4595 GCA_036565725.1 Blastocatellia bacterium
TAAGACCCGCTCGCGGCGCTGATCGGGAGGATACATGACGTCAATCGCAGATAAGTTGAGTAAAGTCAAAATCCGCCGCCTCCCCTTGCGCCAGCCGGCTATGGTCGAACGCGGCGCGAGCATACGCGAGGCGGTCGAAGCGATGAAGGCCAGCCGGCTGGGATGCGCGCTGGTCTGCGAGCAGGGCAAACTCGTCGGGCTGTTCACCGAGCGCGACCTGCTCAACAAGGTTATCGGCGAGTCTGTAACTTACTCGACCCCGGTCGAGCAGGTGATGACCTTCGGCCCGGCGCATCTGAGCCTGGACGATTCCGTCTACTCCGCGATGCGGATGATGCGAGAGGGCGATTATCGCAACGTCCCGCTGGTGGACGCTGAAGGGTCGGCGGCCGGCGTGGTCACCGTGCGCGATCTGGTATCATACTTCGCCGAACATTTTCCGAAAGAGGCGCTTAACCTCCCGCCAGATCACGACCAGTTGATGCTCAGCGCGGAGGGGGCGTAACGAAGTTTAAACTTATGTCCATACTTTCTGACATCATCAACGCTGCTAAAGAAGTGGTCCAGGTGGCGCGCACCACCGCGCAGGGAATGAGCGTCACCTTCAGCCACATCCCGACTAGAAAAGAGACGGTCCAATACCCCGACGAGCCGGTGCAGATTTATCGCCGGTTCCGCGGCGAGCATTTCCTGGACGTGGACGATAACGGCAAAGAGAAATGCGTTTCGTGTTTCCTCTGCGCGGCGGCCTGCCCGGCGGACGCCATCTACATCGAAGGCGCTGAAGACCCGCGCCCTTACGCCGAACGCATCGGACAGGACCATCGCTACGCCAAGGTCTACCAGATCGATTACGGCCGATGCATCCTCTGCGGCTTCTGCGTGGACGCATGCCCGACCGACGCCATCATCCATGGCCACAATTTCGAGTGGGCCGTCTACACGCCCGGTGAGATGGTCAAAGACAAAGAATTCCTGCTGGCCAACAAATGGCGCGAGCCTGACGTGTTTCCGAACGAGAAGCAAAAAGCCCTGGCCGCGAAGCAGAAGCAGGGCAAGTTCAACATAGTTTTGAAATAAATGAAAATCCCCTCTGGGAGCGCAGGCATCCTTGCCTGCGGGCTTCCGGCAATAGCCGACTGACCGAGGGAAGCAGGCAAGGATGCCTGCGCTCCCAGGGTTGATCCATGAAGAAACACCGCATAGCCGTCATCGCCGGCGACGGCATCGGCAAGGAAGTGATCCCCGCGGGTCTGAGCGTCCTGCGCGCGGCCGCCGCCGCCTGCGGCTTTGAGATCGAAACCGAAGAATTCAACTGGGGCTGCGATTATTACCTGCGAACCGGGCGGATGATGGACGATGACGGCCTGCGACGTTTGCAGGATTTCTCCGCGATCTACCTGGGCGCAGTCGGCGATCCGGCGCGCGTTCCCGATCACATCAGCTTGCGCGACCTGCTGATCAAAATCCGCCAAAGCTTCGACCAATACATCAACCTGCGCCCGATCAAGCTGCTCGCCGGGACGCAAAGCCCGCTGCGAGACAAAGGCCATCGCGAGATCGATTTCGTCTGTGTGCGCGAAAATTCCGAAGGCGAATACTGCGGCTGGGGCGGACGCCTCAAGCAAGGCGCGCCTGACGAGGTCGCCGAGCAGACCGTCGTCTTCACACGGCGCGGCGTCGAGCGCGTGTTGCGTTACGCATTCGATATAGCGCGGCAAAGGCGCAAACGATTGGCGAGCGCTACCAAATCGAATGCGATGCAATACACGATGGTGATGTGGGACGACATCTGCCGCGAAGTCGCGCGCGATTACCCTGACGTGGCCGTGACCCCATACCATGTTGACGCGCTCGCGGCCCGCTTCGTGCTGCAGCCTGAAAGCCTCGACGTGGTGGTCGGCTCGAATCTTTTCGGCGACATCCTGACCGACCTGGGCGGGGCGTTGCAGGGCAGTCTGGGAATTCCCGCCAGCGCCAATCTCAATCCCGAACGCCGCTTCCCATCACTCTTCGAGCCGGTTCACGGCAGCGCGCCCGACATCGCCGGACGCGGCGTCGCCAACCCGACCGCGGCGATCTGGGCCGGCGCGATGATGCTGGACCATCTCGGTGAAAATGACGCCGCTCAGCTCGTGATGAACGCGTTGGAGCGCGCTCTGGAATCGGGGCGCGCTCGCACCCCTGATCTCGGCGGAAGAAGTTCGACAGTGGAGATGGCGGAAGAAGTCATCACTATGATGAACTGAGCGACGATCGAGACCTCGGCATGTACCGGAACAACTTTCCATATTTATAATTGATGCTATGAGCGACTCTCCTTCATCATCGTTGTGGGACCGATCCACCCTGCGCCTGGATCGTCAGGCTCCCTACTTGCGCATTTTCTTCTCCACGGTTTTCGTCCGCGATCATGATCGAAGCCTGCAATTCTACCTGGATCAGCTTGGATTCAGCCTGGTCGCCGATAACCACTTTGAAGGCGGCGGCCGCTGGGTAGCCGTCGCCCCTCCGGACGGCGCCGCGGTCCTGGCGCTTGTCGCTCCGAAGCCCGACGAGGAAGGTTATGACATGATCGGCCGCGCAAGGGATATCGTTTTCATCACCGAAGATGTCAACGTCACATACGAGGAGTGGCGTAAGCGCGGGGTTCGTTTTCATCATTCGCCACACACGCCGATCTGGGGCGGAACATTCACCAGCTTCGAAGACGTGGATGGGAACTCCTTTGCGCTTGTGGGCTTCGACGAGGTGAGCCGGGAAATCGAAGCGCAACGCCGCGCCGCCTCCGAAAAGCTGGAATCCGAACGCCGCGCCGCCCAGGAAATGGAGATTGCAAAACAGGTCCAGGCCAGGCTCTTCCCCCAAACGCTTCCGCCCCTTCGGACGCTCGACTACGCCGGCATGTGCATCCAGGCCCGCCAGGTCGGCGGCGATTACTACGATTTCCTCAATCTTGGCCAGGAGCGGCTCGGTCTTGTGATCGGCGACATTTCAGGGAAAGGCATCGCCGCCGCTCTTATGATGGCCAACCTCCAGGCCAATTTGCGCAGCCAGTGCGCGATCGCCATTGATCAGCCGCGGCGATTGTTGCGATCAGTGAACCAGCTCTTTTACGAGAATACGACCGACAGCGCCTACGCCACGCTCTTCTTCGCCGAGTATGACGACCGCGAGAATCGATTGCGCTATGTGAACTGCGGCCACCTCTCCGCTCTTCTTCTTCGGAGCGATGATTCTCTTGAACGGCTCGCTTCGACCTGCACTGTGCTCGGACTTTTCGATAAATGGGATTGCTCGATGGGGGAAAGCCAGCTCTTGCCGGGAGACACGCTCGCTCTCTACACCGACGGCGTAACCGAATCGTTCAACGACGCGGGTGAAGAATTCGGAGAAGAGCGCCTGGTCGAAGCGTTGCGGCGGCGCCGTGAATCGTCCTCACAGGACTCGCTTGCGGCGATTGTCGATGAAGTTCAACAATTCAGCCCCCGCGAACAGGGCGACGACATCACTCTGATAGTCGCCAAACGTAAAAGAGATTGACTACAGAATACTTCGCGTTCAATATCTTCCCTGGCGCCTTTCCAACGCCTCAGTATCAGAAACTCAACCAAGGATCAGAGACTCAAGGGGAACACCTATGAAAAAACGAATGGCTTCAACTCTGCCGCTTCTTTTCGCGGCCGGCGCATTTTTATTCTCCGCCTGTTCGAAGAACTCTGGAACGACCAATACCGACGCCAACGCCCCCGGCGCGGCTACCGCAACCTCTTCGCCTTCGGCGACCGGCCGGGCGCCCATTTCATCGCAGGCCACCAAAAGCGGATGGTGGGTTCGCATCAATCCGAGCGCGACCACTGCGCAAGTAATCACCTTTCAAATCGGCGAGAGCAAATTTCAACGGGAAGAATGGCGAGTCTGGAACGCGGGCGAACCGGCGGAGTTCGATGTGCCGGAAAAGTATTCGCAATCGCCTCGCCTTTACCTGCGCGGTAACGTTACGCCGATCGGCAAATTCGCGACCCTCTGCATGATGTACAAGGATCGCGGCGTCGAACACATGAGCTTCGATGACGACGATTCAGAAACGATGAGCCAGACCGATATAGACATCAAATGCCGTTGATGAAAGTGACGGCGATTTCTTCCTCCGATGAATCATGACGATATCGGACATTGCGCGACTGCGACTCCATAACCAGCGTATCGCCTACGCCACGGTCGAAAAGCCGAGTGATGTAGTCGCCTGGCTGGGCGCAGTCCAGGCGCAGGACTATCTCGGGGCGCTCTGGGCGGTCGGGTTGCGCATGCGGAACGCGGTCGAAGCCGACGTCGAGCGGGCCATCGCCGATCGAACGATCATTCGCACCTGGCCGATGCGGGGCACGTTACATTTTGTGGCGGCGGCCGACATACGATGGATGCTCGAGTTGCTGACGCCGCGCGTCGTGGCGAACAACGCGCAACGCCTCCTCCGGCAGTTCGACCTCGACGAGAGAGCATTCGCGCGCAGTAAAGATTTGTTCGCGCGCGCGCTTCAAGGCGGCAAGCGACTGATGCGAAATGCGATGTACGACGTATTGGAGGCGGGCGGC
>DATCXQ010000919.1:0-9558 GCA_036565725.1 Blastocatellia bacterium
ATCTCGCTGCCGTTCGCGATCCGCTCGATGACCTCGCTGCCTGCGCAAATACTCGGCTTGAAAGACCGTGGGATGCTCAGGGAAAATTACTGGGCCGACGTGACTGTCTTCGACCCCGAGAAAGTCCGCGACCGCGCCACTTACACCGACCCGCATCAATACGCGGAAGGCGTGCCTTACGTGATTGTCAACGGCGAACTGGTCGTGGACGGGGGAAAAGGCGCCGGCAAATTGCCGGGCAAGGTTTTGACAAGGTCGGATCGCCGGCAAAACACGAAGAATCAACCATGATGAATAAACTTATTTTCTGCTCCATTTCCATTCTCCTGCTCTCCTCAATCGCCTTCGCGCAGGAGTTCGAGATCAAGAAATATGAGATCGACGCGCGCGTCGTCCCCGAAGAACAGAAGGTCGCCGCGCGGGCGAAGCTGCGCCTGGTCAACCTCTCGGACCCTGAGCTGGCCGAAAGGATTCTGCTCTCGCCCGACAACAAGCCGCGGCTGTCGTTCTACCTGAACCCGAAGGCGGCGATCGAGGCGATGAAGGTCAACGGCGCCGCCGTACAACCCAAGACCGCCGAGGACCCTCGCAACAACCTGGCGCGCGTCTACGTCGAGATGACGAGCGCCATGATGGGCCTGCGCGAATTCGACGTCGACCTGGACTATTCGATCCCGGCCACTGACCGCGGCGCTGCGCTGCACGTCTCGGGCGAAGAGACTTTTCTGCTCCCGGCCAGCTTCTGGGTTCCGGTAACGCACACGCCGTACGCCGATCACGGAGCCGACACCGCGCCGTTTTCGTTGACGGTTGCGGCGCCCGCCGGGTTGAAGGTGATCTCGTCGGGAGTCCGCAAAGGCGATAATTCGTTCGAGCAATCGCTGGCCGCGCTTCCCTTCCTCATCGTGGGCGATTACGACGTCGTTTCGCGGGGTGGCGCAGACCACCCAGTCGAAGTCTATTACCCGCGCGGATCGGGCGAGATCGGGAAACAGCAAGCCGAGCGGATCGCGACCGAGGCAGAACGCGCCGTCGCGTTTTACGCCAAGTACTTCAAAGTCGCGCCGGTGGAGCCCTTCCGCGTCATCTCCACCCAGGCGCGCCAGCTCAACACTGCGACCTCCGACTCGTTCTCGGCCTCCCGCGAAACCTCCGCTTCCATGGTGGGCGCGGTCACGATTGACGAAAATATCTTCCGCCGCGACGCCGTAGACCTGGGGACGATCGAGCTGCTTTCGGGCGCGGCTGCGAGGGCCTGGATTGACGGGCAAGTCCTGATTCGCGGGCGCGGCGCCGGAATGCTGCGCGACGCGCTTCCGGTCTATCTCGTGGCGCAATACCTGGGCGAGCGATTCGGCCTCCCTCAACGCGACGCGGCGTTCGAGCGATTCCGCCGCGCCTACGCGACGGTCGCGCGCAACGACGCGCCGCTTTTGACGCAGAGTCAACTCGACCGCAATTACGCCACCAGTGTCTACAACAAAGGCGCGCTGGTCTGGCGGATGATCGAACGGACGTTCGGAGCGGCGTCGTTCGACAACGCGTTGCGCTCGTCTCTCACGCGTGGCAGAGTCGACGCGCTCAGCCTGGCCGGATGGATGGCGCCACAGCAAACGCAACTGGGGCAACAAAGGCGCGGGACGCCGCAACCACACCCGCTCTGCCAATTCTCGCGCTGCGCGAACTTCAAAGAGAACCTGATCTCCGCGGGCGCCGATCGCAAACTCGTCAACGAGCTTTTCAACAATTGGATCGAGTCCGTGACGCTACCCGATTTCGCCATCGGCAAACCGCAAAACACGGCCAACGGCGTGGAATCGACCGTCGCCAATTTCGGCAGCCGGGAGCGAGATGACCTGGCGGGGGATTTCCCAGTCGAGGTCGTGGCGACAACCGGCGGGGAGAAGATTCAAAAGACCGTGACGGTCAAAGCCGGTGAATATGGTTCGGTCAACTCCCCCGCCGGCATCGACATCAAAACCATCGAGATCGACCCCGACAAAATCTATCTGCAGAGCGAATACTCGAACGACGTCTTTCCGCGCCGCCCGTCGCAGTCCGAGGCCTTTGGCCAGGCCAACCTGGCCTTCAGCAAAAACGATTTCGCGACAGCCGAGGCGAAAGCGCGCGAGGGTCTCGCCGCATCCGATTCCTCTGGCGCCTCCACTAGCGCGCCGACGCTCCAGGCTCTTCTGGGCCGCGCCCTGCTGGCCCAGAAGAAGAACGACGAGGCCGCGAAAATATTCGACGACGCCCTCAAAGCGGAGCCGCTGCCCATCCAGGCCTACGGGCTGGCGCATCTCGGCCTGGCAGAAATCGCCATGCAACAGAACAGATTCGACGCCGCGGCGAAACACTTCCGCTTCGCGGCCGCGGCCGACCTCGACGCCGCGACGACCCTCGCCGCGCGCGACGGGGCCCTCAAGGCCGAACGCGGCGCCAATGCCGTGAAAATTCCCGACGACGTTCGCGCCTTCCTGCAAAAATTCGACGCCGCCGTGCTGCAAGGCAGTTCAGCCGCCGTCAATCAATTCGTCGAATTGGGCAACCTCAGGAAGTTCGCCCAGAATCTGGTCGTCAGAAAACCTTCGGCCTGGGTGACCGAGGCCCTGCGCGCCGAAGAATGGGACGCCAGCCGCACGGCCGTTGACGTGACGCTGAAGATCAAGATCGAGGGAAAAGATTACTCGGGACGAGCCGTCTACATCATCAGTCGGACGGGTGGTAAACTGCTCCTGAGCGAGGTGCCGACGTTTGACGTGAAATAGTGATGAATGGGACTAATAGGACCTATGCGCCTAATGGAGTCTGGATTCCCATAAGTCCCATAAGTCCCATAAGTCCCGTAAGTCCTATTCATTCATAAGGCGCATGAACATTACTGAAGAAAACATCTCCCGCGCCCGCCGTATAAAACTCTTACTGATGGATTGCGACGGCGTGCTGACCGACGGCGGCCTGCATTACACCTTCGACGGCAAGCGCGTGATGGAAGGCGCGAAGGTCTTTCACATCCACGACGGTCAAGGTTTGAAGCTCGCGCGCGAGGCCGGCTTGAAGCTCGGCATAATCAGCGGCCGCATCTCGCCCGCCCTCATCGCCCGCGCCCGCGAATTGCAAATTGATAGCCTCCATCAGGGCATTGACGACAAACTCTCAGTCTACGAACAGATCAAAATCACCGACGGCTTCGCCGACGACGAGATCGCCTACGTCGGCGACGACCTGCCCGACCTGCCCGTGATGCGCCGCGTGGGGTTGGCGATCGCCGTCGCGGACGCCGTTGACGAAATACGCGAATGCGCCCATTTCGTGACGAACAAGCCCGGCGGTCGCGGCGCGGCGCGCGAAACCGTCGAACTCATCCTCAAAGCGCAAGACAAATGGCGCGAATCACTTCAACGCTTTTTCGTCTGATTGTGACAGATACGAAAGTGTCACGCGCGCCGAAGCCTCGGAAGCGCCTCAGCCGATATGATCGCGGCGTTTGATAGTCGTGTCGATATCTAAAAGGAGCAATCAATGGCTGACGCGGTCTACATCACGGCCCTGGGCAAATTCCTGCCCGGCCCTCCCGTTTCCAACGACGAGATGGAGGATTATCTGGGGATGATCGGCGGCAAACCCTCGCGGCTCAGAGCGCGCATTCTTAAACAAAATGGCATTCTCAGCCGCCATTACGCGATTGACCGTGAGGGCAGGGTCAACTATTGGAACTGCGATTTGGCGGCGCTGGCGGCGCTGGATGCGGTATCGAGATCGGAATTGACTCTGTCGGAGATAGAGATGCTGGCGGCGGCGACCTCGCAAAGCGACCTGCTGGCGCCTGGATTCGCCAGTCTGGCGCACGGACGGCTGCAAGCGCCGCCGTGCGAGATCGCCAGTCTGAGCGGCGTTTGCGCCAGCGGCGTGATGGCGCTCAAATACGCCGCCCAGGGCATCCTGAGCGGCGGGCATCGCAACGCGCTGGTCTGCGCCAGCGAATTCGCCAGCCGCTTCTTCCGTCGCGAATTATTCGAGGAGACTCGGGCGTTCAAAGAGGAAGGCCGCGTCCCTTTCGACGCAGAATTTCTGCGCTGGATGCTGTCGGACGGGGCGGGCGCCGCGACGCTCGAATCGCGGCCCAACGCGCGCGGACTGTCTCTGCGCATCGATTGGATCGATCTGGTCTCCTACGCCGACCGGCTCGATGTCTGCATGTACGCGGGCGCGAACAAAGACGGAGAGCGCCGGCTGGGCCCTTCGTGGGGCGACTACCCGAATTTCGCCGCGGCGGCTGAGGACGGCGTGTTTCTGCTCAAGCAGGACGTCCATTTGCTCGACAACATCGTGATGCTCGGCGTTGCGCGGTACTTCGAGCTGATCGAGCGGGGGCGATTCAAACCTGACGAACTCGATTGGCTCGTCTGCCATTACTCATCCCACAGCTTTCGCGGCAAGATCATCGAGCTTTTGGAAAAAGGCGGTGGGATGATCCCCGAAGAGCGATGGTTCACAAATCTCTACAACAAAGGGAACACGGGCGCGGCCTCGATCTTCATCATGCTCGAAGAGCTGTTCAACGAAGGCCATTTGAAACCGGGCCAGAGGATTCTGTGTATGGTTCCCGAAAGCGGGCAGTTCGTCGTCTCATTCATGCGGCTTACTGTCGTCGACGCCGAGGGCGCCGCCGCCGAAGTTCAGGTCGAAGCGGACGAGACGAAATACCTCGCGCCCGATCAGTCGCCCCGTCAGGGCGCCGTCGACCTGCAAGGCTCGTTGATGCGGCGGCTGGCCCAGGTGTGGGTGGATTTTGAAACGCGGCTCAACCGCACGCCGATCGTCGACAAACTCAATCGCGGGAAGCTGCGCATTGAAGATTACCGTTCGCTGCTGCTCAACTTGCGCCAGCAGGTGATGGAGGGCGCACGATGGATCGCGCGCGCGGCATCGAACATAACCGTCGAGCACTTCCATTTGCGCGCGATGTTCATCGGCCATGCCGGCGAAGAGAGCTGCGATTATCAGATGATCGAGCGCGATTACCTGGCGGCGGGCGGCGCCCTCGAAGAGATCCTGCGCGCCGAGAAGAACATCGGCTCTGAAGCGCTTTCGGCCTGGATGTTCCACCGCGCGAGTCACGAGAACCCGTTCGATCTGCTCGGCGCGATGTTCATCATCGAAGGGTTGGGGGCGCGGATGGCGCGCCGATGGGGGTTGAAGATCCGCGAGCAACTGGGACTCGATGAGCGCCAGGTGTCGTTCCTGCTCTATCACGGCGCGAACGACGACAATCACTTCGCCAAACTCGAAGCGGCGCTCGGGAGCGGCGTGTTGACCGAAGAGTTGGCGCGCCGGATCGTCAAAACCGCTAAGGTCACGGCGCGACTCTACGCGCTGCAACTCGAAGAACTGGGCAATGTGTGACGCCCTAAAATGTTCTTCTGCGCCGGAGGCGCTACGGATCTGCTGTCCCTCCGGGACAAAGATCGGAAAACTTTTCCTTGAAATCTATAGGAGAAAGATATGCGATTCTCCAAGCGACTCGACTTTCCGAAATACGATCAGCGGGACCCGGACCCGTGGATGGCGCTCTACCTCGACCGCAGCATCCAACTCGATGATGAGGCAAAGGCCGCAATGCTGCTTTCCATGCGGTCGAAATCGCGGCAGTTTCTGCTGCCCGTCGTGCGGCCTTTGGCGCGGCTGGCGATGATCATCATTCAACTGATCAAGATCGTCATTCCTAACTGGTTCACTTCATCGAAGCTCCTGCACAGGTTGATCTACTGGGGGTTGAAATATTTCGTCAGCCCGGAGGCCAATTTCCTGATCGTGCGCCATTTTCACATCGGCTCCGAGATTCTGGCTTTCATCGCGAGTAACGTTCCGGGCGTCAAGACGGAGCTTCACCAGCTCAGGCCGCGCGGCCTGGAAGACCTGCTCGACGACTTCTTCCTCAAACACGACCTCAACCTCTTCAATTTCGTCATCCAGTTGAACAGCCAGTTGCGCGAGCGCGGAGGCGAGATCGAGCCGCCCGCGCGGATCAACTTTGAATGCGTCACCGACGGCCCGTTCCCGATAGGCGAATTCCCGCGCCGGTGGACGAACGTGCTTGACGCGCAAACGGCGATTGAAATCTACACGCCCCTCTACCAATTGTTCCTGACCGACAACGATTTCTGGCGCGCCTCGAATTCGCTGCAACTCGACGAGACTGTGGCCCTTTACGCCGCGCGCATCCTGAACGAATCGCATCACCTCGGCCTGCTCAACAACAAACACCCTATAGTGCCTCTATCGACGCTGGCGGCGGGCTTTCGGCTGATGCTGCACGGGTTGGCGGCGGAGACGCTGCATGCGACGCTGCGTGAGCAGAAGCGGCGCTCGACGCCGCGAATCTCGCAGTAAAGACAAAGGCGTTGCAAACAAGCCCGCTTCGACTATAATCCACGCGTGCCCGGGATATTACCTGGACCTCTTGGCCAAAGTTTTACCGAAAGGTTCACCATCAACATGAGCTACCTTTTTTTTCTCAGCTACGCGCGCGAAGACAATAAATTGGATGGTCTTGTCAAAAAATTTTATGAAGATCTCTGCAAAGACATCGCCGGGAAGATAGCCGCCTCGCCGGATGAGGTCGGGTTCTTCGACGGCGCGGAGATAGAGCCGGGGACCCTCTGGGACCAGAAGCTGGCTTCGGCGCTGCAACAAAGCAGCGTCTTCATCGCCGTGTACTCGCCGTACTACTTCCAGAAAAAATTCTGCGGCAAGGAGTGGGCCGTCTTCAGCTCGCGCGTCGAGATTTACTCGAAAAACCTGCCTAAAGGCGCCGATTTCCCCGGCCTGATGTTTCCGGTCTTGTGGCAGAAAGAAGATTACGTATTGCCGCGCATCCCGGTGGCGCTCGGCAAGATTCAATACAAATACGACGCCTACGGGAACGCCTATGCCGAACAGGGGCTACGCACGATGCTGCGAAACAAAAAGTTCAAGCAGCAATACGACGACTTCATTTCCGTCCTGGCCGACGACGTGATCGAGGCCGCGCAAAAACACAAGCTGCCCGCATTGCCGAATCTGCCGGTCCTGGATCAGGTCGCGGAGACATTCCCTGGGCTAGCCGCCGCGCAGGCGCAACCCGTGCAGTTACAGGTGGCCGGCGCCAATCCGCGCTACGTAAAATTCATCTTTCTGGCGGGGCGCAGGCAGGAGTTGCAGCCATTCAGAGCCAGCCTCGACCCTTACGGCGAGAGCGGCGGCGAATGGCGTCCCTGGCTGCCCGATCCGAGGGATGAAGTCGATCTGCTGGTTCAGGACGTGATCCAGCGCGAAAGGCTCATCTCGGACGGCGCCATTCCGCTCGACAATGAATTGGAGAAGCAGCTCAAGGAGGCCGAGAACGGCAACAAGATTGTCGTCATCGTGGTCGACCTGTGGACGCTGCGGCTGGAGGATTATCGCAAGCACATGCGCGACGTCGTAGACCCCAAACAATTCGTCAACTGCGTCATCGTCGTTCCTTGGAACCCGCAGGACGCCGAGGCGGTGAATCAGCGACAGACACTCGAAATGCTTCTGCAGGCCACGTTCGTCAACCGCACGGCAAACGAATCCCCCGATCTGCTCACGCAAATCGACTCGGCCACGAAGATGAAAGACCGGCTGGCCGCGATGCTGCAAGTCACCAGGAGCAAGATCATCAAACGAGCGGAGGTACTGCGGAAGGCCACAGGCGCCGAGGCCGTCTCGCTCGCAAACATTGAAGGGCCAGGGGGAAACTGAACAATGGATAAGACCCCTCGGGTGAGAAAACCGCTGGGCAACATCATCACATTCTATTCATACAAAGGCGGCTCGGGGCGCTCGATGGCAGTCGCAAACGTCGCCTGGATTCTGGCGAGCAACGGCAATCGCGTCCTGACCGTCGATTGGGACCTGGAGGCGCCGGGGCTACACCGCTACTTCGCGCCGTTCCTGAGTGATAAAGACCTGACCGGCTCCGAAGGATTGATCGACCTGTTGATCGAATTCAGAGACGCCACTGCCACCGGCCACGCGGGCGGAAACGACGACAACTGGCATGAGTCATACGCCGACATCTCGGCCTACGTCGTTTCGCTCGATTGGGACTTCCCCCGAGGCGGCACGCTCGACCTGCTGCCCGCCGGACGCCAGGGGGCTTCTTACTCGGCGCGGGTCAACTCTTTCGACTGGGAGGAATTCTACGAGCGTCGCGGCGGCGGCGTCTTTCTGGAATCAGTCAAGGAGAAGATGCGGGCCGATTACGATTACGTGGTGATCGACAGCCGGACGGGCGTCAGCGACACCTCGGGCATTTGCACGGTGCAAATGCCCGACGCCGTGGTTGTCTGCTACACGCTCAACAACCAGAGCGTCAAGGGCAGCGCCGCTGTCGCGCATTCGATCTACGAACAGAGGTTGCGCAAAAGCCGCGATGTCGCCATCTTCCCCGTCCCGATGCGCGTCGAGCCTTTCGAAAAGACCAAGCTCGACCGGCGCCGCGAATACGCCAAGGAGATGTTCAAGCTCTTTCCCTCCCATCTCCCGCCTCAATCGCGCGCGCAGTTCCAGGAAGACACTCAGGTCAAATACCTGCCTTATTACGCCTACGAAGAGATTCTAGCCACCTTCGGCAATCGCCCCGGCGAGAGCGACAGCACGTCGCTGCTGGCCCCGGCGGAGCGCCTGACCGCCTATCTGACCGAATATCTGCCGGGCGAGCCGATAAGCCGGATGGAAGCCTCGGAACAACTGGAATCGCGCCGCCAATCAGTACTGACGCTCTTCGAGGGCAAACAAGGCTCCGCCGATTCCGCTCAGTTGTTGATCCAATCGGCCGACGCGGCCTGGGCGGGATTGAGGCAACAAGAGGCGAAAGTCGCGCGGCGGGCGCTTCTGCGGCTGGTGCGCGTGGCCGACGCCGGCGAACAGGGCGGCGATACGCGTTTGCTGGTCAGATTGTCCGAATTCGACGAGGCCGCCCGAACCGTCCTGTACAATCTCGGCTCCACGCCTCTGGTGACCATCGAGCGCGACGCGGATTCCGGAGAGGCGGCCGCACAACTCGGCGATGATCTGCTGCGCTACTGGCCACCCCTGCAAAGCTGGATTCAGGAAGACCGTGAATTCCTGCTCTGGCGGCAGAAGCTCATCGTCGTCATCGCCGAATGGAGGAGACTGAACGAAGACTCCGGCGCGCTGCTCACCGGCGCGCCCCTGGAACTGGCGAAGGGATGGCAAAGCAGTCGCGCTGAGGACCTCAACGAAACAGAGATCGTCTATATCGACCGCTGCGTCGCCGAAGAAGAACGGCGCATCCGCGAACAGATCGACCGCGAAGAGCGAGAGAAGCGACACTTCGCCGAAAAGACGGCGTTGGAACAACGGACGGAGGTCTTGATCGAAAAGAGTAAACAATCCCTGCGGCGCAACCGGCTGGGCGCGTTCACGGCGTATGCCGTCGCCCTGCTGGTTCTCGCCGGGATTGTCTGGTGGCAGATGGTAGGGCTGGGGAACGGCTTAAGAGGTCCTATGCCGCCGAGAGAGGCGGCC
>DATCXQ010000920.1:0-6040 GCA_036565725.1 Blastocatellia bacterium
CGGTTGACACCGATCTGCAAAATCAACCGTCGCTGCCGCGACTGAGAACGGATATGCGTTAGTCGACCCGGCTTTGAAAAGCCGGGCTAGGCTCAACCGTCGCTCCGCGACGAGGAGGTGTTGTTGCATTTATTTTTCAAAGGCCATAAACCCACGGCTAAATTCAGGCTGTCGCTACGCGACGAAGCAAACGCGCCTTTTGCGCAAAGATCCAGGTAATGACAATGCGTTAAACGGCACGGCTAAAGTCATAGGTCGCTATGCGACTAAAGAAGGACTCCACAAGTGGAAATCGGAAGTCGCACAGAGCCGATGACAGGCGAGTTTCGTTCGAGGGTTCAGCAATGGAAGCGGCGCAAACTCGACAGTTTGCGCTACGATTGCCGATGCGCTTACACTCTCAAGAGCGATCTAGAGCCCCGCGTCGCCAAAATCACTGCAAGCTTCGGCAAATCTGAACCGATGATCAAGTCTGGGAGAATCATGAAAATCTGTATAGCCTTTCTACTCTGCGCCAGTTTTTTCTCTTCCGGTTTCGCCCAGGAGAGTAAAGATGTCCAAGCGCTCATCCAAAAGTTAGAGGATCGGGATAAGCAGGCCCGCATCATCGCTATCAAAACGGTCAAGCTTCTGGGAGTCGAAGCGAAAGCCGCCATACCGGCGCTGACCCTGCTGTTGAAAGATAGTGACACCGATTTACGGGAGAATGCGGCGGAGGCCTTGGGCAAAATGGGCGTGGAAGCGAGAGTGGCAAGCCCCGCTTTGACCGAAGCCCTCAAGGACAGTAACGATCGGGTCAGAAGCAACGCCGCCTTTGCCCTGGGCCAAATCGGCGTCGAAGCCAGGTCGGCCGCGCCGGCGTTGGGCGAATTATTAAAAGACCAGAGCGCCTGGGCGCGCGGCAACGCGGCGTTTGCGCTCGGCAAGATAGGCGAAGCTAAGCCTTACCTGCCATCGTTGATCGAATTACTGAAAGATCAACAGGAGAATGTGCGGAAGGACGCCGCCGAGGCGGTCGGCAGAGCTGGCGCCGATGCGCGAGCGGCCGTTCCGGCGTTGGCGCTTTTATTGCACGACAACAGCGCCCAGGTCCGAAGATACACGGCTGAAGCGCTCGGCAGAATCGGCCCCGATGCCAAGCCCGTGTTACCGGAATTGGTGGCTTCCCTACGAGACAAGGAGTTCGCCGTTCGTACGCATTCCGCCTACGCGCTCAGCAAAATCGGCGTAGAGCCGAAAGCGGCGATCCCGGTCTGGATCGAGTTATTGAAGGACAGCAGCGAACATCTGCGGAGTTATGCGGCGGACGCCCTGGGCGCAATGGGGCCGGACGCCCGCGCCGCGGCGCCAGCCCTGATCGAAGCGTTGAAGGATCAGGACAGGTTCGTGCGAGTGGGCGCGTCGAAGGGGCTTATAAAGATAGGGGCCGAAGCCGGAACGATAGTCCCGGCGTTGATCGAGACATTGAAAGACAACGAACCGCTCGTCCGCGCGAGCGCGGCCACCGCCCTGGGCGCCCTGGGCGCCGAGGCGAAGGCGGCGTTGCCTGCGCTGACCGAATTGCAGAAAGACCAGGCGACGGTAGTGAAACTCGCGGCGGATGGGGCCGTCAGCAAAATCCATTCATCAGGATCTGCGGCTCGCTCACGTTAAAAGTAAGGCCGATAATGACCGCTATTACAACGTTTTTCATATGGATGAATAGCCACAGAGGGCACAGAGAACACAGAGAAGTCATTAATCCCTCTGTGCCCTCTGTGCCCTCTGTGGCTAACAGTCCTCATACATGTGAAAACCGCTATAGTAGAAAAGAATGGGCATGAGAAATCAAACAGGCTTTAGTTCAGCCGAACTATTGTTGATCTTGGTGGTCGTCGGGATCATTGGCAGTGTTGGCTGTTACGCGAACAAGGCTCGACAGGAAGCCGGCAAAAGCCCGGACAACGCCAGCAGCGCTTCGGAACCCGGCGCGGGGCAGACCGGACAGCAGAAAAGCCAGCCGGCGGAAATAGATGAGACCGCCGATTGGACGCCGTACATAAGCGCCGAGGGCAAGTTTTCTCTCCGTCATCCAAAGAACTGGGCCAGGCCCACGGAGCCGGAGCTCTGTACCCCTGGCTTATTTATGGCGGGCGCCGACGCCGAATCGGTAGGGCAATGCGCCAGCGACAATTTCGGCCAGATATACGTATCCTCTACCGAAGGCAGACGCCTCGACGAACACAAATTGGCAACCAGCAATTATCCTTATCAGAACATAACCAGCCGGAAGGCCACGGTTGACAACATCGAAGGCTGGCGGGAAACAGGTACGGCTATGGGTCAAACGGACGCGAAGTTTGAAATGCCTGGCCTGCCCGACGGCGCTAAAGTAGCAGTCTATTCGTTCTATGCGCACGGCAGGACCTACGTAGCCCAGTACACGCAAAAAACCGGCGATCCCGATGTTTTGCGAGATTTCGACCTCATGGTCACCAAGACGCTGAAATTCAGCAAATAACCGCTGTGCGGGCAAGCTGAGCGCGATTACTGAAGCCTCAAACTTCCGCCTTGAATCGGCAAAGCCATTCCGTCATTAGATTCTGGTTTTCACATGAACCGCCAACAACCCCATGTCCTTCCACTCGAAATCGAGGAATATCGCGACCTGCACTGGCGGCGCGAAGAGACTTTGCGGGTCGAGACAGCGCCTCAGGCGGAGGCGTTCATCGAACGCGTCGGTTTCTCCGCCTGCATGACCGATTCACGCCAGCCTGGGCCTTCGCTTTACATCGCGGTCTGCGGGCGACGCGACGCTGTGATGCCGCACAACGTCCAGAAAGACCCTGAAAGTTCGCACACTTGGATATTGAAGGACGAGATCGTCCGGCGCAGCAGGGCGTATTACGGCAAACTGACGCGCGGCAAAACCATGTTCATCGCGCCTCGAATGATCCCGCATTTCAACGCGATCTGGGGCGTCGCAAAGCGTGAGGAGAAAAAGCGGTTGAGCGCGGAAGCGCTGGCGGTATTGAAAGTGTTGCGCAAAGAATGGGAGATGGCCACGGCCGATCTACGCAACGAATCGGGCGTCAAGGACCGCAAAGCGTTCACCAGGGCGATCGATGATTTGCAGGCGGCTATGATCGTCGTCCCGAGCGACGTCGTTTATCAACCCAAGTTCAGCTACATCTGGACGCTGGCCGAAGGGCGGTTTCCCGAACAACTGGCGCAGAAGATCGATCGCAAAACTGCGCTCCGCGAGATCGCGCGATGCTTTCTGGACTGCGCCGGCATGACTTATCCGGGAGAATTGGCCAAAGTCACCGGACTGTCTCGTCCCGAAGCCGGCGTCGGGAATCAAGCCCTCGTCAGAGAGAAGATTACAATCTCACCTTCCACCGGGTCTTACATCAAATTGAGCCTTGCGAGCGCGTTGGACCCGGCTTGATTGTCTCAGGACTTATCGGAAGGCGTGAAAGACCATTCTGTCTTGAGCGAGAGCGATCCGGAAAGATTCATGATCGATGAGCTTGCGTTTGATCGCCCTGGCAAGCCGATAACCGGGATTGAACCCGAATCGCTGATAAACCATTTCGGCGCGGCGAAAGCCGGCGGCTTTCAACATCGCCACGACCGCCGCGCGATTTGGTCCGCACCAGTTAGTGGGATCATTATTTAGTTCGGCGCCGGGATAGAAAGCTATCATTGGACGATTGGTCATCAAGTGTTCGACGTGGGTGTCGAGGATCAGTTGGCGTTTCGTCACGCTAAATATCCGTTCCAGCGCGAGCAATGGATCGCGCATGTGATAGAGCACCCCCAAGCATAAGACCAAATCGAATGTCCCGACTTTTTCAGGGCTCAATTCGAGGACATCGATTTCCAGGTCATCAACTTTAGAATTGAGGACTTTCCGCGCGAGGTTGAAGCCGTCTTTCGTCCCCCAGCCATCTCCATTCCAACAGAATGAATCGGTAGCCAACACGCGACTCGCCCCTCTTCGTTCGGCTTCAAAAGCGAAGAATCCGTCCCAACTACCAATGTCGAGCACGGTCATTCCGCTAAGATCCTCCGGCATGTGAAGCGTCCGGATGCGTTTATGAGAGTCATCGTACCCGGACGTCACAATACCGTTTCCAAAATTGAATGTGTGAAACCAACTGATTTTGGCGATTTCAGAGGCGAGTTTTCCTTGATCCATACCGAAAGTGTTTTCCATATCCCCTTTGGTCAGTTTGCGGACGCGTGCGCGCGTTCAATCGCCTGCGACTCGACAGGGCCGGGGGCGAAGGCGCCGCCTTTTCGCGTTATGACCTGATGGTATTTATTGCCCTCGATGTCCTGAAATTCAATGTGCAGGGGGGTCTCCTCATCAATGAGGGACAAAAAGTCAAACCCCGTGTAGCCATATTGGCGTATGACTTCGCCCGCCTGGTCCGGGTCGGCGGGATAATTGAAGCTCTTAACAACCTGTTCGCAGTTCGGGCCTAAACTTTGAATCGGCTGAAACACAGAGTATCCGTTTTGCCCCTTCGGGACTCGATAGTCGTCAATTTCCTCGGCGGCGACGTCAGCGTAGAGAGAGAAGTCATCATCTTGGGCGTGATCAAAATCTATACGCTCGATTTCAATGTTCATCGCAATGCCGGTTCCGATGTTCTTAAGGTAGAGGCGATGAATAGGGCTTCCGCTCTCATCAGGCTTAAGCCATGCGTCGAACGCGGGCATGACCGAGATCCTTCTTTGGCTCACGAGCGCTTCGGATTGCCTGGTCAGGGCCTCCCTTATCTTCTCGATCTCCCCCATGTATTTCCCCACAACCTGGATTTCCTTCGTGTATCTCCGCACGACTCGCAGCGCAAGGAGCAAAATCACAATGTTGAGTCCGGCAAAGATGACGAGAAAAATGTTCAGTGTTTCCGTTTGCATTTTTTCGTTCCTCCGATCAGCAGATATGGCTCATATGCTAGTTTCTTGCCCATCCCCAGTCAACTTTTCAAAATGTTTGATCTATACTGCGCCCACGTTTTCAGGCCTTGACGCAAGAGCATAACTGTTATGAATCAAAATAGACGAGACTTCATCAAATCGGCTTCCGCGTTCGCGGCCGCTTCCATGCTGCCGAAGACAACTGGGTTCAACGGGGCGATCTGCTTCTTCTCAAAACACTTGCCGGCGATGGATTGGACGCGCCTGGCCCAGGCGGTGAAGAAACTCGGCTTCGGCGGAGTCGATCTGACTGTGCGGCCGGGCGGCCACGTGCAGCCCGAACGCGCGACGGAAGATTTGCCGAAGGCCGTCGCCGCCATTCGCGCCGAAGGTCTTAGCGCGCCGATGATCACAACGGCGCTGACTTCGGCCCTCGACCCGACCGCAAAACCTATTCTTTCGACCGCTGGCAAGCTCTCGATTCCCTTCTTCAAACCGGGCTATTACAAATACTCGTTCGCCGACGTGCGCGGCGAGCTGCAAAAAGCCATGGACGACTTCCGCTCGTTGGCCGAGTTGAGCAAACAGAGCGGAGTGCAATGCGGGTTCCATAATCACGAAGGCTACGTCGGCGCTCAGCTCTGGGACGTCGCGCAGACCATTGACCAGCTCGACCCGAAATGGGTCGGGTACTACTTCGACATCCGGCACGCGGTCGCCGAAGGCGGCGTCGCCGGATGGAAGATAGCGCTCAACCTGATCGCGCCCCGCATCAAAATGATCGCGGTCAAGGACTCTTACTGGGAAAAGTCAAGCAAAGGCTGGCGGCAGGTCAACTGCCCGCTCGGTCAGGGAATGGTTGATTGGAAGGCTTATTTCAAAGCGCTGCGACAGGCCAATTTTCAAGGTCCGATCTCGCTGCATCTCGAATACGAAATTCCGGGAACGACTACGGCCGCGCAGGAAGAGAACACGCTAGCGGCGGCGCAGCGAGATTTTGAATTTTTAAAAGGGCAGTTGCAGGAAGCCTATCAGGCAATCTGAGTACAGCGTTAACTAAATTTTTTGGTGTTTATTTAATCCAGAACAATCAAGACCGGTACAGTACCGCGCGCGTAAGCAAGCGGCC
>DATCXQ010000926.1:0-3333 GCA_036565725.1 Blastocatellia bacterium
GGCGCATACCGCTGCACCCAACGGTGGATCGTCGTATGATCGACTGATAGGCCGCGTTCATTCATCATTTCTTCGAGATCGCGATAACTGAGGGAGTAGCGTAAATACCAACGCACGCAGAGAAGGATGATCTCGGATTCATAGTGTCGCCATTTGAACGGATTGGATTTGGTCAGAGTAGCCCCCAGTGATAATGGAACTGGGCCAGTCTACCAGCATCGAGGACCGGATGTCTGGTTTATTTGCAACAGAACCCTCGGTCCCTACAGTGGGCGCCAAAGACTAGACCAGCCGGTTCTGGATGGCTTTGGCGACGGCTTCGGATTTCGAATGGACTTGTAATTTCTCGTAGATACTGCGGAGGTGGAAGGAGATGGTGTGGACGCTCACGCCGAGTTCGGCCGCGGCGGTCTTGTAGTTGTGGCCGTCGACGAACAATTTGAGCAGTCGCGTTTCGTGCGGCGTCAGATCATAGTCGGCGCGCTCCGGAGGACGAATCTCCCGGAATAAGGAGATCACCCGGCAGGCGACCTCGGGCGACATCGGCGCGCCGCCCGCAACCGCTTCCTTGAGACTTTCGAGTAGACGCACCGGTGGTGTTTTCTTCAACAAGTAGCCGGAGGCGCCCGCGCACATGGCGTCGAAGATCCGCTCATCGTCGTCGTAGACAGTGAGCATCAAAACCAGCAGATCGGGATGGCGTTCTTTCAAAAGCTTGATGCCTTCGATCCCGCTCATCCCAGGCAGGCCGATGTCGTTGAGCACCACGTCCGGCAGCTCAAAGCCGATCTTCTCGAGCGCCTCTTCCATCGAACGGTAAACGCCGGTACAGCGGAAGCCTTCCGTACCGTTAATCAGCATGGCTAGCCCCTCGCGGATTTCGCGGCGGTCTTCGACGATCGCTACTCTGATCGGTTGTGGCGCTTGTCCATCCGTCATTATCTGTTCCTGAAAATATTCCCGAAAATTTTTCGACCAACTTCGACCTGTCGATGATTGACTTGAACGGGAGGACGCCGGCAAATTAAAGTCTGTCACCCAGCATGACGCCGATCTGTCCTGGTGAAGGTAGTTTAGCCGGGAAGGAGAGGGGTGTCACTACGAATCTATGTAGCTCGACAATGTCACATTTCATTCAAGGTAAAGAATGCTTGTAACCCAAGCTCTACAAACGAGATTTACGCGAGCGAGCGCGGTTGACCAGATGTTCAACCACCAAAACGGTCGCGCCTTCAACACTCAGTTGCGGCAATGGCATCGCGGCTCGCAACAACTCTCGGACGTTGGCCATCGAGAGCTCAGGCAACTCATCTACACCGAACTCACTCCCCCGTTCGGGATCGCGAGGAGATCGCTCGCGCCAGTCGAGCTTGGTCTGGGCCATAAACCACGTCGCCAGGCAAACCGGCGCCAGTTCGTGTTCCCAGGCTGGAAACTTCTGAGCGCGCAACTCATCCCAGCCGATTTCGCTCTTGGCGTCCCGGTTGGCGCATTCGATGAAGACGCGTTGGCATTTGCCCCAAGCCAATCGTTCCAGCGGCGCATCCGCACGCTCGTTCGAGAGCGCGTAATGGATTTTGCCTTCCGCATCACGACGCATCACCAGCCATTCGGAGGCCGGCTCATCGCCGCGTTGCGTCGTCCAAACACGGCGCGCGCTGAATTCGTCGTTGAGGTAGCCGCGTTCTGTCTCGCGCACTTCAATCCGCGTCCACTTGGTTTCGGAGCGCGTGGCAATCTGCCTGACTTCAATCGGCTGCTCCTTGCTCAGCACTCGTGGTTTAGTGGCGCGGCGCCCTTTCTTGTTCGCAGGCGCACCAGTGACTGGCTCCTCCAAATAAACTTTCGTGTTCGCCGGGACGTCGGCGGAGTAAACCAGACCGGCGGCGCTCAGCTTTCGGCGCAGCCAATAACTGCGGCCATAAAGCGTGTCGCAGCAAACCATCTCGAAGAGCAGTCCTTCGTCATTCACGCGCTCAATCATTTGCCATCCCATTTCAATCTTGGTGGCAAACTTGCGATCAGGAGGAATGCCCAATCGCTTGCGCTATTTGGCCATCCCTCGCGTGAACCAGTGTTGGGGCAGAAACAATTCGCCATCAATCCACATCCAAAGGCCGCCATTGGCATAGGCGAGAAAGCTTCCGACCTGACTCATCTCGATCTTGCCCAGCCGA
The DNA here is from genome assembly GCA_036565725.1 of Blastocatellia bacterium. Classification (GTDB taxonomy): domain Bacteria; phylum Acidobacteriota; class Blastocatellia; order RBC074; family RBC074; genus JAJVID01. The sequence goes on from DATCXQ010000926.1 coordinate 2,178, forward strand.
CCATTGCGTTGTCACCCTGCGCCGGTGGTCTTTTCCGAAGCCTTCTCGTCGGCGCTTTCATCCAGGATCAAGGCGCTCCCCTTGGCAAAGGCTCCTCGCCCAGCGATCTCTTCGCGGATTTGTTCAAAGACCTCTTGCCCCGACCACGGCGAATTGGTCATAAAATGCTGCACGTTCTGCGACGACTCTCCTGCCGTGCGCGCAATGTTGCTGAAGTTGCGTTCTGTGGTCATTCGCAACAACCCGCTCAAAAAATTCGGCGCGTAATGACTGGTGTCGCGTGTCGTGGTCTCGAAACACTCGGCATAACGCTCCCAGAATTCATACAAGCGTCGGCCGAGCTTCTTGATCTCCGCGTGGGACAATCCCCAGGCGCGCGGGTCAAATACTTTGCTTTTGGTTTCTTTTTCAATTGAGGCAGCCATGCTTTCGGCTAGCCTCAAACTCGTTTATTTTTCAATCAATTGGGGGTCTTTCGAATGACCGCCGAAATGTGACATTGTCGAGGTAGTTACTTCCCGGTCGACTCACAGTAGAAAGACGGCGACGGTCCGTCGATCGGAGCCAGAACCTCGATCATCGTGCCGTGCCCCAGGCGTGATTGCAAAGTAAACCGGCCGCCGATACACCTCGCCCGCTCCCGCATCGTGGTCAGTCCGTGGCCGCCGCTCTCGCGCATCTGATCGAAACCATGCCCATTGTCGCTCAGGAGCAGCCGGAGTTGCCCTCCGCTTAAACTCAACTCGATCCGCGCCTCGGTACATTCCGCATGGCGCAGCATGTTGTTGACCCCTTCCTTGAAAATGAGGAAGACTTCGCGGCGATGGTTGGCTTCGAGTTTGACGTCTTCTTCCGCCTGCGGGAGGAGCAGTTGAAATGTGATATTGCGCGCGGTGAAGTTGTCGGCGGCGAAACGGCGCATGCGCTGGATCAAGTCGTGGAGGCGGTCCTTATGTGGGTCGATGGCCCAGACGATATCGCTCATGGCGTCCACTAGTTCGCGCGAGGCGTCCCCAATCAGCGAGAGTGATTCGGTGATCAGCGGATCGGGGCTATCGATCCGCCGGCGGATGACTTCGCTGAGAATCGAAATCTGCGTCAGACTCGACCCGATGTCGTCGTGCAGATCGGTCGCGATCCGCCGCCGCACCCGTTC
>DATCXQ010000927.1:0-7668 GCA_036565725.1 Blastocatellia bacterium
CGTTGAATGTGGAGGCGAGCCGCCCAAGTTCGTCGCGCGGGTTGGCGACTGGCAACCGCCGCTCGAGGTTTTCGGCGCTGATCTGTCGCGCCCGCTCCGACATCGCCACCACCGGCGCCAGACTTTTGCGCGCCAGGAAAAAACCGCCCAGCCCTGCGAGCAGGAGCGCGAGCGGGACCGCGATCAGAAAGACTCGCCTGAGCATTGCCAGTTCCTCCGTGACGGTCTCCAAAGGCTGGCTCACAACGATCAGATAAGGTGGGGCGGTCTCGCCGATTTTGACCCGTCGCGCCGCCACTCGCCGGCCCTCTTCGTCCTCCCCTGGCGCGGTGTAGAAACGGAGGTCGCCGGCGGGAATTGAATCCAAAGGGGGCAAGCGCGCGTGATCATTACCAGGCGTGACCTTTTCCTCAAGCAATCGCCCTTCGGCGTCGAAGATCGCCATCGCCTGGTTGAGCAGATGCAGCTCGTTGACCGTGCTGTGCGCCGCCTCCGCTTCCGTCTCGCCCTCGGCCCGCTCGCGGACGAGCGAGATCGTGATTGATTCCGCCGAAGTCCGCAAACTCTCGTCCATCCGGCGGTGGAGATTTCGCGCCAGCAGCAGGTAGACGCCGGCGCTGAAAACGATCAACGCCAGGGCCAATACGCCAACATACCAAAGCGTCAATCTCGTTCTGATCGAATCAAGCATCGGAATCTTCTTTCGCGGAGGCCAGTACGTAACCCTCGCCGCGACGCGTGCGGAGCAGCTTAGGCGCGTGACCTTCATCTATTTTGCGCCGCAACCTCTGCACGTAGACCTCGATCAGATTGGAGAACGGGTCGAAATTCTCCTCCCATACGTGTTCGGCGATCTCGGCGCGGGTGACGACCTCGCCGACGCGCCGCGCCATGTATTCAAGGAGCGCGTATTCTTTCGCGGTCAGCTCGATTTGACGTCCGCCGCGCCTTACCCGACGCGCCCGCATGTCGATGCTGAGATCGGCGATCTCTACGGTCTCCGGGCGCAGCGCGGGGCTGCGTCGCAGCAACGCCCGCAGGCGCGCCAGCAGCTCATGGAAATCGAACGGCTTGGTCAAGTAATCGTCCGCGCCCATATCAAGCCCCGCGACACGATCCGGAGGCGCGTCGCGGGCCGTCAACATCAGGATCGGAAAAGTCAATCCTTCCGCGCGCAACTCGCGGCAGACCTCGAGGCCGTCCTTGAGCGGCAACATTACATCTAGAATGACCAGGTCGTAATCGTTGATTCCAGCCTGATAAACGGCGGCCTCGCCGTCCGTCGCCACATCTACGGCATAGCACTGCTCGCGTAATCCTTTAGCAAGCATCTGCGCTGCGCTCGGCTCATCTTCGACCAGCAGAATCCGCATTCTTACATTCCTAACCCAGGCAAGTTTTCGGCGACGCGCCGCAGAGTATCGGAGCGTATCGCATAGAAGATAAACCCAGGATAAACGTCCGCAAGGCTAATTTCCCGGCTGCCGCGGCGAACGCTTCGCCTGGCCCTAGATTTAAAGCCAATGGCTTTAAATCTAGGGCGTTTTTCATATCGGGGTACGGGTTAATGGAACACGGATGACACGGATATAACGGATCATCACGGATAAGAACTAAAAGAGATCAGCGTAAATCCGCTCCATCCGTGTTATCCGCGTTCCATCGAACTAGTGTTTATTACGAACGCTGGCTACGGCTTCCCGTATAAGCAGGTGAGAACCGCTCTAGACATCAAAATCGGCGGCAGCCTTTGGAGCGCGGCGTCACAGCCATGCCGCTCCAAAGTTCCACGCTTTCAATTATTAATCGCTCGCCGTGGCGAACATTTGGCGGGTGGCGGCCAGAGGCAGGGTGATCTGGAAACGCGTTCCTTCGCCGAGCTTACTTTCGACGTCGATGTGGCCGCCATGATCGCGGACGATGCCGTAGCTGACGGCGAGGCCCAGCCCAGTTCCTTTGCCGATCTGTTTCGTGGTGAAGAACGGGTCGTAAATCTTCGCCAGGTGTTCGGGCGCGATGCCGAGGCCGGTGTCGCGGACTTCGACCACGGCGGAATCTTCATCAGACTCGGTCGAAATTACGAGCCTGCCCCCGTGCGGCATGGCGTCGCGCGCGTTGAGGATCAGGTTCATCAACACCTGTTGGAGTTTCGGGCCGTCACCGAACGCGAGCGGAAGGTCGTCGGCGTAGGTCCGCACGACTTCGATCTCGGTGTTGCGCAGTTGCGCTTCGAGCAGTTGGATGGTGTCGTCGATCACGCGGTTCAGATCCACGGGCGCGTACCGCGCTTCGGTGAGGCGCGAGAAATTGAGCAGGTTGTTGACGATCGACGACGCGCGGGAAGTCTGGCGGTAGATCTTTTCGAGCAATTGGCGCCGGGGGTCGTTGTCGGGAATCTGCTGCATCAGCATCTGCGAGTAGGACGAGATGCCGGCGAGCGGCGTGTTGACCTCGTGCGCGACCCCGGCGGCTAGCAGCCCGATTGACGAGAGCTTGTCGGACTGCTGTAACTGGGCTTCGAGGCCGACGCGCTCGGTCACGTCTTCGATCGCGATGAGCGAGCCTTCGATCTTGGCGGTCTTGCTTTGCAACGCGGCGAGCGAAATGTTCAAAGTCAGGTCGCGGCCATCGGGCGTTTGCGCGCGGAACTTGTAGATGTTGGCCGGCTCGCCTTCGCGCCATTCGCCGCGGCTCATCAGGTCGCGCAGCGCGCGAAGCATTTCGGACTGGAAGACCTCGGCGATGCGACGGCCGATGACCTCTTCGCGCTTGAGCCCGTAAATCTGTTCGAGCGCGCCGTTCCAATTGGTGATCCGCCCATGCAGGTTGACCACCATAACGCCGACGCTGATCGATTCGATGATGTTCTCGTTAAAATCTTTCAGGCGGGCCAGTTCTTTGGCGCGCCGGGCCTGCTCTTCGAGCAGCAGCGCGTTTTCAATCGCCACCGCGACGTAACCCGAGATGGCGCGCAGCAGCGAGGTGTCTTCCGACGAAAGTAGAGCGCCGTCGGTCGGCCGTCCCAGCGCCAGAACAGCAACTACGCGCGAACGTGCCGCGCAAGGGGTGTAATAGCTGAACGGCGCGTTGGCCAAAGCGCCATGAGGCGTATCGTCTAATTCTAATTCGCCCCCTTCAAACTCGGCTTCTAATTCGCCGCCTTCAAACTCGGCCCAGGCTAGCCACGGCTCGTCCGCCAGAACGACCCCGGTCGCGCCGCTGCGCTCGCGCAGGATCGAGAGAATGTCGTCGGGCAGCGCGACTTGCGGCGAGACGCCTTCGGCCCGCGCCACGCGGAAGCCGGAAGGCTCGCCGGCGTCTTCGATGTAGACCGCCAGCCGTTCGACCGAAAGCACTTCTTTCAGACGGCGCATCAAACTGTCGAGCAATGGTTCGAGTTCGATGGTCGAAGCGAGCGCGCGCCCGAAATCCTGCAGCGTCGCGCGGTAATCGTATTTCCCGCCGTAAAAGGCGCGGTCGATGCGCTCCTGCGCCCAGTTTTTGACGGGCGCGAAGAGCATAGCCAGCACCGACATCGTCACGGCCGCGATCAGAAACGCCCCGGTCGGAGATTGAGATTCCGTCGGCGGGCTGATGAACAAGTAGGCGGCGGCCGTCACCAGACCGAAGACCGCGGCGACCGAAAACGTGGCCACGATATACGCCAGCGACCGCCGCATCACTATGTCGATGTCGCTCAAGCGATAGCGCACTACCGAATAGCCCAGCGTGAGTGGAATCAGAATTAAAGGAGCGATCGAGATGGCCTCCAGCAGCGGCGCCACCGAAGACGACGTGAGGTAGGTCGGGAAATAGAAGAGCGCGAACGCCGCGGCGGCGACGCTCATCCCCCCTGTCACCCATTTCAACTGTTGGCGCGCAACGACCGAACGCGCCCGCATGAAAGAGCGAATGAAGAGCGCGGCGCTCAAGACGAGCGAGACGGCGAAGAGCGCGATTTCGGCTCTGGACAATAAGATTCTGAAGTCGATGGGAGGGACCTTGACCAGATCGCGGAAGCTGGCCACGCGCACCACGACTTCGCCTGCGATCAGAATCGCCGTTGGCGCGTACAGACATCCGGCCACAGCCCTGCTCAGCCACCGGCCGCGCGCGACGAGACGTTTACGCAGTGGATAGAGCGCGGCGAAGTGGACAAAGAACGGGCCGAGGAGCGCGAACGCGATCGCGTCGGCCAGGTCGATGCCCTTGTCGAATTGGGTACGCATCTCCTCGGTCGCACTGAAGAAATGCATGATGAACGCGAGCAGACAGATAATGAAGAAGCGCGTGACGTAAGGGGCGCGCCCCTGTTTGAGCAGGAAGTAGACGCCCATGCCCAGATAGATCAATCCGATCAGCGCAAAGTAAAGCTTGCGCCGCGAATGCGGATCGCGGACCTGCAAGTTCTGCAGGTCCGCGAAGCCTTCCTTGATCACCGCGTCGCCCTTATCGTTGCGGCGCGCCACCCAGTAGTGGAGATTCACCGAACCCGGGAATCCGGTCTGGCCTTTGACCTGATCGAGATATATCTGTACGTGCTCCGCCCTGGTTATCTCGTCATAATCGTCGCCGTTCACGCTGATTCCCAGGAGCAAGTCGCCGCGATAGACGCCGGCGAGCGCTGCCGGGCCGCCAGGTTCGACCTTGTCGGCTATCACGTACCTTCGAAGTGGCGCCGCGGCTCCAGGCTCGACCTCGTCGGCGAACACGTCAGGCCCCTCGACGTCGCGCCAGAGCACGCCGTCGCTGTAGACGGGCTTCTGGATCAATCGGTCGCGCAGGTTGAACCCGCCGGCCGCCAACGCCAGAAAGGCGATGAATAGCAGCACCAGCGTGCGTGTCGTGATCCTGGTCATTCCTGTTTGCGTGTTCACTTTATTTCGGTTTTACCACCTGAAAGCCAGGCCTCCGCGTAGCGTCCGTCTCGCGCGCGCGCTGGCGAGTTGCACTACGCCGTCTTCGGCGCCAAGGACCTGGTTCAGCAGGTTTCGTACGTCTACGAGCGCTTCCCACCGCATGGGCAGCCCGAAGCTCGGAAGCTCTTGCGTGACGTATACGTTGATGTTCGGATCGTAAACGCTCATGCGTCCTGCAAAGGGGTCGATCGCGAAGACCACCGCCGATGGCGACAGGCGAATCACGGTCGAGACTCGCGTGCCCGTCTGTTCGGTGAAATCGAGATCGAGTTTCGCCGTGGCGACCTGGAAGAAGCCGCCTCTGAATAATTGCGCCGGCGCGACCTGCGTGATCGGCGCGTCGCCGAGCCTGCTGCCGCGCCCGAAGCTGTAACCGGCCGAAGCCGTCACGTGGCCGTTGATGCGGCGGTTGAGCATCACGCGGACGCCGCGCGCCGCGCCGTCCATCGCCGTCACCTGATGCGCCACCTGCTGAAACGTCGCCTGCGTCTCGGGCGAAGCCTCGAGCGGCAGCGCCAGCACGCCGACTCCATGCCCTGAAATCAAATCGTAAAAGACCGACGCCTCGATCGATGTGTCTCCCCCGTCGCCGAAGGACCGTTCGACCCCCAGCTCGAAACGCTGGCTGCGGTCGAGAATCGGGACGCCGGAGCCGGCGATCTCGGCCGGCGCCGATTCGAAGGACGCCTGAATGTTCTCGGAACTGAAGCCTTCGAGAGAATTCAACCGCTCACTCGCTCCAGGAGTCACCGCCGCGTTCACCCGCAAGCGCGCCGAGGGCGAATATTGAATCGCGAGGCGCGGCAGCACGCTGTCGCGATCGTTTATAGAGCCTACGAACCGCGAATAATCGAATCCATAAATCAACAGCAGCGGCCGTAAGACCTGCCAGGAATCGGTCGCCGATACCGAGATTTGATCCAATAACATCCGATCGGGCGAAGTCTGGTCGAGTCTGGGAGCCGCACGGCGCAATCCGGAAAGTCCGACCTGGCCGTAAGCGATCATCGCCGTGATCTGGTGGGCCGCGGCGGGGCGGACCGTGGCGACGGCCGCAAGCCGCTGCGGCGCTAAATCTCCCACGCCGCGCTGGCCGATGAAGGCCATTTCGAAATTGCCGCCCATCGAGCCTGAGACGGCGAAATTGGTCCCAAAGAAATCAGGCGCGGGCAATCCGGCGGGCGCGCTCGACGTCACTGCCACAAATTGGGCCATGCCGTGGAACGAGGGTTGGGTCGCCAAGAGGCTCTTCTGCGGCGCGTCGTTCGACGGATCGACGACCTCATCTTTGGCGTCCTCGTTCAGGCGCATGGCGTGGTCCGGCGCGCTGAGCGATATCCATCGATAATCGGCGCTGTCGCCGCGTTTTTGAACCAGCGTGTTGTCTTTTTTGAGTTCGAAGTCGTAACTTCTCTTCTCGGAACGATTGAGGATCAGGCGAGTGGACTTCGGTATGAAACCTTCGGCCAGGGCGCGTATGCGATAAGCGCCCGGAAGCACGCCGGCCAGGAAGCGGCCCTGCCCGTCGGTCCTGGCGCTCTTGATCTCTTTCCCGCCCGGCCTCGGTTCGAGCACCGCCACCGTCGCGCCGGTCAACGGAGTCCCCCGTTCGTCTCTCACCGTCCCGGTGACGAAAGCCAGCGCCGGCGATGCTTCGACCGCCAATCCTCCAGAAGTTGATGTGTTGAATGAACTCGGGGCAAGCGCCCCCAGCAAGCAGCCCGCTATCAGAACGTTGATCGCTCTTTTCATATATTTTGCCGCCTTTCGGTAATGAACAAAGGCTACAATCAGTTACCTGGCGCCAAGCGCTGCGCCAGTTTTTTTTCGCGATAGTTTCAGAACGTCGGTGATTGAAAATTTTGTCGAATTTTCGACAAAAGAACTCGCCAATGATACGAGATTTAGATGCCGTTTATCAACTTGTGACGCAAGGAGTTTTAAGTTTGGAGTCGATGTGGCGCCGCGACCCATTTTAATGTTCAGACGGGCCTCGCAATCTGGCTTTAGGCCGACAACAGCGATCTGCGAATCGCTGAATGCTTAAAAGAGTCTGGCATTCCCAAAGGCGATATCGCGCAGAGTTTCCAATAGTTTTCTTTGGGAATTATATATGGCGCTGGCTGAGTAATCTCGACTGATGAGACTGAAAAGGTTACTTCCCAATCAAATTGACAAAAATTTCCAAAATGGTTTGAAGTTTTCCTGGATCTCCTCTTCCAACAAACGTATTCCCGCTTGCCTCGCAGAAAATCCAATCTTCTGCGCCATTGTCCTCATGGTAAGTTTGAAATCTTATGTTTTCCAAGCTCGTGCCAGACAAATCAACTGTGACACACCATCCCGGGTTGTCTAGCGTCTCAATCGATACTCCATATTGATGCTCCCAATCACCATCACATTGAGCAGCGTACCAAGTTTGAATCTGCTCAATAAGTCCCATTCTATTCCCTCCTATTATTGTGTGTTCCAATAGGCAGAGAAACGATCCCTGTCTATACAAGACGATGCCTCTTCTAGTCCGTCCCACTCCAGGCGGACGGTCTTGACCCAGCCGCCAACGGCGAAGACCACCAACTCCGAATGGTCATTTTGCCTGAAGAGATCGTCTCGGCGGTTAATGGTTGAACTTTTGAGAACATAGAGCAGTTTTCAATTGGATGTACGGGAAGAAGCGGTCCGGTACGTTACCGGGAGCGGTAGCGACCGGGTCACTGGCGCCCGGTCGCTACCGCTCCCGGTAACGTAC
>DATCXQ010000010.1:0-8650 GCA_036565725.1 Blastocatellia bacterium
CATAGGCTATTTCATGATTTCGCCCTGGCGCCCATCAAGTGAAAGTGGCCGCTTGCTGCGGCCCGGGCCTGCGTTATAACTCCGGGAGAACAGTGGCGCGGACTAATGGCCTTTGAAAATTGAAAATTAAATGCAACCACGCAATTCAATGTAGGGGCAGACCTGTGTGTCTGCCCCGGCGCCGAGGTTCCCAAATCCGTGGCAGACACACAGGTCTGCCCCTACGTTGTTGCAATTAATTCTCAAAGACCATTAGTCCGCGCCACGGTCAAGATCGATTCCATCCATTTCTTAACCGTGGATTTGGGTAAACAACTCGCGCCACAGCCCCGTACACGCACTCGCAAACCGCTCTAAGCGGAATGGCGATGCGGCCCAATGTTACGCATCGAAGAACCCAGAGGAGCGCTGCCTATGAAAACTTCCCTAACCATGATCGCTTTCGCCTTCTTTCTTATGACCGCCGCGGCGGTCGCCGACAGCCAGGGGAAGGTTCAACCTGATCCCACTGACCCCAAAAAAGCCTGTCGGGGTTTCAAACCTCACGAGCTTTGCTTTGATAGACCCAGGGACGGAGTGGCCCGCGTGGAGTATCTGTCGGAGCCCTTCTACGCGGTCATTCTGAAGACTACGGAGCCCTGTATGATAACGGAGGAAGAACGTCTCCAGGCCCAGGCGCTGTTCCCTCGAAGCAAGGTCTTTTCCATGAGGTTCCAGTGTAACGATAATATCGAGGAGAACATCGCCTATACCAACGTCGACTCCAAGTTCGGTTTCCTCGCCGTCTACGCCGGAACTACACTGGAGGAAGCCAAGAAACGGCTGGCCGAGGTCAACGCCACGGGACGATTCCCCGGCGCTAACATCCGAAAAATGCAGGCAAAGCTGGTGTATACCTAAAAACCTTATGAACAAACGTCCACACTCAGTCACGGCCATCGGTTGTATATTCATAGTAGCCGGAGTCATCGGACTCGCATACCACGGCGCCGAGTTCAAGGCGCAGCGCCATTTTGACTATGACAGTGTCTGGGTGCTACTCGTCCGAGTTCTTGCGATACTTGGCGGAGTGTTTTTGCTCCGCGGCAGTGACTGGGCTCGCTGGTTTTTGCTCATTTGGATCGCATACCACGTCATTCTCAGCGCGTTTCACTCGGTATTTGAGTTGATAACGCACAGTTTGCTGTTTGCGGTCATTGCATATTTTCTCTATCGCCCGCGAGTGTCGGCGTATTTTCGGGATATGAGAGCGGGAACTGCGCATCAGCCAAGGAAAGATGACACACCAATAGCCTAATCAGACGTTAGTGTGAGGCCTCTGTTCAATTTCCTAACCGCGCCTTCCGCAATCGGAGGTTAGAGGATGAATCTGGCGATTTCTGTGATAACAGGGCTCGGGTTTATAGCTTTGTTTTTTGGTCAAAAAGACCCTGCAAATGCCCCCGTGATCAAAGTCTGGACTGCAAGGGCGATCGCGACCGTGCTAGCCGAGGTCGGCCCTCAATTCGAGCGCACGACGGGCTACAAGCTCGCTGTCTCTAGCGATCTCCCTACCGGGTTTGCGCGTCGCGCCAACGCCGGCGAACCGTTCGATGTCTTGATCAGCGGGTCAGCTCCCGTTGATGAGTGGATCAAAGATGGCAAGATAATTGCGGAGACACGCGCCGACATTGCGCGTTCGGGTATCGGCGTGGAAGTACGCTCGGGCGCGCGCAAGCCAGATGTCAGTTCGGTTGAAGCGTTCAAGCGCGCGCTGCTCGAGGCGAAGTCGATCGCCTACCTGAGAGTTGGGAGCGGCGTCTATTTGGCTGGCATGCTTGAGCGCCTCGGTGTCGCCGAGGCCATCAAGTCGAAGGTGACGCGGCCCGAATCCGACATTGTTTCCGAGCTTGTCGCCAAGGGCGAGGTCGAGCTAGGCATAGTCGTCATCACTCAGATTCTGACGACTCCCGGCGTCGAGCTTGTTGGCCCACTCCCGCCGGATATACAGTCATATGTCACTTTTACAGCTGGAATCAGCGCCAACTCAAAAGCGTCGGAGGCTGCCGGGCGCTTGATCAAGTTCCTCACCGGGCCGACCGCCACTCCAATTATCAAGGCTCAAGGTATGGAGCCTTTGGGAAGCGTCTCAAAATGAGGATCCGAATAATCGCGGGAAGCGTCGTCTCGGTAGTTGGCCTGGTTGCGCTACTCGGCTTGTGGTGGGCTGTCGCCGAAGGTCCGTTGAGAAATCCAAGCGACGCGCTTGAGGATTTTTATGAGGCCAAGGATCGCGCGGAAGATCAGCTATTGGACCCTCTTATCCTCACTGGCCGCAGCGTAGTTCCGCTCGTACTGAAGGAACTTCCCAATAAGGACATGAGGAATCGAAGATACGCCATCGGGTTCCTCGGCAATGGTCGCTACTCCGGGGCTTTGCCCAGGCTTGAAGTCATCCTAAACGATGAGTCTGAGATCTATTACTTTCGGTCGGACGCGCTAGAAGCGATTTTTCAAATCTCTCAGGCTCGCGCCAAAGAGCTGGCCCCGAACTTTATACACGGCCAAGAGTTGCTGGGGGAAGTCGCTAGAGAAATCGTCGCGGGCAAGAATCCCATCCATTTCGAACGTTCATATTGGGACGCGTTTTGGCGCGTCCACGATTGAAAGAATAGGAGACGGGTGTGGAAACAATTCGCCCAAACACCAAGGTCATGACGCTCCATGACGAGCGGGGACAATGGAAGACGCCGGATGTCTTTCCGGGTTTGAATCTCTTGATGATCTGCTTTTAGCCTTGCCGGACAAGGTCATAACCCCCGCCGAGAAACGAGTGGAGATACGACGCGCGAAATTGAGGGAGTTATTTGGGGAATGACGGACGCCGCGCTTATTGATTCGACGAAGTGTGATCGTGAACGATCTTCCACCCCTGCTTGAAGCGGCGGAAGATGAGCGTGTACTGTCCGCCGGGTTTCTTGCCGTCAGACATCGTCAATTCCCAGCGCCCGCGCACGACGGCCGAGTTCGGCCCAAGCTGTTGAATGTCGAGGTCGGAGAACTCCAGTTTGCCCATCTCCTTGCCTTCGGCCTGGTAGGTTTTGCGGTAACGCTCGATAGTCGCGTCCCAGCCAGATAATTTGCGGCCCCCGGAGAAAAACGTCAGATCGGGCGAACGCCAATACCCGTCCATGAAATCTTCCAGCTTGCCGCCGTTCCAGGCGGCGACCTGGGCGTCGAGAACGGCGCGGATTTCGGCGGCGGCGGATTTCGACGGGCCGGGCTTGCCCTGTTTCGCGGCCTGTTTCGGCTGGGCCTCTTGCGCGCCTTTCTGCGCAATTTGCCCCAACGCGACCGGCGCGATCAGGATCGTCAGGAAGAGTGATAAAAATTTGTGTTTCATGCTTATCTCCCCTTACGGGTCTTTTGAGACTTATGCGTCTTATAAGTCTTTTGGTATAATTGGCGCGCTATGTCCGACAACTACTTCTTGACTCCGGATCAAGGGCCGAACGGCTCCGACAAAAAGTCCCCCTTAGTGGCGTTGCCAGATAAACTAACAGAAAAGTTGGCGAAGTTGGAAGATTTCTTCCGCGTCTCGACGACCTTGGCGCTGGTGTGTCTGGCTATGATCGCTGGCGGGATGACCGGCCTGGTGTTTACTTATCATATGAGCCTTTCAGATTACGCGGTCGACGTGGACGGGCTGGCCAATTACAAGCCTAACGAGGTCACGAGGGTTTTCGCGGACGACGGCAAGACTCCGATCGGCGAGCTGGCGCTCGAACGGCGCTTTCCGCTCGAATATAAGGAGATTCCCGAGCAGATGAAGCAGGCGATCCTGGCCATCGAGGACACGCGGTTTTACGATCACCTGGGAATCGACCCGGTGCGGCTGGTCGGCGCGGTGGTGGAGAGCGTTTTGCGTAACCGGCGCGCTCGCGGCACCTCGACGTTGACTCAGCAACTCGCGCGCGGCCTTTTCCTGACCAACGAGAGGACACAGAGGACTCCGACGCGCAAGCTCAAAGAGGCGCTCTATGCGTTGCAGATAGAGCGCGTCTATACGAAAGAACAGATCATAACGCTTTACTGCAACCAGATTTTTCTGGGCGGAGGCGCGTACGGGTTCGAGGCCGCGGCCAATTATTATTTCTCCAAACACCTTAAAGAACTGACCCTGGAGCAATACGCGCTGCTGGCGGCGCTGCCGAAAGGGCCGCAGCAGTTCTCGCCGATCAATAATCCGAAGGCGGCCAAAGATCGCCGCAATCTGGTGTTGCAATTAATGGCCGACGCCGGATTCGTCTCCGAGGAAGAGGCGGAGGCAGCCAAAGCCAAGCCGATCGCCCTACAGGTTGAAGACCCGCGCGGCAAGAACGACCGTTCGCCTTACGCCTATTTCGTCGAAGAGGTGCGCCAGGAATTGCAGCGCATCATGGTCGATGACCATGAGTCGGACGCGATGGACATTTACAAGGCGGGGCTGAGCGTCTACACGACGCTCGACGCGCAGGCGCAGAAATGGGCCGTGGACGCCGTCCGCAAAGGCGCGCGGATGTACGAGCGACGCCATGGTTGGAGAGTCAAATTCGACAACGTGCTCGAAGAAGGAGGCGGCTCGATCGAAGATTATCGCGATCCTTCGTGGATCGCCGTGCCGGAAGCCGGCGATATCATGACCGGCATGATCAGGGAAGTGAGCGAGCGCGGCGCGCAGGTGTCCTTCGGGTCTTATTCGGCCTTCATCACGGCCGAGCATACCGAGGCGCTGGGCAAGCCGCCCTCGAAGATTTTCAAACGCGGCGACCTGGCGCAGTTCAAGATCGAGTCTGTAGACCGGGCGAAGAGGATTTTGTCGGCCACGCTGGACCCCGAGCCGGACGTTCAGGCCGCGCTAGTGCTGCTGGATGCTAAAACCGGCGAGATCAAGGCAATGGTCGGCGGTTATAACTTCGCCACCAGCAAGTTCAATCACGCTACGCAGGCCAACCGCCAAACCGGTTCGGCCTTCAAGCCCTTCATTTACGCGACGGCGATAGAGCAGGGCCTCAGACCCGACGACATTGTCGACGACTCGCCGTTCCAGCGCGGCAGCTGGGCGCCGCACAATTACGACGATGACTTCATGGGCGCGATGCCTTTGCGAAAGGCGCTGGCGCTTTCGCGCAACATCCCCGCGGTGCGCGTGTTGGACGAGGTCGGCGTGCAAAACGCCGCCAGTCTGGTCAAGCGATTGGGACTGCCCAATCCGATGGCGCCGTTCCTGCCTTCGGCGCTCGGCGCGACCGAAGAGCCGCTGCTGGCTATGGTCTCGGCCTATTCCGCTTTCCCGAACGGCGGCATGCGCATCGAGCCGGCTCGCATACGTAAGGTGGTAGATCGCTACGGCAGAGTGCTCGAGCAGGCCCCGCCCAAGTCGTACAAGGTCCTCTCCGAATACGTGGCCGCGCAGATGGTCGACATGATGCGCGGCGCGGTGCAGTACGGAACGGCGACGGCGGCCGGCTCAATCGGTCACGAGCTGGCGGGAAAGACGGGAACGGTCAACGAATTCACCGACGCCTGGTTCATCGGCTACACGCCGAAGGTCGTCTGCGGAGTCTGGATCGGGTACAGCGACAGGAAGAAGCCGCTTGGCAAAGGTGAGTCTGGCGCCTCGGCGGCGCTGCCTTTCTGGATCGACTTCATGCAGAATTACCTTAAGTACAAGCCGAAAGACAGATTCGGCAAGATCCCCGAACTGCCAGACGATCTAAGACTCGTTCAGGCGAACCGCGCGCGTGAGCACGCCAAAGAACTCGCGCGCATCGCCGCCCAAGAGGGCGACATTCTGCCAGGCTCCTTAGACGAGGCGCCGAACCTCGACCCTCTAGCGGGCAGACCTTCGACCCAATATAAAGCGCCGGCGACGGTGGTCAAACCGGCGCCGCCCATCCGCGAAGAGCGGATCGAAACCCCGCGGCCTGAGCAGCCGAAGATAATCAGACCGACGGTTGAAACTAAACCTCAGACGCAGGAGGAGCCTGCCAGGAAAGGCAAGAAGGGGAAAGCCGGGAACCCGTGATGACTTGACAAAGACGGCGCCCACGAAAATAATGCCAGACCCCACGAGCTGACCAGATCAGATCTGCGCTCGGCAATCACAAAAACATTTGGAATCTCTGCAACCTTTGTCCACCATCAGCACTATTTATTATTTGCAGCGAGCTTTTGCTTGGAGTGGATTCGGCGCCGCGTGCGGTAGCGGGCGGGTCTCGCGATTGAATCGACGCTCGCTACCGCACTCGGTACTGAATCGGGGAGAGAAGCGCCAGTGTCGTCATCGAACATCACGACGAATATGATTTCGCGAGAGCTTGGGAACGCGCGGATACCGGAGTTGCGTTTCCTGCGGAGCGGCAAGGCTCGAGACATCTATGAAGTTGACGACGACTGTCTGTTGATCGTCGCGACCGACCGCATCTCCGCCTTCGATTGCGTGCTGCCGAACGCCATTCCACATAAGGGCTGGGCGCTCACTCAACTTTCCAGATTCTGGTTCGATCGTTTCTCGACGCTCGTCCCAAACCACATGATCGCGGCTGATGTGAACGAGTTCCCGGCGGAACTGTTGGCGCCGCTGTCGCACGAATCGAAAGCGCTGCTCGCCGGACGATCGATGCTCGTGCGCCGCGCCGAAGTGATCCCCTTTGAATGCGTCGTTCGCGGCTATCTGGCGGGATCGGGCTGGAAGGATTACCTGCGGACGGGCGCCGTCTGCGGCCACAGTCTGCCCGAAGGCTTGGTCGAGTCGGCCGAGTTGCCTCGCCCGATCTTCACCCCTGCGACAAAGGCCGAAGAAGGGCATGACATCAATGTCTCCGTTGATGAGATGTCCCGGTCGCTCGGCGAGGACTTGACCGGGCGGCTCGAAGAGATCAGCCTGAAAATTTACACCGAGGCCGCCGCGTACGCCGAGACGCGCGGCGTAATTGTTTGCGACACCAAGTTCGAGTTCGGATTTATAAACGGACAATTGATCCTCGTGGATGAAGTGTTGACCCCGGATTCATCCAGGTTCTGGCCGCGGGACGCCTACACTCCTGGAAGACCGCAGCCGTCTTTCGATAAGCAATTTGTGCGCGATTACCTTGAGACACTCGATTGGGACAAGCGACCTCCTGCGCCCCCGCTGCCCCCTGAAGTTACGAGGATAACCAGCGAGAAGTATCTCGAAGCATATCGCCTGCTCATCGGCCATGATCTTGAGGATCGAGAATCGAAGACAGAAGATAGAGGATAGAGGATCGAAGATAGCTGATAGAGATTAGAGGACTGCGTCTGTAGCGCGTGAAGCGATCCACTATCAGCTATCCTCGATCCTCTATCCTCGAATCTTCCTCCGGAGGAAGCCTATGAAAATGGAACTTGAAGCGATTATCGACCAGATGATCAATCGCGGTATTCTCTTTGACGAGGCCGTGAAGGAGTTTGAAAAGAACTTCATTCTTAAAGTTCTCAGCCGCCATAACAACAATCTTTCCAAGGCTGCTGAAGCTCTGGGTATTCACCGCAACACCCTCAGCAAACGCATGCTTGAATACGCCAACGGTGTTAACGGGAATGGGAACGGGCACAAGAATGGACACAAACACGCGCAGCCGAAACGAAGAGGATCGAGAATTGCGGATTGAGGGTTGCGGATTTTCAACTACCGTTCTCCGCTTTCTTTTTGCCGCTGCGTTTATTTCATTGCACAGTATTGATTGTTGATTCTCGCCTTCTCAAATCCGCAATCCGCAATCCACAATCGGAAGATCCTCGACCCTTAATCCTCAAATTTTTATTCTGGTTGTTGACAGGGCAACACCCGATTCATATACTTAGCGCTCCCAGGCGGAGAGTGCTAACACCAAATAGCTTGATATATGGCTGGCTATAAAACTTGAGCGTTAGAGACTCAAGTAGCTCGACTGCGTTTGGGATAGGCCAAAACATCAATCACAATCAAATATTGAAAGGAGTTTTTCGATGGCAGTAAGCATTCGTCCACTCAACGACCGCATCATCGTGCGCCGGATGGAGGAGCAGGAACAGATGCGCGGCGGTTTGTACATTCCCGACACGGCGAAAGAGAAGCCGCAGGAAGGAGAAGTTCTGGCGGTAGGCAACGGCAAGCTGCTCGACAGCGGGCAGCGAATCGCGATCGACCTCAAAGCCGGCGACCGCATTCTGTTCGGCAAGTACTCCGGGACCGAGATCAAGCTCGACGGCGAGGATTACCTGATCCTGCGCGAGGACGACGTCCTCGGCGTGGTCGAGACCACGGCCAAAGGCAAGGGCGCGAAGTAATCCTAAACATTCGGGAGGAATTTAGAAGTTATGGCAAAGCAAGTTATTCACGGAGAAGATTCACGTCAGGCGATCCTGCGCGGCATCAATCAACTGGCCGACGCGGTCGCGATCACGCTCGGGCCCAAAGGGCGCAACGTGGTTATCGATAAGAAATTCGGCTCGCCGACGATCACCAAGGACGGAGTGACGGTGGCCAAGGAAATCGAGTTGAAAGAGCCGCTCGAGAACATGGGCGCGCAGATGGTGCGCGAAGTCGCGTCGAAGACCTCGGACGTGGCCGGCGACGGCACGACCACCGCGACCGTCCTGGCCCGCCAGATTTTCAAAGAGGGCG
>DATCXQ010000015.1:0-14069 GCA_036565725.1 Blastocatellia bacterium
CGAGCGGCTCGAAGCCGCCGCCGCCGAGATCGGCCTGGACTTCGACCCGAAGTTGAACGACGGTCAATTGCTGGGCGCGATCTTCGAACATGTGGCCGAGCCTCATCTTATCGGCCCGACCTTCATCACTGAATTTCCGACGGAGCTTTCGCCGCTCTCGAAGCAGAAGGCCGCCGACCCGCGCTTCGTCGAGCGGTTCGAACTGTACGTCGCCAACATGGAGATCGCCAACGCCTTCTCGGAATTGAACGACCCCGTCGAACAGCGCCGCCGCTTCGAGGAACAGACGCGACAGCGAGAGCGAGGCGACGAGGAGGCGATGATGCTCGACGAGGATTACATCCGCGCGCTCTCTTATGGGATGCCGCCGACCGGAGGCGAAGGGGTCGGAATCGATCGCCTGGTCATGATTCTTACGAATCAGTATTCGATCCGCGACGTGATCCTCTTCCCGCACATGCGCCCGGAGTCAAAAAAAGACTGAGCGACTGAGAGACGGGGCGAAGGGGCGAAGAGAAGACAGAGAGGGAAATAACCTCATCTATCCTTTTCGCCCCATCGCCCCTTCGCCCCGTCGCCCCGTCCCTGCTTAATAGATGCAATACGAACTCTTCATCGCATTACGTTATCTGCGCGCCAGGCGCAGGCAGGCAGCCGTCTCTGTGATCACGGCCATAGCCGTCGCGGGAATCACGCTCGGCGTAGCGGCGCTCGTCATCGCGCAAGCGCTAATCACTGGGTTTCGCGCGGACGTTCAGGACAAGGTCCTTCGGGGCACCGCCCACCTCAATCTGCTTAAAAGGGACGGCGGCGGCGTCGAAAATTATCGCGAGTTGGTCGAGCGCGTCCGCTCCGCGCCCGGCGTGAGCGAGGCTTCGGCCACGATCTACGCGGAAGTCCTGCTCAGCGCCCAGGGCCATCAGGAATACGCGGTGCTCAAGGGCGTCGATCTGAATTCGCCGCGCGAGGTCAAAGAGGTCTTCTCGACAGTGATCGAAGGCGATCCGACGCGGCTCAATCCCGCGCCTCCGAATCAACCTCCTGCTCAAAGCCAGGAGGAGCCGGAGGAAAAGGCGCTGGAAGGGATTATTCTCGGCAAGCAGTTGGCGCAGTCGATGGAGTTGCGCGTAAATGACGTCGTGACGGCGATCTCCTCGCAAACACGACTGACTCCCGTCGGGCTGCAGCCGCGGCCGCGCTACACGCGCTTCAGGGTCGCAGGAATCTTCTCATTGGGTCTGTACGAATACGACGCGAAGTGGGCGTACATTGCGCTCACCGCCGCGCAGAGCGTGAAAGTGAGCGGCGACGCCGCCGAAATGATCCAGATGAAGGTGGCGGACATTTACGCAGTCAAGGAGATCGGCGAGCGGGTCCGCGCGATCGCCGGCCAGGATTTCTCGACCAAGGACTGGCAGGAGTTGAACCACCCGCTGTTCGCCGCGCTCCAGTTGCAACACCGCGTGGTATATGTTTTCTTCGCGCTGCTGATCGCCATAGCGGCGCTCAACATCATCACGACGCTGACGATGATGGTCATTGAAAAGAACCGCGACATCGCGATCCTGCGCGCGCAAGGCTCCACGCCGCGATCAATTCGGCGAATATTCATGCTGCAGGGGTTGGTAATCGGCCTGATCGGAGCGGCCTCGGGGCTGCTGCTCGGCCTAGGCCTGAGCTGGCTGGCCAATCATTATCAGTTGATTTCGATTCCGGCTGATGTCTATGCCGTCTCACACGTCACGCTCAAAGTCAAATCCATTGATTGCGTCCGCGTGGCGGTTCTGGCTGTCATCATCTGTCTGTTGGCGACGATCTACCCGGCGCGGACGGCGGCCAGGCTCATGCCTGTCGAGGCGCTGCGTCACGACTGACTGCGATCCGTTCCTCCGAAATGACTCTTGCAGTCGGGAAGGGGGAACGACTTGCGCTAAATCAGACCACGTAACATCAGTACAGAGAGTCCAACCGCAGAGAACGCAGATGTTCGCCGCAGGACGATCAAGACAGGCCTTTCACTGCGTACCTTTGCGTCCTCCGCGGTTTGATATCCCAATCTTGGCTGTCCTGATTTAGCGCAAGTCGTGTCTCATTGACCAAACTTCAGTAGAGAACTAACCCTGAGTGAGCAAAAGGCCAATGCCCGGGGCTAGGCATTGGCCTCCTGCTATGTTCCAGCTTCACTTACGCGGGCTTCTTCCTTGAAAGTTCAGGCCGATTTGCAGAAATCTCACATGCCGGAATATTTCAAAACCAGGCCTTCGGCGCCGACCGCCCAGACTCCTTTTTTCGAGGCGGAAAGTCCGTAGAGATTCGCTCTGGTGCCGCTCTCCTGCCCGATCCAGCTTTTCCCGCCGTCACCCGACCTCAAAATCGTCCCGTTCCAGCCGATGATCCACCCGTTTTTATCGTTGGCGAAAGCGACGCTGAGGAGATTCTGCGAGGTCTCGACCGCAACCCTCTCCCAGGTCAAGCCGGCGTTCGTCGTTCGGAGAATCGTCCCTTTGTCGCCGACCACCCAGGCGCTTTCTTTGCCCCGCGTTTCGATGTGGTAGAGGTGGTTCGTCGTCCCGCTGGTCTGCCGCTCCCAGGTGCGGCCTCCGTCATCGGTATAAAGGATTGTCCCCTTCGCGCCAACGACCCAGCCGCGCTTGTCGTTGACGAATTTTACGTGAACCAGCTCATCCCGCACGCCGCTCTCCTGCCGCCGCCAGGTCTTCCCGCCGTCCTCCGTGTGCAGGATCCTCCCGGTGTCGCCGACGACCCAGCCCAGTTTCTTTTCCGGAAAGACCACGCTGTAAAGCGTCGGCACGTCGTCTTTCCTGGCTCCGGGCTCCACGGCTAATTGGAACATCAGTTCCCAAGTCCCGCCGCCGTCCGCCGTCTTAAGTATGCGCGATCCGGTCGAGCCGATCGTGACGAGCCAGCCTTCGTCGCGGGTCCGGAAGAAGATGTCGCTGATGTTGTCATTGAGATTGGGGCCTTGCGGCAGCCATTCCCCGCCGTTGTCCTGCGTTGTGTGGATGATTCCGCGGTCTCCGATCACCCACCCGTATCGCCCGTCCATGAAAAACACGCCGTTCAAATCGCGCCTGGATTTCTCCTGAAAAGCCACGACCCATTGGGCCTGAGCCACGGCTGTGATGACAAGGGGCAAAGCTACGGCCATTAGAGTTTGTAATAAACGATTCATGACTTTCTCCTGCCTGCCACGGGGACAAGGGGACAAGGGGACAAGGAGACAACTGGAGGGGGAGATAGGGAGAAGATTCTCCCCTCCTCCTTGTCCCCTTGTCCCCTTGTCCCCTTGTCTCTCCATCTCTCCATCTCTGTGGCCTCTGTTATCTCTGTGGCAAGTTCTTCAGGGCCTCGATTGCGAGGCGTCTGAGCCTTGAACTGATGACTGTAGTTTGACATTCGGCAGATTCAACCTGAATTCTATGTCGGCGGCGCGCGCCCCGAAGGCGACCATTCGTCCCAACTGATCGATCGCAAATTCGAGCGTACGGTCGCGACCGGCCAGCAGGTCCGTTATCCGCGTTTCGAGATGCATATCGGGTTTAACGCCCAACCCTTCGATGCGGCGCCCCATCGCCGTTCGATAGTCGCTGTCGCTCACGTTAAGCTTGCCGCCGTCGAGGAGTTTCACCGTCCGGCTGACGCCGAGCAGACAGCCGCAGGTTGTAGGGCTTGCGCCGACGATTATAGCGCGTTTCCGCTCCTGCATCGCGGCGGCGAAGATTTCGGAGCCGCTGGCCGAACGCGCGCTGACCAACACGATGAGCGGCCCGCTATAACTTATCTCCGTCCGCTGGGTGTAACGGGAGGCGGCGCGCCCCTGCCGGCTGATGAATTCCCCCAGGCCGTCGCCTTCCGGGAGAAAATAACTGGCGATCTGGGCGACGGTGGCGACGAAGCCGCCGCCGTTATTCCGCAAATCGAGAATGAGGCCGCGCGTCCCCTGCGCCTCTCGCATTGCGACCTCGAAATCCGCTTCGATCTCAGGCCCGAATCCTGTTATCTCGATGTAGCCGAAGTTATTAAGCGGCTTCCTGGCGACCACGCGCCGCTGGAATTCGACGAACCGGCGCGTCAGGGTCACGGTGCGCGGCCTTTCTTCGATGTCCAGGAAAGTCACCGACACCGGCGTGTCGCGCGACCCGTGAAAAAGCCTGTCGTAGGTCTGCGTCTCGAGCGCAGTCTCGGTTGAGCTTTCAATGATCTCGTCGCGTATGCGTTCGAGCGTCTTCTGGATGGGCAGCCCGTCGACTTGTATGACGGTGAAGCCCGGACGTATGCCCTTGCGCGCGGCCTCGGAGCCGGGATCGACCCAGGTCACGACAGCTTTGCCCTCGATGCGGCGCACCGCCACTCCGACCGTGGAGCCCGCCGGGCGGTCGCGATCGAAGCCGTCCTCTGGCGCATAAACCCGCGTGTGCGCGTCGCCCAGCTTGCCGATCATTTGCCGCAGCACCCGATAAAACTCCGCGTTATTGCGGGCTGTTTCGGCTTGCGGGCGGAAAATCTCGCGCTGCAACCGCCAATCGACCCCGCGATGGCGCTTGTCGTAATAATTCTCGGATATCGCGCGCCAGACCTGATCGAAGACTTTGAGCCGGTCTTCGCGGCTGTTGGCCGCGCCGGCGCCCTGCGCGCGTACGCCGGCATGCGGGAGGGCGTCCGGCGCCCGCAGACAGATCAACCAGCAGAAAAGTAGAACGGCCGGAAATAACGCATGTAATATTGCGGATTGGGACTCTGGGATTGCGGATTTAAGAGAGTTGAGGAGTTGTGATTTCATTCTGTCCTTAATGATCCGTTTTGATAATTTAAGCTGTCGTTACCCTACGGATTCGAAGCGCGCTTAGTCTTCTTGTAATCCGCAATCCGCAATCCTCACACAGTCTGCATCAGCCTTGTCAGCAGAGCCGCGCGGCGGGGAATGTCGTCGATGACGATGTGTTCGTGTTCGGCGTGCGCTCCCGCCCCGTCGACGCCGAGTCCGTCGAGCGTGGGCACGCCCATCGCCGCGATGAAGTTTCCGTCTGAGCCTCCGCCGACTACCTCGTCTTTGAGCTCGAATCCGAGTTCAGCAGCCAAGGCCCGGGCGTGCTCGTAGAGCGCAATGTTCTTCTCCGAGCGCGGCATCGGCGGACGATTTATTCCGCCCGACACTTCAATCTTCGCGCCGGCGGTGACGGGCGTGAGCCCTCGAATCGCGGCGATGAGATTCTCGCCGTCTTCCGGCGTCCAGAATCTGACATCGACTTTGGCCGAGGCGCAAGCCGGAACAACGTTCAATGCGCTGCCTCCTTCGACCAGCCCCACGCTGACCGTGACCCCCCGCCCGTAATCGTTGAGCGCCGACAGACGCAGAGTTTGATGAGCCAGTTCGACAATCGCGTTGACGCCTTTTTCCGGATCGAGCCCTGCATGCGCAGCGCGCCCCAGCGCCCGAACGGTGAAAGTCCCGATGCCTTTGCGGCCGGTTTTGACGACGCCTCCGGAGATCGGCGGCTCGAGGATCAGAGCGGCCGCGGCGTTCTTCGCACCCTCTTCGATGAGCGGGCGCGAGGTCCGGCTGCCTATCTCTTCGTCGCATGTAAGCAGTAGCGTAACCGGCCTCTTCGTGGCCAGCCTCTGCGAGACGATTGTCCGCAGCGATTCGACGAGAATCGCGACGCCGGATTTCATGTCAAAGATTCCGGGGCCGTGGGCGCGACCTTCGGGCGTGACGCGAAAAGGCAGGCGTTCGAGCGAGCCGACCGGCCACACAGTATCCAAATGACCCACCACCAAAACGCCCTGCTCCATCCTATCGTGACCGAAATCAAATCTGGCGCGCAGGTGAGTTCCGTATCCGTTTTGCGGTATCAATTCGACCTGGCCGCCGATTTCGCGCAACTGCCCGGAGATGAAGCTCGCGATCTCATTGAGCCGCGACTCTTCGCGCGACTTGGTCTCACGTTCGACCAGTTCCCGGATCGATTGGAGAATCGCCTCCCGGCGCGCGGCGTAATGATCCAGCAAGTTCATTGCCAATTCTTCGATTGCGGATAAGGACTCTGGGGTTGCGGATTTATTTTCGCCGGGCGCCATCTGGTCTCGATTTTCACTCTCAATCGGTGTCATTATTTTAGGTAGTTTGACAACTGCGAATCCGCGATCCGCAATCCGCAATCCGCAATCAAGTGCAGTTTGACAAGGCGTCCGAATCATGCACAATACCGCATCATCTGACAAGTTCTTGGTTATAGAACAGAGTCATATATCAAGCTCCGTCAAGAGGCCATACCCCGTAAGTCTTCGTCGCTGGCTTCGTTGAAATCGGCGCCAGGGCGGCTTCCCGGCGCCGGCGGATTCTCAGGCGACGGTCGTTCAAACGGTGTTCGGCGCCCGATGTAAAAAAAGCGGCGCGGTGAAACTTATAGCGGGCTGGCGGCGTCAATAGCGTCAAGGCGTGACGGCGCCTTTTTAAAGGCGCCACGAAGTAAGGTGGTCAAATTTCAGAGTCGCGCCGTCGTGGCGGCTCACCCAACCCTTGAGTTCTAATATTGAGATCCGGGAATTTCCCTAGATAATGACCGTGGAGGATAAATTCCATATGAAGAAGTATAGCCCGTTGATCGCATTAATGTTGCTGGCTAGCTGCGTCACGATTGCGCCGCTAAGAGCGAATGCGCAGGACGAAGACAAGATGGTCGCGTTTGAACGCGACTGGTACGACACCTGCTACCAGAAGAAAGACAATGAGAAGTGCTACCAGCAATCCAAGGAATTGCTGGATAAATTCCCCGCAAGCAAATACCGCCCGAATGCGGAGAAAAACGTCAAGTCGTACGATCGAAATAAAGCTTCGGAGAAATTTCAAGCCGCGCTAGACGCCTACTACAAACAGTCGCCACAAGACGCGGCCAAATTGGAAGCGCTTTTCGCCGCCGGCGACGGGTACCTTCAGGTTGAACCTGATCAACAAAACCCTTCTCACCTCTATGTTCTCGGCCAGATGGCGCTGGCCGGCCACCAGGCCTCTCTGGGCAGGATTTATGACAAGCTGGACAAGGTCAAAGAGTATATTGACCGAGCCATGAAGTCATTCGGTAGCGCCCAGCCGTCGGAAGCCACCAAGAAGGATTTCGATGACTATGTAGTTCCGCTAAAAGACCTGGTGATGGCCAACGGCAATCAGTTTCTCGGCTTCCGGCTGATCGAGACTAAGGGCGATCAGAATCAGGCCCTCAATTACTTGGGCCAGGCGATCCAGGTGAAGGGAAAAGAGGTGGGCTCGAAGGATCCGATCAATTACTGGCTGCGCGCAATGGTCTATAACACTCAATACACCGATTTGAGAAAACAATATGACTCCTTACCTGATGACGCCGCGAAGACCGGCGACCCGGGCAAAGAGATCCTCAACAAGGTCAACGAGCTGCTCGACACCAAGCTGGTTCCTGAATACGCCCGCGTTCTCGCGACGGCTAACAGGCCTGACGCCAAGAATATCTATGACGCCGCCAAACAACCGTTCGACCAATTGTGGGAGTACCGAACCGGCGCCAAAGACAAAGCCGACGAATACATAAAAAACTA
Source organism: Blastocatellia bacterium (assembly GCA_036565725.1). Classification (GTDB taxonomy): domain Bacteria; phylum Acidobacteriota; class Blastocatellia; order RBC074; family RBC074; genus JAJVID01. Next base: position 7,591 of record DATCXQ010000015.1, read on the forward strand.
TGCGGGCGACCCGACCATCAATTCAGTCCCGATTCCGGCGAAACCTGCGGACGCGAGCAGCTTGGCCGCTCCCGCCCCGACAACCGGCCCCGCCAACCTAAAAATGCCGACGGGTAAGCCCTCTGCCGCCCCTGGTGGCAAGGCGACGAACGGCAATGGGGCTAAATCGGCGCCGGCCAAAGGCAAAGCCAAACCAAAGGGCAGGAGGCGTAACTGACAGATCGCAGATCGAAGATCGAGGATCGAGGATCGAACAGGCGATGCGATCCTCGATCTTCGATTCTCTATCTTTTCTATATCTTCGATCCGCAACCCGCCCGGTTTGACAAGGCCCCCGATTCATGCACAATACCTTTTCACGTAACAAGTTCTTGGTAAGGCTGTTAGCGCAGCGTTATTGAATGTCGTATCGGCGTCCCGGCTCACCCAATCCCCGAGCTCTGTTTCAAGACCTGGGAAGATTCCGAGAAGAACCCTATGGAGGATTCAGTTCTATGAAGAAGAAGTTTAGCCTATTGATCGCCTTAATGCCCCTGGTCGCCCTCATTGCGCTTGCGCCGCTAGCAGCAAACGCGCAAGACGAAGCGCAGGCTGAGTTCGAGCGCACATGGTACGACACCTGTTACACCAAGAAAGATGTAGAGAAGTGTTACCAACTGTCCAAGGAATTGGTGGAGAAATATCCCACCAAGAGCGCGTACATCGATAACGCAAAGGTGAAGGTCAAGGTCTATGACCAAAATAAAGCCTGGGAGAAATTTCAAGTGGCGTTTGACGCTTACTACAAGCAATCTCCACAAGACGCCGCGAAATTGGAAGCCCTCTTCGCCGCAGGCGACGCTTTCCTCCAGGTCGAGCCTGACAACCAGGCCCCCGCTCACCTCTATGCTCTCGGCCAGATGGCCCTGGCCGGCCACCAGGCATCGATAAGCAGAATTTATGACAAACTGGATAAGGTCAAGGATTACGTCGAACAGTCTATGAAGGCCTTCCAGAGCGCCCAGGCGTCGGAGAAGACCAGGAAGGATTTCGACCTCTACGTGGTTCCGTTGAAAGACCTTGTGATGGCCAACGGCGCCCAGTTCCTTGGCTTCCGGCTGATTGAGACCAGAGGCGCCGCGGATCGGGCGCTCGAATATTTGACCCAAGCCACTCAGGTGAAGGGCAAAGACGGCGTCGGATGGAAAGACCCGAACAATTATTGGCTGCGGTCGACCATCTACAGCGCTCAATATATCGAATTGAAAAAGCCGTACGACGCGATGACGGACGAGCAGAAGAGCAGCGAAGCAGGAAAAGAGATTCTCAAGAAGGTCAATGAACTGCTCGACACCAGGCTGATCCCGGAATACGCCCGCGTCCTCGCGACGGCCAACAATCCTAACGCTAAAAACTACTACGAGGTCGTCAAACCACAGTTCGACCTTTTATGGAAATTTAGGACCGACGCGCCGGACAAGGCCGCCGATTACGTTAAAAACTACGCGAACGACCCGACCATCGCCAACGTGCCGGTCCCGGCGAAGCCTGAAGACGCGAGCAGCTTGAACGCTCCCGTCCCGACAACAGTTACCGCCAATGTCAAACTGCAAGCGGGCGTGCCTGCCGGCCTCCCCGCCGGCAATGCCGTAAAAGCTACGGCCGATAAAAAGGCCAGTGTGAAAAGCAGCAGGAAGCGTGGCAGAGGCTAAGCAGAGGCGCCAGTAATCGTCGTGAGCGACACAGCGACTGAAAACCAAATCTTCAATCCGGACGAGACGCCGTCCTCCTTCGAGGAGATGCTTTCGCATCTCGAAGAAGAGATCGGATATTTCTTCCGCGATCGCAACCTGCTGCGCCGGGCCATGACCCATCGCTCATACGCCAACGAGCAGGCTGACCCGCGCCCTCCACACAACGAGGCCCTGGAATTCCTGGGCGATGCCGTGCTCGAATTCCTGATCAGCGCCTGGCTCTTGGAACTATACCCAACCCAAACCGAAGGCACGCTCTCGAAGATGCGCGCTTACACTGTCAGCGCGGTCAACCTGCAGAAACAGGCCGCCCGGCTGCGGCTCGGCAACTACCTGCTGCTCAATCGTGGCGAAGAAAAAACGGGCGGGCGGAACAAAATGGCCCTGCTTGTGGATTCCTACGAGGCTCTGCTAGCGGCCATCTACCTCGACCGCGGCATCGAGGCCGCCAGGAATTTCGTTCGGCGAGAGTTCGCCGACACGCTCGCCGAGATCGACCCACAAGACCTTACCGCAACCGACTACAAGACGGCGCTGCAGGAGCGCCTGCAATCGGTCGGGCTACCGACGCCCCAATACGCCATCGTCGAGAGCCTCGGCCCCGACCATCGCCGCGTCTTCCGAGTCGAACTGCGCGTCAATGGCCAATGCTTCGCCACCGGCGAAGGGGCCACCATCAAAGGCGCGCATCAGGCCGCAGCCCGCGCCGCCCTCGACATCTTTGAAACCGAGATCGAAAAACTCAAAGATAACCATGCCCACGGCCATGAAACGCGGACGACGGCTATTGAAAACGGGGCAAGAATTCCAATCACCGACACAATTTTCTGACTTTTCGGTAGATCGCTGTGAGCATTATGAATGGGACTTATAAGACTCATAGGACTCATGAATCCTATGAGTCCTATTCAGGTTTCCAGAAACTCATCCCTTCAGCTCTTTTCATCGCGACTTTCGCCATTTATTACTTCTCCAACTCACACTCAGGCTCCTATTACGATTACACATTCCGGATCGCGGAAGCGATGCTGGACGGCAGACTCGGGCTGACCGAACGCCCGCCCGACTGGTTGAATGAAATGGTCCCGCTCGACGGGAAGTACTACTCGGTCTTCCCGCTGGGCGCGGTCGTGTCGATGCTGCCGCTGGCCGCGCTCAAGCGCCTCGGCCTAATAGAACTTTTCCCGGGAACGTTGATCGCCGCGCTGCTCGCCGGCGCGGCTTCACTGGCCTTCTATCTGCTCTCGGCGAGATACGCCGACGGCGTCAAACGGAGACTGATGTTGACGCTGCTGCCGGTCTTCGGGACCTGGATGTGGGCGAATCTGGCTTTCGCTGGCGCATGGCAGATCGCGCTTGGATTCGCGGTCGTGGGCCAACTGGGGGCGCTCTATTTCATCATAATCGACTACCGCCCGACGCTCGCCGGACTTTGCTTCGCTCTGGCTTTCGGCAATCGCACTGAGATCGTTCTGTTGGCGCCGATTTTCTTCTACCTGATCGTCAAACACGCGCCGCCGGAGGTCGTAAAAGACGGGTCCCGCCAGTGGCGGATGATCGCCCGTTACGTCGCGATCCCGATCACCCTCGGCCTTCTGACGCTCGGCTACAATTACGCGCGGTTCTCCTCCTTCTTCGATTTCGGCTACGCCAGGATTCCAGGCGTGCTCGATGAACCGTGGTACCGGCACGGCATCTTCTCGATTCACGCCATCCCGCTCAACGCCGAGGCGATGCTGTTCGAAACCTGGCGACGCATCGACCGCTTCCCTTACTTCACACCGACCGGGTTCGGCGGATCGATCTTTCTGAGCTGTCCCTTTCTGATCTACCTGTTCAGAGCCGGCGCGCGCGACGCTACGTTGAAGACTCTGGCATGGGTCGCCGTCGCGGTATTGACGTTCACGCTCTGGCTACACGGCAACCCCGGCGGATGGCAGATCTCATACCGCTACGCGATGGAGCTGCTGCCGTGGATGTTTCTGATCCTACTCGAAAGCTGCCCGAAGAAGGTCGGCCTAGCTGAAGTGGCGCTGCTTCTCGCTTCCATAGCGATCAACGCATACTCGACGTGGCTGTTTTTGTGGAAGCAAGCCATGAACGCCTGAGCCAGATCAGCCACGAAAGCACACAAATGAACACAAATACTTTTTTTTCATTCGTGTTAATTCGTGTCCTTTCGTAGGTGAAACTCTTCCTCTCGGAGTTTTACTTTCGCTGGTAAATCACCTTTCCATCGAAGATAGTCATCACGACCTTTGCCTTCTCGATCTCGACCGGATCGATCTTGAAGATGTCGGCTGAGAGCACGACCAGATCGGCCAGTTTGCCGACCTCGATCGAGCCTTTCACTTTTTCATCACCGCTGGCGTATGCCGAACCCATCGTAAAGGCGCGGACGGCTTCGGCGACGGTGATCTTCTGTTCCGGGACCCAGCCCTGCGGACGTCTGCCGTCGAGCGTGCGTCGAGTCACGGCGGCGTAGATTCCAATCAGCGGCTCCATCGGCGCGACGAACCAGTCAGAGCCGAAGGCCAGTGTGGCCCCGGCGTCGAGCAGCGAACGAAAAGCGTAAGTCCCCTTCGCGCGGTTCGGCCCGATGCGATTCTCGGCCCATCGCCCGTCGTCAATGGCGTGGTAGGGCTGCATCGAAGCGATCACGCGTTCGGCGCCAAAACGTTTGATTTCTTCGGGCCGCAAATGCTGCGCGTGTTCGATGCGGAGCCGGCGGTCTCGCGCGCCGTTTCGCTTCTCGACTTCGGCGAACACATCGAGGATCGTCTTGTTCGCCTTGTCGCCGATGGCGTGAACCGCGACCTGCAACCCGGCCCTATCCGCGTCCAGGATGTTGTTGAGCATCTTGCCTTCGGGAAACATCTCGTCGCTCGGCAGTCCCGAAGTCTTCGGAGCGTCGAGGTAAGGCTCGAAAAATAACGCGGTTGTCGAACCAAGCGAGCCGTCGGCGAATCCTTTTAATCCCCCGATCTTGAGTTTGTCGTTCCCGAACCACGCGCGGACGCCCACGCGCGCCAGACGCCCCCATTCCGACAGAGGCTGAATGCCGTAGACGCGCGCGGTCAATTCGCCATTCGCGAGCAACTTCTGGTAGGCGCCAAAGACTTCGGGCGAGGCCGACATATCCTGCACACTGGTGACGCCGTTTTCCGCCGCGTAGGCTAGCGCGGCGCGAATCGCCTCGGCCATCACCTCCTCGCTCGGACTCGGAATGACCTTGTAGACGTAATTCATCGCCGCGTCTTTCAACACCCCGGTCGGCTCGCCCCCAGCGTCACGCACAATCGCCCCGCCCGGCGGGTCTGGCGTCTCGCGCGTCACTCCCGCCAGCTTCAATGCCAGCGAATTGGCCAAACACATGTGCCCGTCGAGCCGATTGATAAAGACCGGATTGTCCGGCGTGACCGCGTCAATTAGCCGTCGTGTGGGTAGCGCGGGCGGAGTCCAATTCTCATGATCCCAGTTCCCGTTCAATATCCATCTGCCCTTAGGCAATTTCGACGCGAAATCGCGGATGCGGTCACGGAACTCTTCCGGCGTTCGCGCGTCGCGCAATTGCACGCTGGCCAGCCCCATCCCGCCATCGAGGAAATGCACGTGCGAGTCGTTGAAGCCCGGCGTGACGCGCTTGCCTTGCAGGTCGATCACCTTCGTATTCGCGCCGATCCATTTGCGAATCTCTTCTGTCGAACCGACAGCGGCGATGCGATTGCCCAGGACTGCAACAGCCTCGACTTCGGTTTGTTTGTCATTCACAGTCCAGATTTTTCCATTGACCAGAACCAGATCGGCAGGAGCCTGCGCCAGGACGACCGCCGAAAACGTGAGAGAGATGAGGAGAACGAAAAGTTGTTTCATTGGAACCAATACTCGTTTTCAGAGGCGATATGCGTTTGCGTCCAAATCCTATGCCGAGCGATCCAATTCGCCAAGCCCTGCGCGCAGTTGTTCTGTTTTTAGGATAGACCGCGGCAAGGAGCATTCGGCACAGAGCCATTCGGCCTACAGGCTGGTTTTTGATGACGTGTATCGTATGAAGACCTACTTCGCCAGCAAATGTGCCGTATTTTCTCAAACGACGCCGAAACGGTGATCAAAGCCCAATTGATAAACTGGTTTCGGGCCATTGAGATAAAAATCCAGTCAATAGCATTTGTACTTCCAACTATTACTCCGAAAAAGAGGCGAAACATGTCGCGGATTTTTTTGGTATGGATATTTTTTTTTACGGCGCTCGGAAACAGAACCCTTCGCAAGGTCAGCGGTCAGCAGTGGTTCGTTATCTTGATTTCGAGCCGCTCGATTCTATTTTTGAGACCGTTGCGGGACATTCCCAATGTTTTGGCGGCCTGCGTAATGTTGTCGCCAGTCTCGTTCAGGGCTCTTATGATGGATTGCCTTTCCAATTCGTTCAGCCTTTCGTGATGCGATAGTCGGGCGTCAATTATGAACTTGTCCTCGACTGTAACCGCCGAGGGAGGCGCCGCCGCTCCCTCGATTTCCTTCAGGAAGCCCTCCGGGCCGATCAATTCGCCGTTACCGGCGGACGCCACTAACTGATAGACCACACTCTTTACCTGGCGCGCGTTGCCCGGCCAGTGGTAATCGAACATCAACGCCCAGGCCTTATCGCTCAGCCACAGCCCTTGTTTGCCCGTCTCCTGCTGACGCCGGGCGAGGAAATGCTCAATAAGAAGGGGAATATCTTCGCGGCGTTCGCGTAGCGGCGGG
>DATCXQ010000018.1:0-8677 GCA_036565725.1 Blastocatellia bacterium
AAGGGACTCTTATGACTCATTACAAACCGGCCATCAGCTGAGTACGATACAAATCGCAACTACGAAGAGGAAATTGGCTTCGGCACAATCAATAAAAGCTGTCTTCATTCGTAAGATGGACTTTTTACTATGGACAAGACCAAGGCCGCACGTCGTTATCGTTGACGTAATCGGTTTCGATGACGGCAATCGTGGCCGTCCACCACCTATACAGGCGATAACGGGAAGGGAAATCGCTAACGGCGCGCAAATCTCCCTGCCTAAACTGTGACGCGTTCCAAAAAGCCCTCCGACAAGAGCGTCTGCAAATACTCCTGCGCCGTTTCCCATGGATAAGGCTCGGCGCCTTCGGCCCATAGCGTGGTGGACACGGCGACGAATCTTTCTTTGTGGAACATCGTCCGCAGGAACGGGACCCATTCGTTATCGAGGCTCACTTCGCGGTCGCCCATGTACATGGATAAGACCGCGGAGCCGTCATCCTCCGTTCCTATCGCATAACTCGTCACGCCGCGGCGCGTAAGGCGCAACACGTCATGTCGTTCGACGGTATGTTTTTCTGCAGGCTCGGCGAACATCGCCATTTGGGCGCGGATGTGTTCTCCCGGCTCGGCGAGAAGCTTCTGCCATTCGCGGTTGAGAACGAGTCCGGCATGATCAAGCGATTCGACCTCACGACACAACTCTTCCAGACGCGCGGCAAAGAACTCCGCCACCTCTGATGGCAATTGGCCGGGTTGCATGCTTGAGGCTCCGACCACCGGCAGGTGGCGCCAATCAGGATTGCTGATAAGACGGTCTCTGAGCAGGGCCATCACGATGTCGAAGAAGCTTGGATGATTGAGCGAGAAGTTGAGTGTGAGCGACGAGGGGCTGAGCGATTCGGTCGTGTGCAAGATCCCTATCGGCAAGTAACAGACATCGCCTGGTTCGAGCACGACCTCGTTGAGCTGACCTATCTCGGCGCGCAGATTCTCTTCCCACGGCTGAGGATTGTAGAAGAAAGATTCGGGCGTGCCGTCGCCGGCGATGACGATCGAGCCGCGCGGCCAGGCCAACACCGGCGCGTCAGAGAAGACGAACCGTTTGCGTCCCTGGCATTGCAGACTGATGGCGTCGGAGCGGTCTACATGCACCGGCCAGCCATTGCCTGCAGGCGAGAGCATCAGAGCATAATGAATGTCGCCTGCGAGTTTCAATTGGGCTTTGAGCGCGGCGGCTAGCGCCGCGATACGGGGATCACACATGTGGGCGGACGCGATGTTGGCGCCCGCGGTGAACATCTCTTCGATCTGGTCGGATTGGATGTAGGTAATATCTTGCGGCCGATCGGTGGTCGCAAAGAGCGTCTGCGCCCAGAGATGGAATCCCGGCGCCCGCCGGGATTCGGCATCTCGCGTTCCGCGAAAGAAATCTTCTAGCCCGAATCCGCCTGGCAGTACCCGCTCCAATTTTTCCGTCCCGCCTTTGATGAAGAGCGGTTTGCGTCCCCAATACTCCCTCTCGAAAACCTCAGGGGTGATCGGGAACAGTAACTCGCTCAGTTCGCGCCCGGTAATCTCCGGCCGCATTGGCTTCAGAACCTCTTGTCGCGCCCGCAGTCCCGGGGCGATCTGATTCTGATCAATTACCTGATCGGTGTTGGTACTCATCGTCTATTCCTTCTGTCTCTGCGCGCCGGCTACCCGGGCACGCGCCGCAGTGAGATAGCGTTTTCCATCTCCTGCTCCGAGGCCTCGGCGGGCAGCCCAATTGAGTTGACCCTGCAGCCCCGGAACAGAGTTTGAGCCGACTATCGAACTCGGCGCGCCAGCGTCTGGTTATGATTAGGTGGCACCGCTTGCTCGAACACCGAAAGCGGCGTCCTGCCAGCCTTCGCATTGGTCTTGACCTTCAGGCCACGGGGCGCCGGCCGGTTGTGGTTATTAGGGAATCTGTCGGCTTTGACATTCGTCTCAATTTTCATAGGTTCTTCTCCTGTTTGAACTGATGATCGAGTCGTGACGACGAAAACCGTGTCATCGGCTCCGATGTCAGCATTCATCGTCCCTCACCAGGTAAGGCGGGAATTGATGGACGAATCAATCATCGCTGCGCGAATTTTTGGCTTATTGCCGGCGTTGTTGACTGGCCAAGAGGCCAGCGGAAATAAGATGAGCCGCTGATGAACGCGAAGGCGCGCGGCCCGGCGTTCATCAGCGGCTCTGGTTTTCATACGAGGTTGGATCAGGGCTTTCTGCTGCCGGCGCCAATGCTTGCTATCCCGCTGGGATGGGTAGCGATTCAGCCCTGCAACTGCGCCAGGAAAGCCGCCAGATCCCAAAACTCTCTGACCGACTGAAGTTTTCCTTGCTGGTTGAATTTGAAGACGCCCATGCCGTCTATGATGATCACTTTGCCGGCCGTGGTCTTCAGACGAAGCTTCCAGTTGACGGCGGCTTCCTGACCGCATACGACTACTTCCTGGATGTAGGGCTTGATCTCGCTGAAGGGAGTGATGATCGCTCCGAAATAGGCGGCGATGGCTTGCGTCCCCTGGAGCGAAGGGGTTCCGACCGGATCTTCCAGCACGCCGTCGGGAGCGAAGTTATTCACGAACCGCTGGACGTCGAGTGAGCCGATTGTAGCGAAGTACTCTTCGACCGCCGCTTCGATCTCCGCCTGAGTCAGATCGTAATTTCCAGCCGCCTCCACGCGCATGACGCCTGTAACAAACAAAAAGATCATCGCCGTCGCCAGCGTCATTACCTTTTTCAACAACAGACTTTCGTTTCTCATTCTCTCTTCCTCTTTCCCTGAAAATGGTTGGTTGAACGTGAGAGAGTTTCTTTCCACTCTCACGTCGGCTTCGATGTCGGCGCCTATCGCTTGCACTTGGTAAGGCGGGAGTGGGTGACCGAATTGATCATCCCCGCGAAAATTTTTTGCCGGGCGACTGCGCCGGCGCCATCGCCGCCGCGCCCGATTGCGTTTATAATTCACGCGGGCCTCATTCAGATTTCTTCACATAAAGGAGTGGCGCGACGCCACTTTTTCTCAAGACTGCGCCAAACCGTTGCCCGATTGACGCCATGGCGACAGCTTGAGCAATCACTGAAAATTTATGACGCCTGAACGCTGGAAGCAGGTAGATCAATTACTGCAAGAGGCGCTAGTCCGTGATTCAGCGGAGCGCGCCGCCTTCCTCGCGGAAGCCTGCGGCGCCGATGACGAGTTGCGGCATGAGATCGAATCGCTGCTCGGCTTCCACGACCGCTCCGAGAATTTTATCGAGACGCCCCCGTCAGATATAGCCGCCGATTGGCTGGCCGTGGAGGAGTCGCGCGCCGGGCAGACGATCGGCCATTACCAGTTGATGCGCCGGATCGGGCGCGGGGGAATGGGCGAAGTTTACCTGGCGCGCGACACGCGGTTGGGGCGACCCGCCGCGCTCAAGCTGTTGCAAACCAGCCTGACGCGGGACGCCGCGCGGGTGCGACGCTTCGGGCAAGAGGCGCGCGCCGCTTCGGCCCTCAACCACCCGAACATCCTCACCATATACGAAGTCGGCCAGGCCGACTCGACGGCTGGCGGAGCGCAATTCATCGCCGCCGAATTCGTGGACGGGCAAACGCTGCGCGAATTATGTCGGAGCGAGGGGCTGGCGCTGGGCGCGGCGCTCGACATACTTATCCAGGTGGCCGGCGCGCTCGCGGTCGCGCACGAAGCGGGCATCATCCACCGCGACATCAAACCGGAAAACATCATGTTGCGGAAAGACAGCCTCGTAAAGGTGCTCGATTTCGGCATCGCCAAATTGACCGAACAAGCCAGGCGTCCATACAGTGACAGCTTCGCGCGCGTGACCACTCAGCCCGGCGTGTTGATGGGCACTGTCAGTTATATGTCGCCCGAACAGGCGCGCGGCCTGGAGGTGGACGAACGTAGCGATCTGTTCAGCCTGGGCGTGGTGATGTATGAATTGCTGACCGCGCGCGCGCCGTTCGAGGGCGAGACTACTGGCGATGTATTGGTCGCGCTGCTCGCCGGAGAGCCTCGTCCGTTGACCCGATACGTGGCGAAATTGCCAGAAGCTTTGCAGGAAATCATCGACCGCGCGCTGGCCAAGCGGGTAGAGCGGCGGTATCAAACAGCGCGGGAATTGGGCGCCGATTTGAAGCGGTTGAAAGAGGAATTGGAATTCGCGGCGAGGCTGAAAGAGCAAAGGGGGAGCAAAGACGACATCCTTACGCTGACGGTCGGCATGGCGTTTGACGCCGCTGAGCATTTGACTTTTGAGACGCTGCAGGAGGTCAAGCCCTCGAGGTCGCGTGGCGATGCGCGTTTCTCCGGCCTTCGCGGCTTGTTGCGACAACGCGGGATAGTATTGGCGACGATGGCGCTCGCGCTGATCATCATTGCCGCCGCGCTGGCGTGGCGACGGTTCGCGCCGCATGAGATCGCCTTTGATTCGGTCGCCGTCCTGCCGTTCGCCAACGCCGCCGACGATCCGCAGATGGCCTATTTGCCCGATGGCCTGACCGAGAATTTGATTGATAGCTTGTCGCAACTAACTGATTTGCGAGTGAGCGCGCACAGCACGGTCTCCGGCTACAAGGGGCGCGAAATTGATCCGCGGCAGGCCGGAAAAGAATTGCACGCGCAAGCGGTGATCACAGGGCGAGTTGGGCGGCAGGGCGACAGGCTGATCATTCACGTGGAAATGGTGGACACCGCCGATGGCTCGCGAGTGTGGGGCGATGAGTTCCATCGCGCCCGTTCGGAGATTGTCTCGGCGCAGCGGGATATTGCCCGTGAGATCGCCGCCAAGTTGCGCCGGCGGCTCAGCCCCGGCGCCCAGCAGCAACTCGACAGACGCCATTCCAACGATAGTAAGGCGTATGAGCTTTACGCTCAGGGGCGTCATCTGTATCACCAATACACTCGCGAGAGTCAGGAAAAAGCGCTTGACTATTTCCAGCAGGCGATCGCGCAGGACCCGCGTTATGCCCTGGCTTACTGCGGAATCGTTGATATCTACGCGGGTTTATCGAGCGTGTTTCTGCCGTCGAACGAAGCCATGCCGAAGGCGCGAGAAGCGGCCTTGAACGCCATCGAGTTGGATGAAACGCTGCCGGAAGCGCATCAGGCGATGGCGGTGGTTAAGTGGTTTGGCGATTGGGATTGGGCTGGAGCCGAACGCGAATTCAAGCGCGCGCTGCAGATCAACCCCAACTTCGTCCATGCCCGAGTTTATTACACCAATTTTTTGCTGCAACAAAAACGGTTCGAGGAAGCCCTTCAGGTGATCAGAAAGGCGAGGACGTATGACCCAGCTTCGCTGCGCGCAATGAGCAGAGAAGGTGACGTCTACCTTTTTTTGCGCCAGTATGATCGGGCGATAGAGATCTACCGCAAAGTACTCGACATCAGCCCCGACTTTGCCCCTAATCTGCGCAGTCTAAGCTTAGCCCTCAGCCTGCAAGGGAGGCATCAGGAAGCCATCGAGCAGTTGAAGCTACTCCAAACGACAACCGATATTGAGCTGAAAGCTGGTCTCTATGCGCGCGTCGGGCAACGTGACGAATCGCTGAAATTGTTGCGAGAATTGAAGGCAAGAGCCGCCCGGGAATATGTCTCGTCAGTATCCCTCGCCAGGGTCTACATTGGATTGGGAGATAAGGAGCAGGCGTTATTCTGGTTGCGCAAAGCCTATGATGAACGATCCGCTTATCTCGTAAATGTCGGAGTCCACCCGGCCTATGATCCGTTGCGCTCGGATCCGCGCTTTGACGAGTTGCTGCGCGGCGTCGGCCTGACGCGCTGATGTCGTCTGTCAATAGACAGGATTTACAGGGTTTGTGAATCGAGTTGAATCCTGAAAAATCTTGTAAATCAGGTTGTGGTTATAGCCGGTCATAGTTGAAGGTTGCGGCGCGGACGCAAGGCTGAGGCGCTTCAGCCTTGCGGTCCATGCGGCTGTCAAACGTGATAATCCCTATTTGCTTGTTGGACTGAGGTGAGGGAAAGAGCCAGCCTTGACGTTGCTTTTGACCTTCAGGCCGCGAGCCACAGTCTGGTTGTGGTTGATTCGCCCGGCGCCGCCACCAGCGCCCGAGGCGTGACCAGCTTTGACGTTTGATTTGATTTTCATAGTTCTTCTCCTGCTCAAAATTGATGGTTGATTTATGACGACAAGCGCCGCGCCATCGGCTTCGAGGCCGGCGATGATCGCCTCTCACCAGGTAAGGCGGGAACGGATGGCCGAATTGATCATCGCCGTGAAGATTTTTCGGGTCATCGCCGCGTAGGGAACGTGTCCCACTGGCGATGCGCCGCCGGATAGAGACATGTTCACTAACGGTCGCGGCGCCGACCCGTTACTATCGCCGCCGACCACGGTTGCGTTTATAATCCGCGCGTCTTTATTCCGATCTTTCCGCACAAAGGAGTGGCCCGATGAGCGCCTCTTCCCAGAACATCACCAGACTGTTGCTCGATTGGCGCAACGGCGACCAGACGGCTTTCGACCGCCTGATGCCGCTGGTTTACGAAGAACTGCGCCGGATGGCGAACCATTACATGCGCAACGAACGCCGGGGGCACACTTTGCAAACTTCGGCGCTGGTCAACGAGGCTTATCTGCGGCTGGTGGATCACGAGAACATCGAGTGGCAGAACCGGGCGCATTTCTTCGGCGTGGCGGCGCAGGCGATGAGGCGCATCCTGGTGGACTACGCCCGCAGCCGCAATTACCAGAAGCGCGGCGGAGGGGCGCAACAAGTCTCGCTCGACGAGGCGATGACGTTGGCCGGAGACCGCGCAGCTGAATTGATCGCGCTCGACGACGCGTTGCGGGAGCTGGCCAAGATGGACGAGCGCAAAAGCCGCGTCGTCGAACTGCGTTATTTCGGCGGCCTGAGCCAGGAGGAGACGGCGGAGGCGCTCGGCGTCTCGATCCCGACCGTGACGCGCGATTGGAACACGGCGAAGGCTTGGTTGATGAGGGAGATGACAAGGGAGTAGGGAGTGGGGAGTGGGGAATGGGGAGCAAGCAACAGACAACGATGATTTGCCGCAGCACATCCCCCATTGCTCACTCCCCACTCCCCACTCCCACCATTCTTATGACTCCTGAACGATGGAAGCAGGTAGATCAATTGCTGCAAGACACGCTGGATCGAGGGCTGGCGGAGCGCGCGGCATTCCTTGCCGAAGCCTGCGGCGGCGATGATGAGTTGCGGCGTGAGGTTGAATCACTGATTGGCTTCCACGAGCGCTCCGAGAATTTCATCGAAACTCCACCTGCGGAAGTCGCCGCCGATTGGCTGGCCGTGAAAGAATTGCGCGCAGGGCAGACGATCGGCCATTACCAGTTGATACGCCAGATCGGGCGCGGAGGAATGGGCGAGGTCTATCTGGCGCTAGATGCGCGGCTGGAGCGGCAAGTGGCGCTCAAGCTGTTGCCGCCGCGTTTCATTGAAGACGCCGAGCGCGTCCAACGCTTCCGGCAAGAGGCGCGCGCCGTGTCCGCGCTCAATCATCCGAACATCATCACTATTCATGAAATCGGCGAGGCCGCGATGGAATCGGGCAGCGTACATTTCATCGCGACCGAATTCATCGAAGGCCGCACGCTCCGCGAGATGATCAGAGACGGCGGAATGAAGCCGACCGAAGCGCTGGAAGTGGCGATCCAGGCCGCCGGCGCGCTCTCGGCGGCGCACGCCGCCGGGATCACTCACCGCGACATCAAGCCCGAAAATATCATGCTGCGGCCCGACGGTTACGTGAAGGTTCTGGACTTCGGATTGGCCAAGCTGAACGGAATGCGGAATGCGGAATGCGGAATGCGGAATGGCGCCGAGGATGGAGGAGATGCTTCTTCCATTCCGCATTCCGCATTCCGCATTCCGCATTTTCAGACCGATCCCGGCGTCGTGCCCGGCACGGTCAACTATATGTCGCCGGAGCAGGCGCTAGGGCTCGAGATCGACGCGCGATCGGACATTTTCAGCCTCGGCGTTGTGCTGTACGAACTGATCACCGCGCGCCGCCCCTTCGCCGGCGAGATGGTCGCGGACATGATCGCGGCGCTGATTGGGCAGGAGCCGCCGTCACTGTCCGGGCGCGATCGCGGTCTCCCAGATGAACTTCAGCGTCTAGTCAGCCGGATGCTCGCCAAGGATCGTTCGGAGCGTTATCAAACGGCTGACGAGTTACGGCATGCGCTCAAAAGGTTGAAAAAGGAATTGGCCACGGTGGAAGATTTTTCGACGCGCGAATTCAGAGGGCTCTCGCTCCTCGCGCGTCGTTTCATTCGCGGGGGCGCGAATGAAGACTACAAGACGGCGGCCTTCACAGTCTGGTCCGCGCGCGCGACATCGAGCATCTCGCTTATCATCACACGCTCCCTCCGCTCGCCGATGCGCGTGACGCTGGCGCTTGCCGCGCTGTCGGCGTTGATCGCCGGCGGAATCCTCGGGCGCCAGTGGCTGTCCGATCGCGTCACTCGCGTTGATTCGATCGCGGTGCTGCCGTTCAAACCGCTGTTGGTCGATTCACGCGACGAGGCGCTGGAGCTCGGACTGGCCGACACACTGATCACCCGTTTGAGCGGTTTGAAGAACTTGAATGTGCGCCCCTTGAGCGCCGTGCGTCGATACACGACCCTCGACCAGGACCCGGTAGCGGCGGG
>DATCXQ010000027.1:0-15462 GCA_036565725.1 Blastocatellia bacterium
AGCGCAGGCATCCTTGCCTGCGAGTCTTCGGAAAAGTGCGACTGACCGAAGCAAGCAGGCAAGGATGCCTGCGCTCCCAGGCGCAGGGCGGGGAAATCCCTTCCATGAACTAATCACTTTTCTATCTATCGCCCTTCATGGGCGGAGTGTTTCCAAAATCGCCTACAGGCCGAAAAATAGCTACAAATGGGAGGAGCTGTACGATGCTTATGATGAATAGAAAGAGAATAAGAACGCTTTTTGCATTGTCGCTTTTGATTGTCGGAGCCGCCGTGTGCGGCGGGCGCCGGCCAGCGTTTGCGATGCCGTTGTTTGCGCGAAGGCTGGGGGTTCCATGCTTGACCTGCCACACGTCGCCGCCAAGACTCAATGAAACGGGCTATCAGTTCCGCGCCGCGGGCTATCGGATGCCCACGGAGATCGGGAAGAGCGGAGAAAAGAAACCGTTCAATTTCTTCGATTATAACGGCGTGCGGCTCCAGGCGCGCTACGACGCGACCCGCGCCAGGACCGGCCCGGCCGCCCCGCACGACAATAATTTCAATCTGTTCGCGGCTGAGCTATATGCCTTTACGGGCGCTTGGGGGAAGTACCTCTCGTCAAACATAAAGGCCACCATCTATCCGGAAAAATCGTACGACACCGAAGACCATTTGAGGGTCGAGGGAAACATCAAGGCGACGGTAGGTAACGAGAAGCGGTTCTTCGAAGTCCGCGCCGGCGTCCCTCACCCGATGGAAGGCTTCGGCGCGTCGGATGTTGGGATTACAAACACACGCCCATACCTGCAGGAGAACGCGGCGAACTTCAACCAGACGACCTTCTTCACCCCATGGAACTTCCATCAATCCGGAGTAACATTCGGCTACTATGAAGGGCGGACGGCAGTCCGAGCGCTCCTGCTTTCTGGAGTAAGGCTACACGACAACGATCACGAACTCGAAGCTTTTGGCAGAAGGGAACCCTTCACAGACGCCTCCCCCCTCTCCAAACATAGTGGAGTCGACTTTCAGTTCCTCGTGAATCGTATACTTAATTTCAACGGCGGGGCCGTTACCTTATATTACTACCACGGCAATATGAACATCCCGATAATAAACCCGGACGGAACGTTTCAACCTGACAGAGCATTTCGGAACGATTTCGACCGCGTCGCGTTCTATGCGAGCTATCCGGTCGCGAAACGTCTGACGCTGCTCGGAGGCGTTCAGCGCGGGCGGGACGATATTGCGACCGGAGGCAGATTCACCAGCCTCGGCGCGTACACCGAAGCCGCCGTGCCGGTAATAAACAATCTCACACATGCGGGAGTCAGGGTCGATTGGTTCGACCCGGCGCGAAATAAGAATAGAAATGAAGTGTATGGGATCACGACTTATATAAATCTGTGGGTGCGCGATCAGTTCAGGTTTGTGGCGGAATATCAGCGTAAAGAACGGAGAGAGGCGCCGGCGCCAAATAGGAAGGATCACGCCTTCCAACTGCGCCTCATTTTCATCAAGTGACCGCCGTTTTGAAGTCAGAACTCGTGGAGAAAGTTGAGATGGAAACAAAAAGGACAAAATGGGGTAAAAAACTCAAAAGGAGAATTTTCTGGGCTTTTGCGTTTTCCCCTTTTGTCCTTTTTGTTTCCACTCTCATTCCTCTGAAAGAAGCTGATTTTAGCTCAGTTTTCAGATCAGTGTACGGGTTAATAGAACGCGGATGACGCGGATAGAGCAGATTGGCGCCGATCTATTTTGGGATTCATCCGCGATGATCCTCGTCCGTCTGCGTGATCCGCGTCTGCGGCTGTGGACGAATCAATGCGGCAACAAACGGTCGAGGCTCTTCAACAAATCCTGGCCGCGCAGCGACGGTTGCCCTTTCCGGGTTTGATTGAGCGAAATGATCTTGCCTTCCGGGTCGACCAGTAGCGTCGTCGGGTAGCTGTGGATGCGGAAACTGCGGATGACCTCGCGGATGCTGCCCAGTGTGGCTTGCGTCCAGAGGAGTTCGTTCTTTTCGAGATAGATTTTGACCTGCGGCAATATTTCCGGATCGTCAGTGTCCATTCCCAGGATCTCGAACCCGCGCGGTTGGAAGTTTTTGTAGGCGGCCTTCAGGTAAGGGAGTTCACGACGGCACGGGCCGCACCACGTTCCCCAGAAGTCGATCAATACATATTTGCCGCGGAATTCCGACAACCGGCGCTTCTTGCCATTGAAATCGGTGAACTGGAAATCGGGGACTTCGGCGCCCATCTTCAACTCAGCGCGTTTGTAATCCCCGGCCGAATGCGAGCGCATCACGATCTGGTTCTTCTCCAGGTCGGCGCGTTTTGTCGAGACGTAGTTGTCGCCAACTCGAAAGACGACGACCTCTTCGCGCGCCTCGGCGGCTTCGGGCGAGAAACGATCCATGTCGATCACGCCGTCGCCGTCGCCGTCTACGCCGAGAGCGCAATTCATCGGGTTGATCTTCTTATTGCGCGGGTTGTGATCGTACTGCACGAGGGTCTTTTTGCCCTGAATCTCGACGTAGCCGCGCGCGAAGACCTTGGACGATTGCAGGACAAGGCGGTCGTCCTTGCCCATCTCATCCATCTCGACGTTTTTGAAGTACTGGACGAATATCGGATAACTCTGGAATAAGCCCTCCTTGAGAGGGACGTTGACCGTCGTCTGCCAGATGTATGGGTTGCCGCTCTCGTCATTGCTGAGATCGAATTTCTCGTTGGCGTCCATCACGTTGTTCAGGTCGACGTCGGCGTAAACCTGCGGCGGCTCCCCGTTGGATTCGACCAGCAGAGCCAGGATTGCGGCCTTGTCGGTCGGCGGGTGATACAAACGGCCGGCCGTGACCGTGGCGTCGCTTTCGGGCCGTTTGGCGAATTGTACCTTCGACACGTCGCGGAACGGTTTGAAGATCACGTGATCGAGATCTTCCTTGTCGGGCGCCAGCTTCGGCTCGAACTTGCCGATGAATTCCTCGGCGACGGCGGAGACCTTCGAGGCCGCGAGCGCTATGCATAACGCGAGCGCGCAGATCAAAACCGCGAATCGCCGAGGGGCTCCCATGCTGTGCTTTCGCTGAAACAAGATGTTTGTTCTCATGGCTACCTCCAGAGTTTTGCGTCCATTGAAATGAGGCGTGGCAATTACTGATCTTTTCGTTTTTCCAGCTTCATTCCCTTTCCCTCGAGGAATGTTTTCAGCTCTGAAAAGACCTGCTCAGCCGCCTCTTGATCTTGATTGTTTAAATTCCAGGTGAATGTCGTGTTTTTCGGAAACTGGCTCAATTTCATTTTAAGCCCCGCGAGTGAATTGCATTGATAGTGCGCGACTAGAGCGGTTCCCCACCTGTCATAACCCGGATGAAAGTCGACGCGAATTTCGCCGGACAGGTCTCCGGCCTGATAGCCGAATTGTTGCAACTCATCCTTGTCCAGACACGACTGCCGCAATCTTTCCAGCTTTTCGCGATCTATCAGCCACGCGGCCCCTTGTGAGAGCGCCTGTCGCAGAGCCTGGCCGACCTGTTTATGCCAATTGTTCGGATGGGCGCTATCGAAATTTTTCGGTAACTCCCCCGCGCGCCCTTTCCATTCCTGAAGCCATTTTTCGAGCCTCTGCCAGAGCGGCTTTTCCGCGCCGGTCGAACCAAACTGGCCGAGCGTTGATGCCGCGTGAGTCACAACTTCGAGATCGGGATCGTCGAGGCTGTCAATGGCCAAAGCCTCAAGCTCGGTAGTCATGCGCGGCTTCGCGACCTCGAGGAGGAGCGCGGCGTAGCAATGCGTATATTCGGGGCCGCGCGCGCCCAGGGCCTGTTTGACGAGTTCAATCCCCATCGGCGCATCTACCCGCAGGAAGTAAGCGAGTAGCGCCGATTGAATTGAGCAGGCCCACTTACCGCCCTTGTCGCCGTAAACATCTCTGACCTGCGACGCAACCGAGGCCGTCGCATAACGCTGGATCAACATGCTGATCATGTCCACGTCTCCTCTTCCTTCTGATAGCGCCTTCTTTAAATTCTCGACCAGTGTTTCCTCCAGCTCAGGAAGCGTCTCATCCGGTAAAAGCTCAAGCGCGGTCGGCCGGATCCTGGGAGAGGGGCGGCGGAGTTCTTCGATAATCAGCCTGCGCCCTTCGTCGGGCGCCAGCTCGTAAAGCCGTTGAATCGCCAAGCCCCGCAACTCTCTGCTCTCGTATGACTGATCATCGGCCGGTTTGTCATTGAGGATGCGGCGAATAACTGGCAGCATCGCCGGGCCGGCCAACTGCGTCCATCGATAACCCAATAAACCCCTTTGTATATTTTTCGGAAGATCGTCAAAAACCACGATGATTTCGGAGGCGAGCCTTTTAATTATTTCGGGATTGAGTCCTCCAGGTCGCCTCGGATTGGTTAAACTCGGCTGCATGCCTTGCAAACTATTATTCCATAATATCTCCAGCAAGGTATGCGTAGTGATCGCCCGTGCTTTTCCCTGCTTACCAGGTAAGGCAGACATCAGCCGCTCGGCGTATTGAAGTTGTAATTTCTGCCTAGAATCACTCCGCTTTTGCCAAGTCTCGAAGACCGCGTTCGCTTGTCTCTCGTCATTCGGATGCTCAGCAGGCGATGGCAATTGCTCTTTCTCCCGCATAGCGGCGGCCATATGAGACAGCGTGAACATATATGAGTCAGAAACGATCTGGTCCGG
Organism: Blastocatellia bacterium; assembly: GCA_036565725.1. Lineage (GTDB taxonomy): Bacteria > Acidobacteriota > Blastocatellia > RBC074 > RBC074 > JAJVID01. Next base: position 4,688 of record DATCXQ010000027.1, read on the forward strand.
CGCTTCCAGCCTCCGCTCCATCTCCTTTACGACGAAGGCGCGATGCGCGGAGCCTATCAATCCCCTTGAATACTCATATCCGCACACGTCCAGAGGCGCGCCAAACCGGCGGATCATTTCGCTCGCCGCGGACTCAGTGTTTAAAAAGCCCAAGCGGCGGCAAACAGGCCTTCGATCAGAGTTCGGATTACTTGTGTCGAGTAGCCGCGTTATCGCCTGCAACTCTTGCTCGGCCCATTCGTTGTCGCGCGGCAGTATCTCGAATTCGACTATATTCGATGTGACCTCCGCGCCGTTACTGAATTGCCTCTCGTCTTTCTTCAAGACTCGCGGCGCGGTGACATAGAGCCGGAACTTGCCGGGCTGATCAAATCGAAACCATTCATTCAAATCGAAGGTCATCTTGTGAGGCTTTTCGCTGAGGGTCGGAATCGATCTGATTCCGCCGCCAGCTCCTGCGGGCGGGTAATCTATCAACGGATCGACCACGCCGTTTTTATGATCGAGGAAATATTTATCCAGGTTTAGTCTGCCCCCGCGATCATAGGTCGCGCTATCAAGGTCATAGGTGTCCGGTAAGTCGCTGGTGAAGCTGAGCTCTACGGGGATGATCTCGCCAGGTTTGAACTGAATTTTGTCTTCCTCAAGCCGAAGAGTGAATGACACCCCTTCAGGATTTTTCCGCGTGGCCTCGCGATGCTGGGCTACAAACGTGTCCTCAGTCTGGCCTTGCTTTTGTTCCGATTGGCTGGCCAGAGTGAGAGGGCATAGGAGAAAGAGCGCTAGGACAAGAATTACTCCGAATGGACGGGCAGTAATATGTCTTTTAGCAATGGGCATGATTTCTACCTCTAAGCTTCAAAGGATTTCCTGATACGTTCAACGCCCCATCCCGCGCCAAGTTCCAGCATCAATTTGATCCGCGCCTTATGGCTCGGAAGCATTCCGCCCAGGATCGCGCCCATCTTTCGCAACTGGCGGCCCGCGCCCTCGTAAGCGTAAGTGTCGAGCACACGCCCGCGCGGGCAGCGCGATGTGATGACGACCGGAATGCCGGCCTCGGCGGCGCGCTCGATCGCGGGCAAAGCGGCGACTGTGACGTGGCCGCGGCCGAGGCCTTCGATCACCAGTCCGCGCGCGCCGTCGTCAATCGCGAAATTGATAAAGCGTCCGTCCGCCCCGGCGACCATTTTGATCACGTCGACGCGCTCTTCTATCCTGTCCGTGACGATGTGTTCGCGCCCCACTGATTGGACCGGGCGGCGCGCGACTATCACGCGGTCCTTGTCAACGAATCCGAGCGGACCGAAATCGCGGCTCTGGAAAGTGTCTGTAGATTCGGTGTGGGTCTTGGTGGCTTCGGCGGCAGCGATCAACTGGTCGTTCATCGCCACGATCACGCCGAGGCCCCGCGCCTGCGTGTCAACGGCTACACGAACGGCAGAACGCAGATTCCCGGGCCCGTCCCAGCTCAGCTCCGAGCTGTTGCGCATCGCGCCGACGAAGACCACCGGCTTCTCCTCGTTCAAAACCAGGTCGAGCAGATAGGCCGTCTCTTCGAGCGTGTCGGTGCCGTGCGTGACGACAGCGCCTGCGACGCTCTCGTCGGCGAGCTTCTCTCGCGTCGCGCGGGCCAATTCCATCATCCGCGAAGGCGTGACGTGCGGGCCGGGCCATTTGCCGAAATCGATCACGTCGAAATCGGCTATCTCATCGAGTCCCGGAACCTGCGCGATGATCTCTCCGCCCGAAAGCGCGGGCACGGCGCCGCCGGTCGCCGGATCGAACCGCATCGAGATCGTGCCGCCGGTAAAGAAAGCTGCGAGTCGTGGTTTCATAAACATTCACTTCGATTTTGCAGGCAACGGAATCCGCAACAGATGGCCTTTATAGGTGAACCAGATCTTGCTTGCGTTCACATCAACCCAGAAATCGCTGTTCCTCAGACCCAACCCCGGCAATTCGATGAGCGGGGTAAAGACGAAGTTCCTGATATCGTAACGCCCAAAGCTAGTCGATCTTTTTTTCCAATTGCGAATCGCCGCCCAGACCTCATTCGGTTTCCCCGTGGGTTGTAATTCGCGCGCGAAATCATCGTTCAATGGCTCGAAGTCGCCCTTCGCCTCCTGAATGGCGCCGGTCTCGGCGTCGAGCAAATGATTCACCGGTCCCAGGTAATGCGAATTGTGATGCCCTGAGTGCCCCAGCAACACTTTACCGTGCGCCGCGAGATACATGAACGGCGGGCGAAAGACGCTGTCCGGCAAATTGACCTGGAACTCTTCGCCGGTTCGCAGATTATGGCGTACAAGTTGCGATGAGTATTCTCCCCCTTCGCTCCAGGATTTTATCGCCACCAGCCATTTGCCGTCTGGGGTAACGACAGGATGAGAGTAATCGCCGCCGATGATCTTCGCCGGCTCATCCCCGAGTTCGAATTTCCATACCCCGGCGGCTTTGCCATACGAGGCGTAAATCCAGGAGTCGCCGGACCGCGTCGGCAAGCGAATTCCGCTGAAATGATCGTTCCACCTGATTTTCATAGACGCCTCGATCAGGCCAGATACGCGACAAGCCGTGGGTTCATCAGCCACTTTGCCCGGGGCGCCCGATGAAAATTCGCGCCATTCGGGCATCGCCTCGTCAGAGCTGCGTTTGTATTCGGCCCCATTCTCTCCGACCAGAACCCGAATCTCACGTCCTTCTCCGCAGACCATCACCGCCTCCTGTTTTTTATCCGCCAGGAGAACTTCGACGCCGGGAATTTTGTCTTCAATCGCGTATCGCGTGACAAACTCTCCTGACCTGCTCAGACGGTGGAACAATCCCGAAAGCTCTTCGTGAAGCGTCGGGTTTTTCGGCCCGCGTCGCAAACCGTCGAGAAGAATCCTGCGCCCGCCCTCTTTTGTCAGCCGCAGATATTCATAATTTGCGCTACCGCCGTAAGCCTCAGGACCTAGCTCTTCGACGTCCTGCCTGGAGGTGAAGCTCTTCAGCTCTTCAAATTCGCTCTCTGTCAGCAGACGAATGTTTCTGCGACCTTCGACCTCATAGAGACTTATTTCGGCCTTCCCGCCGCGAACGCGAACGATGACGCCTTCAAAATCTTCGGCCGAACTCGGCCTGGTCAGCGCATATATCGCTTCCACACCGGCGCCTTTTATTTCATTTCGCATAGCCTCTTCCCACTCCAGCGCGATTTCAGGATGATACCTGGCCGTTAGGTCGCCGAGGATGACCGTCTCGCCTCGGCGCCGCGCCAGAATCAGTCTTCGCGCCTCGGCGCTGTCTTCGACCTCCAGGTATCTTTCCGCAGCCTTCGCCAGCGCTCGATTCGGCGAATCGAGCATCTTGTTCGCAAGTTCGAGCGGCAATTTGTCGCGCAAGTAACGGGCGCCGGCGAGCAGCGCGAGTTGGGCTTTCGCGTCGGTTCCTTCGAGCGTCTCTCTATGTTCGCGCTCGTCTTTCAAGATCGCGGCTGCGATCCCCGCCGCGTATCCGCCCTGTTTGATCAGATTGTAAAGCTCGTCTCCGGCGCTCTTCTGTAAGGAATAGCGGTTCTGGAGCGAGAGCTTTAGAGCGTCCAGGTCGGCCCAACCGGCGCCGATGCGCTCGACCAGGTTGATTTCTACTGCGCGAAGCGAATCGTCTTCAATGCCACGCAGGATCCGGCGGGCGGCGGCCGGCTGCGACGCGCGCAGTAATTTCGCCCGCTCGATCAGTCTGACTGCCAACCCTTCGGTGGTCTGAATCTTTTCGCTCTCATACAGAATGCTACCTATGCTGACCTGCAACGGGAGCGGTTTTTCCGAATCGCCGTATTTAGCCTTATCTATCTCCTCTTCGCCCGCTTCCGTAATAACCATATTTGCGTAAGCCTCGACCGCCGCCGCCATCTCGTCGTCCGAAAGGCCGCCGCATTCGGCCAGCGCAGTCACGATCTTCTTTCGGCGATCTTCGTCCTCTTCTTTTTCGAGCGCGCGTCGTAGCGCGGGAACTGCCGCCTGGTCGCGATATTGAATCAACGCTTCCGCGGCGGTTGCGCGGTTAGCCTTGTCTCCATCGTGGTCCAGAACCCAGATCAATCCCGACAGCAATTCCGGCGCCTCCACGTCAACCAGCGATTTGATGAAGCTGGAGCGGTCATCCGCGGCGGCCCAATTCGGATCCGTCAGCCAGGGCGCGAGCTTTTGCGCTATCTCCTTCTTCAATTTTTTGTCGGCTGATTCGCGACTCAGGTATATGGTGAGGTATCCCACCGCCGACTGATGAGCCGCGCGCTGGTTATTGCCGACCAGGTTGCTGATTACTGGAAGCCATCTCTGCGGATTCACGTCCATTAGAGGCGAAAGAACGTTGAAGGTATATCTTTCCCCTCTGATATCCAATTCAAATTGATATTTCGATCCGCTGCTATTTTCGCGCTCATCTTCTTCCAATCTGCTAAGCGCCGGGTCGGCGAAGAGCGAGATGACCCATTCCTCCTGCCCATTCCACTCAGTTTTAGCCAGGCTCGACAGCGCCGTCTGACGCGACACGAAAGGCGCCTGGTGGTTGACGACGATCGCTTTCAACAGCGCGCGGTACTTTTCGGCCATCGAGGAATCGCCGACGGCTTGCGCGCGTTCGTAAAGCAATGACAACGCGACCGGCGTCATCTGAGCGTTACCGGCGGACGCGAGAGTTTCCACCAGGGGTCTGGCCGCATCCCAATCGAGCCGCGCCAGCGACCGCAAGTTATCGCCGGGCGGAGTTCCATTCGCGGCCTCTTCGCGCGCCGCCACGATCAGGTCATCGCGAAAATATCGGCTGTTGCGCAGCAGCCAGTGTTGGAGATGGGTCTTCCAATTGGCGTAGTTCTCCTCCTCTTCTTCGAGGAGCTTGTACAGACGATCGTCCGCGTCCGGGGTTTCAGGCAGACATTCAATCAGGCCAGCCGTCAACTCGGGGCGAACTTCACAAGCTTCAAGCAAACGCTGGCGGACTTTGTCTGATAGCTTCGGGATGTTTGCCACATGATCCTGGCGCCACCAGAAGGCGATCAGCTCTTTGATCGGCGCATCGTCGGCAGGCGGTTCCCCCTTTTCTTTCGATGAAGCGTTGGCGTTCTCCGAATCTTTTTCATCGAGCGACCGGGGTGGGAGGGGATCAAGTCTCAACAAATCGCTGATCACCGCGGCCAGAGCGTCGGCGCGCTGCTGCCGCCTGGTCTGGCGCTTCGGCGGCGCGGGCTGTTTCGGTTGAGCCGGCTTCGGCGCCGTTTGCGAAAACAGCAATTGTGGAATCGAGACTGCGACGATCAGAAAAAAGGCGATGATCGCCGGCGGGCGAATGGAATACATAGTGATTTCCCTCAATCACTTGACCAATTCGGGTGAAGAAGGGGAAGCAAATGGGGAGTAGGGAATGGGGATGGGAAAGCGCATCTTGCTCCAACTCCCTTTCTGCTCCGTTGCTTCACCCCTCGCATTATGCATTGAGGCGCCGATTGTAAGCGTCGCTGCGAAGCCCGCGAGCGTGATTACGCCGTCGCCGTGATGTGGAAACCCACAGAGGTGATGTATGATCCGATTTGACGCCGCGACGATTGATTCTGTTCCATTCCCGCTCGTGAAATCTTCAACGGCATCGCCCGGGGAAAACGAAATGAAAGCGATGAAGATAGAAAGACGACAATGGCCGCGCCCGTCGCGCTCGCTTCTGCTCTTATGCGTTTGCCTTTTGCTTTTCGCCTTTAAAACAATGAGCCAAACGACAAACCAAACTCTCCGCCCTCGCGCCCGCGACCTGGGCGTCGTCGTCGGCATTCTGCCCACGGGCAAAAACAACGCGATCACTGACGTCGCCGGAGTCCGCGTGGGCCATGGCGCCTTGATCAGAGGCGACAATGTAAGAACGGGCGTGACGGCGATCTTGCCGCATTCGGGAAACCTCTTTCATGAAAAAGTCCCGGCGGCCATATTCGTGGGCAACGGCTTCGGCAAATTGATGGGTTCGACTCAGGTGAATGAACTAGGCGAGATTGAGACGCCGATCCTGTTGACCAACACCTTGAACGTCCCCCGCGTCGCCGACGCGCTGATCGAATGGATGCTCCAGCTTCCCGGCAACGAGGAGGTCCGTTCGATCAACCCGATTGTCGCCGAGACTAACGACGGCTACCTGAACGACATCCGGGGCCGTCACGTAGGGCGCGACGAGGTCTTCGCCGCGATCAAGTCCGCGAAAGAGGGGACTGTCGAAGAAGGCTCGGTAGGCGCGGGAACCGGCACAGTAGCATTCGGTTGGAAGGGCGGCGTCGGCACGTCGTCGCGCGTGATACCGCAATCGCTGTCCCCGGGGTCTGCCGCCACGGGCGTTACTGGAGGTTACACGGTCGGCGTTCTGGTTCAGTCGAATTACGGCGGGGTGTTGACGATCAAAGGAGCGCCGGTCGGGCGCGAGCTTGGCAAATATTACCTAAAGGAACAGATCAGTAGCGTGAGCGGCGCTGACCGGATCGGCGATGCGGCCGACGGTTCGATCATTATGGTGGTGGCGACCGACGCGCCGATGGACGCGCGGAACCTGAATCGGTTGGCGGCGCGGGCGATGTTGGGACTCGCGCGCACCGGCTCGCCTTCGACCAACGGCAGCGGCGATTACGTCATCGCCTTCAGCGTCGCGAACCGGATTCGCGCTGGCGACAACTTACGTAGCGCGCAGACCCTCGGCAACGACGCCATGTCGCCCCTCTTCGAGGCCGTCGTCGAAGCGACCGAGGAAGCGATCTACAATTCGCTCTTCAAGGCCACGACAGTCACGGGCCGCGACGGCCATCGAGTCGAGGCTTTACCGATAGAAAAGACAGTGGAGATTTTGAAAAAATACGGCGCGGCGAAATAGAACGATATGCGATTGCATGTATGGTAGCAACCACGGGGAGCACGGGCGCCACGGGGAAAAGACAGTGAAAAGTCATCGCTCTACCTGATTTATCCCCGTGATCCCTGCGTCCCCCGTGGTTTTTCTTCCTCTACACACAATCGAAATCAATAATGCCACAAATAAAAAACCGCAGAAGACACGGGACAACGCCGCCGCCGGAGACGATCCAGCGGCGGCGCTCTCCCGCATCCTCTACGGTCGTGACGCGGTCGGGATTAAGACGGGATTTCTTGAATCAACGATCAGGCGTAGCTTTTGACCGCGGCGGCCTCGTCTTCAAAGATCTCAAAGACGGTGATCAACTTGGTGATCGTCAACAGGTCGCTGATGCGCTTGGTCGCGTTCAGGAGCTTCAGATCGCCGCCGGCCCGCTTGACGGTCGTGTAGCTGCGGACGATCTCGCCCAGACCGCCGCTGTCCATATACGGCACGTTGGCCAGATTCAACAGCAATTTGGTCTCGCTGCGTTCAATCAATTCGTCGATCTTGCGCTTCAACTGGACGTCACCTTCGCCGAGAAGAATCTTCCCTTCAACGTCGAGAATGGTGACGTCGCCGCTCTTGCGCTCTGTAATTGTCATACCAGCCTCCAATAAGGTTTGGGTTTTTTACGGAAAAATGCTGCGGAAAATCAGCCGGAAAGCTAACATAGGCGCGCAGTGATGGCAAGGTGGAGAGTGTGGAATGATTCAAACAGACAAAATACTCCAGCAGTTACAAAGCAAGCGCGACCAATTCGTCGCCTTCGAGGATTCGTTTCAGGACGAGGCCGGCAAATATCACGACGCGCTCGACCGGATGGCGATGCTGCCTTCGAGTGAATTGACGCGAAAGTTGGCGACAGTGGAAACGCCGGGGGCTTTGCCCACGGAGGAATTCGACGCGGCTGCGGGGCTGCGCATCGGTTTCCCGCACAAGTGGAAGAACCATCAGGAGGCGCGGGAGTGGGCCTTCGACGCGCTGCTCGATCACCCGACCTTCGCCGTCGACGGAAGCCAGATCAGGCCCGACGACGATTTCAGCATCCCGGTCGCGGCGGTGCAGGTCGCCTGGTTCGAGAACCGGCACACTGTCGACGGGCGCTACGTCAAAGACGCCCGCTTCGAAGTCCTCACGCCCGAAGACCTGACAGTCGAATTCGGCGACGATCACGTGATTTCGGAACAGCAGATCAACCTGCGCCGGTTCGAGCTTGAGATAGAATCCTTGCGCGCGACGATGGAGAAGCTGTCGGCGCCGGGCGGCGACGACGCGAAGCTGGCGGTGGCCTTCTTCGACAGCTCGCTCGTCATCTCCTTCGCCGACCGGCTGCAGGGAGAGGCGCAGGAGCGCCACGTCCGCGCCATGCTTGAATTGCTGCGTTCTTCCGAGAAGACAGGAGTCCCCCTGGTCGGTTACGTCGACGGCAGCCGCTCGCGCGACCTCGTTCATATGACCGCGAGCCTCTTCAAACTGAACGACGCTGAAAAGATTCACGACGCCTGGCTTGTAGATTCGCGGCTGACCTGGGGCGCGCGCACGCCTATGTTCGTCTGCGCTCGCGGCGGCGCCGACCGCAAACAACTAAGCGTCCTGGAAAAGTTCGAAGAGTACCGCCGCGGCATCGGCTTCGTTTACCTCAAAACCAGCGCCACGGCGCCGCCCGCGCGGCTGGAGATCCCGCTCTGGGTCCTCGAACGAGGACTTCTCAGTCAGGTGATCGACCTGGTGATCGCCGAGGTGGTCGTCGGCAACGGCTATCCTTACGTCATTCAATCAGCCGACGCCGCCGCCGTGATAAATTCCCGCGACCGCGACGCCTTCTACGCCATCTTTCAGCGGTTCGCCAGGGAGCATGAGATCGGGCTGCGAATCTCGCAGAAGACCGCTAGCAAGTCGCGCAGAAGATGAAACGGAGGGATGGAGAGACGGGGTGAAAGGGTGAAGGGGTGAAGGGGTGAATGTCCTTGTCCCCGCTTCACCCCTTCACCCTTTCTTCCATCTCTGCTGCCCGCAATTCCAAACAGGGTCATCCAGGCAACTTCGCGCCTAGAACTTCGATTGGCTCAATAGATGGCGCCTGTGAGAGCAGCTCCGAAGCTTGCGCCATGAGCGCTTGAGCAATCGGGCCGTTCAGATGGGCTTGACGTCCGGCTTCGTCAGTGAACGCGTCAAATATGCCGAAGGTTGTCGGCCCCAGTCGCAGGGCGAACCAGATCGGCGTTGTTGATTCTTGCTGGGCCAGTGTTAGTCCTGTTTCCAGGAATTTCGCGACATCGTTTTCTTTGCCGGGTTTGGCTTCCAGGCGAGCGAACAATGCATACTTAACCATTTCGTTTCTCCTTTATGTATGTATGTGGATTGAACAGACGAAACGAATAATAGGCTCATGGGACAGCGGCGCCTATTGTCGAAATTGACAATGTTGATATCATTCTTGCCATGAAAATCCATGTCCTGGCTCTTGATGACGTCTTCGACACGGGGTTGGCGACAGTGCTGGACACATTCGGCGCTGCAAACGAACTGGCCGAGATGTCTGGCCTAAGCTCCCCGCGCTTCGATGTCGCTATCGTCGGCATGCGGAAAATCGCGCGCACCTCGCATGGATTGAGTGTGCCGGTTGTTCCCGCCGCCAGCCTTCCCACGCCGGATTGGGTGATCGTGCCGGCGATTGGATGCAAGCTGCCGGCTCCTTTGCAGGGGGCATTGGGGCGCTCGGATGTGCGTGATGCGGTGGATGCGCTGCGGCGATGGGCTGATAACGTCGCTGTCATTGCGGCGGCATGTACAGGCACGTTCGTTCTCGCAGAATCGTCGTTGCTCGACGATCAAGACGCGACTACGAGTTGGTGGCTTGCGCCGTTGTTTCGCCAGCGTTATCCAAAGGTGCGGCTCGACGAGTCGCGTATGATCCTCAGCTCAGCTCAATTCGTGACCGCCGGCGCCGCGCTTAGCCATCTTGACCTTGCGCTCTGGCTGATTCGCCGCGTCAGCCCTGAGTTGGCTACTTTGACTGCGAAATATTTGATCGTCGACACCCGACCCTCACAGTCGGTCTATGCGATCCCGGACCACCTGGCTCATGCGGACCCCCTGGTCGAGCAATTCGAACGCTGGGCGCGCGACCGTCTTGCGGAGGGGTTTTCATTGGAGGACGCCGCGCGCGCGACTGCGACGAGCAAACGCACGCTTGCTCGGAGGATGCGCCAGGTGTTGGGCAAATCCCCTCTCTCGTATTTCCAGGACCTGAGGGTGGAACGCGCGGCGCATATGTTGGAAACCAGCGACGTCAGCGTAGACGAAATCGCATCCATGGTCGGCTACGCCGACGGCGCGACGTTACGAACGCTACTGCGCCGTCGGCTTGGACGCGGAGTCCGCGAGTTACGCCAGCGCCAATAACATGGGGAAGCGTAGTTTATACTGATTTTCAGAGGTATGAAGACGGTTAGCCACAGAGAACACAGAGGGCACAGAGTGAATTTAATGATCTCTCTGTGTTCTGCGGCGCCCTCTGTGGCTATTCATCCATGTGAAAACTGCTGTAATGAAGCTCCGCATGCAAAAACGCGAGGCGTTCAGCATGCGAAGCTGGCTCCAACTGTCTAGTCACCCACTCCACCTAAACGCTAACGCGTTGTAGGTGGAGCTTGTCGCTGTACTACGCGGCTGCTGTCAGCCGTTTTTCCGCGACTTCCCGCCAGGCGACTTTGGCGGCAGTGGCAATATTAGTTGCGCCGACTATATCCGCATGATCGAAATGACCACACGATCGGCACAAAAACTGTCCCCGAGCAATGCGATTGCCTTTCTCTATATGCCCGCACTTTGCGCACGTCCTGCTCGTGTTGCGCGGGTTAACGGGG
>DATCXQ010000029.1:0-8114 GCA_036565725.1 Blastocatellia bacterium
TCATCATCATTGAGATTGGGCCAATCGCTGTCGCCCGCTTCGCGGGCTTGTGCGATAAATGCTGGTCGTACCTGGGGTTCCGCTGCGCTCCACCCCAGGCTCTATTCTGCCGCCCGCATTCGCGGGCTAGGATTTGACATACGTGTTTCGAGTAAAGATTTGGGTAACGACAAGCTTTGAAAAGCCGGGCTAGGATCAACCGTCGCTGCGGCGACGAGGAGGTGTTGTTGCATTTATTTTTCAAACACCATAAACGCCGGCCTAAGGTCACACCGTCGCTCCGGCGACGAAGTCGCGATAGAAAAATCTTCGGCCTGATGCTAGACTGCCCGCTCTGTTATTCCACGCTCTATTTTCCATTTATATGTTCTCAGCAGTGGCCGGTTGTTCGGCTTCATTGAGGCCCGAAAGTTTAAGACCAGTCGCTCAGGCGCCCGTATTTTATGCCTATTAACAAACAACTCGTTCCCATCTTCATCGTCGTCTTCGTTGACATTCTCGGTTTCAGCATCATTCTGCCTTTGCTGCCGTTTTACGCGAGCCAGGTCAACGCGGCGGACTCCTCGGTCGGACCGCTGATCGCGTCGTATTCGCTTTGCCAATTCATCGCGGCGCCGATTCTGGGGAATTTGAGCGACTCATGGGGGAGAAGACCGGTCCTGCTCTACAGCCAGTTCGGGTCGTTTCTGGGGTTTATCCTGCTGGGACTGGCGATGCATCTGCCGAACCCTCTGGCATGGCTGTTCGTGGGCAGGATGATTGACGGGCTGTCCGGCGGGAATCTGACAGTCGCGCAAGCTTACATCAGCGACATAACCGAGCCTCGGGATCGGGCCAAAGTCTTCGGCATGATCATCGGAGTTTCATTCGGTTTGGGATTTACCATCGGCCCCGGCCTGGGCGCTATCATCTCCTCCCATTTCGGCTATGACATCACGGCTTACCTTGCCGCCTTATTTTCACTCTCCAGCATCATCGCGACGTTTCGGCTACTGCCCGAAACACAGCATCAACGCGATGAAGCGCGTCCGCGCGGGCTGGCGATGTACACGCGCGTCGTTGGCTATTTCCGCATCGTCGAGTTGAGGCCGCTGCTGGCGGTCTTTTTCTTTTTGTCGCTGCCGTTCACTCTCTACACGACGATGTTTGCGCTCTTCGCCAAAAATCAACTCGGCTTCGACATCAAGCAGGCCGGATATTTTCTTGCGCTGGTCGGGCTGTTGGGCGTCATCTGGCAGGGCGGATTGATCGGGCCGATTGTCAAACGGTTCGGCGAACACAGGTCACTGATGATCGGTTTGGTGGCCAGCGCGGCGGGGCTATATTACATCGTGGCCGTGGACGTCTGGTGGAAATTGATCTTCGTGGCGATCCTCTTCTCGTTCGGGCACAGCGTCTCGCGCCCGTCGCTGACCAGCCTCATCGCGCATTCCGCCCCGCCCAACCGGCGCGGCGGCGTCTTCGGCGCCATGACCTCCATCGAAAGCTTGACCCGCATCATCGGTCCAGTGCTCGGCGGATGGATCATCACCACGCAGCCGAGGTGGCTGGGGTGGGTCGGCGGCGCGCTCTTCACCGTGGCCGCGCTGATCGGCTGGACGATCCGCTCGGGCGAGGCGCCATACGAGTTGGTCGACGACCGGCTCGGCCAGGATCATTGACACTGATAATCCCAATAGGGCTTATAAGACTAATGGGACTTATAGGACAGTCCCATTAGTCTTATATCCCATTAGTCCTATGCAGAATTTGATCTTTCGGATCCTCTTTGCATTTATCATCATTTGCTCCGCGTGTTTCAAATCATCGACGCTGAAGCCTCAATCGTCTGATAGCCAACCAGTCCCGCCGGCGCCGACGCGACGGGCGGATCGTTTCGGCGTCTATAACTGGAACGTTAACGATTCGGCCTTTCCCCGCGACGGCTCGATTGATCTGCTGAACTGGGGGTCGAACAAGGTCGCCGAATTGGGCAGCCGCACGATCCGCATCTTTATCGGGACGCTCGACATTCAACGCGTCTATGACGTCAACCCTCCCGGCGCGACCGACCTGGTTCAGGTCGCGAAGAGTCCTGCTTACGATAAGCTTTTTCGTGACCCACAATTTCAGACATATTTACTGACGGCCTACTCGACCGGCGACATAGGCGCCAACTGGGTCGACGGTTACACGGATTCCGAATACGCCGTGGAACGCGACGAGATCGAAAGGCTGGGCGAATACCTGCTCAACAACCCGGCGTTCGCAGGCAAGACGTTTATCATTTTGAACTGGGAAGGCGACAACGCGCTCCGCGGCCTCTCCAACAAGAGATCGGTGTGGGATTCTTACACCCGGTGGGTTCGCGCGCGCGCCGAAGGCGTGAAGTCGGCGAGGCGAAATTATCCGTCGAGCGGCGCCCATTTGTTTTCGGGCCTGGAATTCAGCACAGTTAAAAGCCTGAAGGACAAGAAGGCGTTCTGCGGGACGCCGGTCGCCGACCCGATCAATGAAGACCCGCTGAATAACCGCTGCGTGATCGATTACGTCGCCCCACAGGTCGATGTGGATTACTACTCCTACTCGGCCTGGGAGAGCGTCAATGATAAACAAGGCTCTCCTGACGAGGACCTGAAGCGGCGCTTCAAGAACGATCTGAGTTTTGCGCTGTCGAAAGTCAAGGCGACCAGGCCGGAGATCAACGAGCGGAATTTCATCATCGGAGAGTTCGGATTCGAGCGCACGCGCCACGGCGAGTGCAACGCGGCCAATCACCTGAACGAGGTCTTCGACGCGTTAGAAGGCGACGGCGCGTTCCAGGTCTCTTACGCGATCTTCTGGCAGATCATCGACAACAGGCGAATCTATGCCGCAGTCGACGAACGGTTCGGACTCATCCGCGCCGCCGGCGACCGGTTGGAGCCGACGCTGCTCAGCGAAACGTTTCGGAGAAAGATATCTGACCAGCAGGTAGCGAAATATACGGGATGCCCGCGCATTCGCCTCGAACCGCCGGGCGCGGTAAACCAACAAGGCGCGGCCGATTTCAGACTGAACCCGGACGCGTCAATTTCGATCCACGCTTCCAGCGGCGGCGCGCTGTTCTCAGCTTCCGGCAATACGGTCTCTTTTCATCAGGCCGCGCGGGATTTCAAGCTGCCGCGCGATAATAAGGCGCTTTGGAGCGAGTCGCCTGCGCAAATCAACCTGTCGATCCCGACCGCCCGAAGGCCCGGCCCCGTGTGGTTTTACGTTACCGACGCGCGCGGCATAGATTCGGACGCGCGAACAATCGATCTCTCATGCGCCGAATGCCCGCAGATCGACGGGGATTGCGGCGTGCTCAACGCCGCCGACCCGATGATGGCCATCGAGCCGGGCGCCGTGATCTCGATCAGCGGGGCCAGATTCTCGCCGTCCGGCAACCGGGTCGTCATCGAAACGCTCGGGCCGGGACAGGTCACACGGAGCCGCATATTGCCGCGCAAAAACATCCTCTCTGAATCTCCCACGCGGATTACCGCGAAGATGCCCGACAATTCCCCCCTGACGTACCAGGCGACCGTTCACGTGATCAACCGGCAACGCCTGGAGTCGCGCGAAAGCGCGATTGTGATCGCCTATTCCTGCAAGGGCTGCGTACCCCGCTGGCGCCCGTGTCGAGCAATTGCCAGGGAGGGCGGCGCCGAGGGCGGCGGCGATTATCCCGCGGGAGCCACAGTGTCGCTCTTCGGGCTATTCTCCGCGTCCGGCAACAAAGTGATCGTCGAACAAACCGATCGGGATTACCGCGCCCGTCAGTACACGGTGACCGCAGGCGCCTCGGGTTGGAGCGAAAGCGACAATCGCATCCGATTCGCCTTGCCCGCGACATTGTTCCCTGGCCGCGCTTTGCTCTATGTGATCGACGCCGAGGGCCGCGAGACCTCGCCCGGGATGGAGATCAAAATACGATAGGAGCTATAGAGCGATTTGCAAATCAGTGTAGGGGCAGACCTGCGTGTCTGCCCCGGTGGTCGTGTGTATACCCAATCAGGGGCCGACACGCAGGTCTGCCCCTGTGGTTGTGTGTATACCCAATCAGGGGCAGACACGCAGGTCTGCCCCTACCGTACATCCAACTGCAAACCGCGCTAAGTCTCATAAATCCTATTTGATGAATGGTTGAAATATCGCCTGCCGGTTTATACTTATATTTTCTTGAACCCAATTCGGAAAGACCTGGAAAGTTTCATGGCTAAAATCAATCGCAGGAATTCAGTGGCCGTCAATGTGGGCGGCGTGTATGTCGGGGGCCTGAACGCCGTCGTCGTGCAATCAATGACCAACACCGACACGGCCGACGCGCCGGCCACCGCGCGACAGGTCATCGAATTGGCCCGATCGGGGTCGGAGCTTGTTCGCGTCACGGTCAACAACAAAGATGCCGCCGCCGCCGTGCCCGAAATCGTCTCGCGTGTGCGCGACGCCGGGCATAACACGCCGGTCATAGGCGATTTTCACTACAACGGCCACATCCTATTGAGCGAATTCAAAGAGTGCGCCCGCGCCCTGGCAAAATACCGCATCAACCCGGGCAACGTAGGCGCGGGACGCCATCACGACGATAATTTCAAGCGGATGATCGATGTCGCGCTCGAAAACGATAAGCCGGTGCGCATCGGCGTCAACTGGGGTTCGCTCGACCAGGCGCTGCTCGCGCGGCTGATGGACGAGAACGCCAAATTGCCCGACCCGCTCGACGCCAAGGACGTGATGAAGGAGGCCATAGTGCGGAGCGCGGTAGAGTCGGCGCGCCTCGCCGAGAGTTATGGCCTCTCGCGCGATCACATCATCCTCAGCGCGAAGTGTTCCGACGTTCAGGACCTGATCGATGTTTACCGCGAGATGGCGCGGCGCGGCGATTACGCGCTGCACCTTGGACTGACCGAAGCTGGAATGGGGTCGAAAGGCATAGTCGCGAGCGCGGCGGCCTTGTCCGTTTTATTGCAGGAGGGGATCGGCGACACGATCCGCGTCAGCTTGACTCCCGCGCCGAATGGCGACCGCAGCGAGGAAGTGGTCGTCGCCCAACAGATTCTGCAATCGCTCGGCATCCGCAGCTTCACCCCGCAGGTCACGGCCTGCCCCGGCTGCGGGCGTACGACCAGTACGCTCTTTCAGGAGATGGCCGACGACATAGGAAAATACCTGCGCGCGCAGATGCCAGTCTGGCGCGAGCAGTTTAAAGGAGTCGAGGAGATGAAGGTCGCGGTCATGGGATGCGTGGTCAACGGCCCCGGCGAATCGAAGCACGCCGACGTCGGAATCAGCCTGCCAGGAACCGGCGAAGAGCCTCGCGCGCCCGTCTTCGTCGACGGCAAACTGAAAACCACGCTCAAAGGCGCGAACATAGTCCCGGACTTTATCGAGATATTGAATCAGTACGTGGCGGGAAGGTATTCCGATCAGTACCGCGAGCGGTAGCGAGCTGGCGCCTGAATGAACACCCGCTCGCTACCACTTGCGGCGCTGATTTACTTCAACTGCATCAGCCAATTCACGACCTGCTCTTTCTCCTGTTGCGTCATCGTCGGGAAAGATTCCGGCATGGGCGCTTTTATCCCATAGGCCCGCGAGTTGTCCAATATCTTCAGCAAATCATCTTTCGACCGTTGGGGCTTGGCCGAGATTCCGATGAGCGCGGGGAATATCGCCGCCCCCTCGCCGTTATCGCCGTGGCAGGCAGCGCAGTTCTCCGCGTAAGCCTTCGGCTGCTCCATCGGTTTCCCCCCAGCAGCCGCGGCGCCGACGATCTGCGGCTCGAAAGGCTTGGCGAAATATGCGCGCATCTCCTCTTCCTGCTGTTTCAACTTCCCGGCGAATTCGGGATTGGTACTGTCCTGGTGTTTGGCGAGGAAGATCAATCCGATTGAACCACCGATGACCAGAACCAGCAGCGCGGTCGCCAGAGGTCGCCTGAGCGGATGCCGCTCCTCGCGCCGGTCGAGGAACGGCAATAGGAACAGCGTCCCGAACAAAACGGCGGGCAGGACGACGGTAGGAATAATCGCCCACTTGCCCGGAAAATATTTCAGCAATTGAAACAGCGGCATGAAATACCAGGGCGGGCGCGCCAGGTAATCGGCCGTCGGATCAGCCACCGGCCCTAATTCGGCGGGCGAATATTTGACCATCGCCACCAGCGCGGCGAAGCAAATCAGGATCGCGATGGAGTCCTTGAAGGCCTGTTTCGGATAAAACCGTTCAACCTTTTTATCGTCGCGATTGTGGAAAGGGCCGGCCGGCGTGGCGCGGCGGAAAAGGTAGAGGTGCAGCCCGACTAAGCCCGCGAGCGCGAGCGGCAACAGGAAGACATGCGTGGTGAAAAATCGCGAGAGCGTTACCGTGGTCAGATCATTGCCGCCGAGCATAATACGCTGCTGCGCGGGGCCTACGACAGGAATCTCGCCTGCAATATTGGTTCCCACTTTGGTCGCGAAATAGGCGGCCTGATCCCAAGGCAGCAGATACCCCGTGAACGAAAACGCGAGGATGATCAGCAGCATCAACACGCCGGCGCCCCAGAGCAATTCGCGTTTTTTCTTGTACGCGCCGAAGAGGAATGTCTGCGCCAGATGCGCCACGGCAAGGATGACCATCGCCGTCGCGCCGTAATGATGTAGCCCGCGCAGCAGAGCGCCGCCGGGCACGGCCTTCTGAATATATGAGACGCTGGCATGCGCGTGGTCCGCGCTCGGCACGTAATAGAGTGACAAGAATACTCCGGTGACTACTTGAATTGCGAACAGGAACAACAGCAGGCTGCCGAAAACATATGCCCACCGCGCGCCTCCGCGGATCGGCTCGTCCAGCGCCTCGCGGGTAATCTCCTTGACGCCCGTCCGTTCGTCCAGCCAGTCATAGAGTTTGTTTAGTTTCGTTTCCGCCATATTCTCCTCAGCTCAGAACCTCTTTCGTGGAGAGGCCTTGTTTGAAGTCCTGATATTTAACCTTGAGCTTGTTGTCCTCGATGCGGAACTCGAGCGTGTCAAGCCCGCGCGGAGTCGGTCCGGCCATTGTGGCGCCCTCGACGTTCCACTCGCTGCCGTGACAGGCGCAGATGAATTTATCGGCGCGCGTGTTGACCGAACATCCGAGATGCGGGCAGACGCCCGAAAAGATCTTCACGCTTTCGCCTTTTTTGATGACCCACACCGAACGCTGTGTCTGGAATTTGCCCCAGCCGGCGTCCTGCGAAACGATTACGTTTTTCTTGACCAACTTGTCCTCGGCGAATTCATTGAGCGAACCGAGGTCGGTCCAATCCTGCTCGTTCGAGGTTGAGAACGCCGGGGAGATCGAATACCGCCCGATCGTCAAGCCCAGCACGGTTGAAACGCCTGCGACGATCAGTCCGCTGATCACGCCGAGAAATGAACGTCGTTCGGGAGCCGGAGCGCCGTCATGATCATGTTCTGTTGCCATCTAAATATTTCCTCCGAAAATGTGAGGTGGACCACATTCGCGCACTCTTATGTGAAATGCTTGTAAAAGAGCCGATTGTTGGTAATTCCTGGATTTAAGGTTTGCGAATGGTGGAGCGAGAATATAACAGTGATTCGGCCATTAGCCAAACCGGACGGGCCTTCATAAGCCGGAACAGATAAATTTGATACAACCCCACAGAAAGTGAATTCTTCGCATAAATATTTCGGAGCGAAATGGCATGGATTTCAGCCTTCGGACCCTACTATTGACATTCAGCTTAAGCGCTTAACGCCTATGCCCAAACCGCCGCGTAAAGACAAGAGGTACTGTCAGTAAATCGCGAAATCGCCCTTTTGCCCCGAAGGGGCTGTGGATATTAGCCGGTGGTGTAACCACCGGAACGAGTTGAAAAGACCATCCAGCCCCGGCGGGGGCGGCGGACAGAGATTGGTCTGTCGCCCTTTCAGGGCTAGACCATTGTGTGGATGCGGTTCCGGTGGTTACACCACCGGCTAATATCCGTCGTCCCTCCGGGACGAAAACGCATCCACGATTTGCGTAGATATCAATGGGCTGGCGGCGCCGGCTAATTTGCGGAGCGCCTCCGGAGCGAAGAACAGCCATTTCGCGATTTACTGACTGTACCAATCTTGATTGTTCTG
>DATCXQ010000046.1:0-2467 GCA_036565725.1 Blastocatellia bacterium
TGGCCCGCAAGGCCAGCGTATCGTAACCGGCTGACGGATTCTCCTGGTGAAGCCGCATCAGCGCATGAACCTGCTGTTTATAAACCCCTGTCATCAAGGGTTGCGACAAGACGCGATGTGTCGGGCTGGTGATGTCCGCGCGGATCTTCTCCCCGATGAGGATGGCCTGTTCGATCTCCTTCATCGCCAATTCGGATTGATTCAGCATCAGATGCGCCTCGGCCTTGCCGGCCAGCGCCAGGAGTTCCATTCGCCTGTCACGGCTCTCACGGATGAGCGGCAGCGCCCGTTGAAACCATTCCAGCGCCCGTTGAAATTCTTCCGGAGCTTGTTCGACGTGCCCGCGCCTTAAGTGGGACAACCCGATGTTGCTCAGGAAGGGGGTGTCAGTTCTCAGATACTTCCCGTCCACTCTATCGCCGAGCGCCGCTCTGTATAATTCAAGCGATTTATCTGTGTCGCCTTTTTGAATGTACAGAAGGCCCAGGTTGTTGAGTGTCCGTAATTCCTGCGCGCGGTTACCTATCTCGCGCCAGTACCGCAAAGAGCGTTCGTAGCAAGCAAGCGCCCGGTCATAATCCTGCAGCCGCCAATACTGAAACCCGAGATTGTTGAACGCTTGCGCGGCGGCGAAGCGGACGCCTGATTTTTCGGCGAACTCTATTGATTGAGTGTAGTAGCTCAGCGCATTTTGAATGTCGAACAGATAGGAGTAAGCCATTCCCGTCAGGTTGAGCGCCGTGGCTTCGCCGAGACTATTGCCGGTTTCGCGCCACAGCGGGAGCGCTTCCTGAAGCAAATTGATCGCCTGTTGATACTCGGCGATCCTGATGTGAAGCCACGCCATTGAGTTCAGCGCAAAGGCGAGCTGCGCTTTGTTGCCCGAAGCGCGCGCCAGCGGCAATGACTGTCGGAAAGCGTCCGACGCCAGATTCGCCTCGCCCAAATCCGTGTGAGCGTTCCCAATGGCGGCCAGGGTATGCGCCATCTCACCCACGACGCCAACCGATTGTCTGATGGTCAGCGCCTGCCGGTAATATTCGAGGGCCTTCCGGGGTTCTCCGAGCTTGTGCCAACCATAGCCGACGCCGTGGAGCGATATGCCCTCAAAACGCCGGTACCCCAGATCGCGGGCTATCGGGAGCGCCTGCGAGTAAAGCTCGATAAAGCGTCGAAAATTCTCCTGCCTTTCATTGATTGCCGCGAGATAAACCAGAGTCTTCATTTCATAGCGACGTTCGCCCAACTCACGCCATCGCCGCAGCGCGTCCTGGTATATCGCCGCGGCCTGTGGCAGCGAATCGGCCTTTCCGCGCCGCAGCAATTGCGTCGCCTCCGAAAACTTTCTTTCGACCTCCACGAATTGCGCGTCACGTGGCGTGGCCGCGCGCCAGTCTTCGACTCTGATCGCGTATTTTGCGCGCGCCACCTTGGGGTCGGCGGCGCTGATCTTCAATTGGTAGGCGCCATCTGTATCGGCCGTCAGCGAGAGATACTCAGGCTCGGGCGCCGGGTAATTGTTGACTTCCACCGACTGCCGGCCGTCAGGGTTGAGAAGGACCAGGACCGCGTCCACGGCGGGTTGCTCGACGACTATGCGCGCGAACTGGCCGGCGGTAAGCGGCAGCAGATAAACGTGCTTTTCATCTCCGCCGATCTCTCTTTCGAGCGCCGCTCCTGGGGTCAGGACGTCTTGAGGCTGGCGCGACAGCGCCCCTGAAGAATCATCTGGCGAACAAACAATGGAGAAATAAAACAGCGGCGCGAGGAGCGCCACTCGCCGAGGTTTGCCGTGGATCATGGTTGTGCGCCTCTTCAGCGATAATATTTTCGACCTGTGCGAATCGAATGACTCTGGCCATTAGCGCCTACGCGCGTCGGACGGCGAAGCGATGAAGTAATAGTACCCGGCTACTTCGCCCTTTTTTTCGTCCGTCGAGCCGCGAAGGATCAATTCGTATTCGCCGGCCTGCAATGCGCGCGTAGGTATCATCAAGGTTACGAATCGTCCCCAATCGGTCTGGCGGGCGGTCAGTCCTTCTTGAACCCATACCTGAGCGCCGCCGGCGGTGCTGAGTTCGACTCGATAGGCGCGATGGCTGACCGAAGGATCAAGCTCGAGTTGTAGCTTTACCATCCGCAAGCCCATCGGGATACTCAGCCTTCGCGGCTCTCTGGAACTGCGTTCGATTCCGCTGGCCAGGGCCAGTTCGACGAAATCGCCTTCGGGGATCGGATGTCCTGAC
Source organism: Blastocatellia bacterium (assembly GCA_036565725.1). GTDB lineage: Bacteria > Acidobacteriota > Blastocatellia > RBC074 > RBC074 > JAJVID01. The sequence continues at coordinate 2,247 of DATCXQ010000046.1, forward strand.
GGTCGCGTCGTATGCCGCATCTCCGCTCGCATTTGGTCGTTGAGCGAGATCTCGGCGGCGAGCCGTCTCTGTTCATTTTCGAGCCTTGAGTTTAATTCGCCACGCTCGGCGGCGAGTCGCTCCCGCAAATTCTTTTCGCTTTGCAGCGCCAGGTCGCGTTCGGCGGTGAGTCGCGCAACCTGCCGGCGCAAGCGACCCTCCTCTCGCAGCAGCCACAGGCC
>DATCXQ010000057.1:0-10888 GCA_036565725.1 Blastocatellia bacterium
GGGTTCGCCATCGAGCCGTATCAGGCGTTCGACGAAAGCGAGTTGGCGCGATTCGGGATCGATTACGAAAAGTGCTCGCGGGCAGTGCAGGTCATCACGCGCAAGGGGCGGGTCTACGCGGGCGCGTTCGGCGTCAATTATTTTTTTTGGCGGCGGTTTCCCTGGTCGCTGGCGGTGTTTTTGATCTACGCGATCCCGCCGCTGTTACTGCTTGAAGTAATCGGCTATCGGATCGTGGCTGAGAATCGCCATCGTATCTCGCGATGGTTTGGAATGCAGGCTTGTCTGATCAAACAATCCGATCATTGAATCCACCTGAAGGCGGCGTTTCGTAGAGCTTGATCAGGAAGACCAATATCAAAACTCACTCAAGGGAGGTATAGAAGCGCCGTCTTCGAATCCGACTATGAACTTTGCATTCACCATTCTCGTTGCCCTTTTAGCGATCGTTGCGACCCCTCAGCAGTCCAAGCCTGACGTGAAGGGGAGCTCTGATCACCCGTTATTCCCCAATCGTATGCCGGGCTATACGATCTCAAACTATGAAAAAAAGGGCTTTAGCTCACATACGTTCAGTACCAAGCCGCCACAAGTTATTGAAGGCAAGTACACGATGATCCGCTATCATCTGCAAGATCCGAACCAGAATCCGGGGGAACTGGCCATTCATCGCAATTATGAAAACGCCATCAAATCTGTGGGCGGCCAGGTTCTCCCTTCGGGCAAACCAGATTTCAGTATTCTGAAAGTGACCCGCAATGGCATCGAAGTGTGGGTTCACGTGAGTACGTATTACCACCAAACCCAACGGGAATACATTCTGTACATCGTCGAACAGGTGCCCATGCAGCAGGTGATCAGGGCCGACGCGATGGCCGCTGCCCTTGATAAGGAGGGGTTCGTCGCGTTGGATATTCACTTCGCAACCGCCAAGGCGGAAATCCTGCCGGAATCCCGGCCGATCATTGATGAGATCGTTTCGCTGTTAAAGAATCGCCCCAACCTGCGCATCGGTGTGGAAGGCCATACTGACAATATGGGAAACCCGGCAGCCAACAAGACACTATCAAACGCCCGCGCAAAAGCTGTAGCCGAAGCCATCGCCGCCGCCGGGATCAGTTCCAACCGGCTGGATCCGGCGGGCTATGGACAGGAGCGACCGATCGCTGATAACAGGACCGAAGAGGGCCGGGCGAAGAATCGTCGCGTGGAGCTTGTTAAAAGATAGCGCCGCTCAAGTTTGATGTTAATTTAACTCGGCTGGCTGGGGAGTCTGGTTTCGCCAAGCCACCAACGCCGTTTTGGAGCCTTGGCGCGGGTCAATCCGAATTTCTGAATGGCGTGTTTTTCGATGTGGGCCATAGCCTCTTCTACGGAGTCGGTGATCATGAACAGGCGATTGTCCGCTTCGCTGATCGTTCCCGCCCGGGCCATGTCTCCGAAGAAGTCTATCAGGGGCGCGTAATAGTCCTTGCCCATGAGCACTACGGGAAAGTCGAGGATTTTGCGGGTCTGAATCAGTGTCAGCGCCTCGAACAATTCGTCCAATGTGCCGACGCCGCCCGGCAGAACCACGAACGCGTACGAGTATTTGACGAGCATGACTTTCCGCACGAAGAAGTAGCGGAATTCGAGCATCGCGTCGAGGTACGGGTTAGGCCGCTGCTCGAAAGGCAGGATGATGTTGCAGCCGATTGACCGCCCGCCCACGTCCTTCGCCCCGCGGTTGGCCGCCTCCATAACGCCGGGGCCGCCTCCAGTAATCACAGTGAACCCCTGGTCGGCCACGGCCGCGCCGACTTCGCGCGCCAGCTTGTAATAACGGTGATCTTCTTTGAACCGCGCCGAGCCGAAAACGGTCACGCAGGGTCCTATGAAGTGGAGCTTGCGGAAGCCGTAGAAGAATTCACGTAGGACGCGCCAGAGCGTCATCGCTTCCGACCCGCGCGATTTGGGACCTTCGAGAAAATGCCGTTCGCCTCGTTTGGCGGCGACGTTCGGAGTGGTTTCGATTTTGGGTTGAGGATTCGGTATAGCCATTATTCGGTACAGTACAGGGAGCGGTAGCGACCTGGTTGGCTGCGGGAGCGCGCGCTTCACGAGTCAGCCAGGTCGCTACCGCTCCCCGTACTGTACCATGCTCCTTCGCGTTCATGTTTGTCCCCATCGCGGCGCCGGAATTGACCAAACCGGCCTCATCCTGTAACGTGCGCGTCGTTGTGACCAGGCGTCACGACAGTGGAACTTACCTCATTGCATTCAAACAGAACGATAAATCTAATTTGCGCATCGGAGGACGGCAAATGAAATTGAAGTCCGGGCGGATACTGACCCTGTCATTGTTTACGGCTTTACTGACCGGCGCGGCGGTCGTGAGATCTTCCTCTACCGCCGCGGATTCGCGCGAGGAAGAGATCGCCCGCGCCGCCGCAAGCCTGCGCGCAAAACTGGTCGAACAGCGACGCGATTTTCATATGCATCCCGAACTATCTAACCGTGAGGAGCGCACCTCGCGCGTGATCGCCGAGAAATTGCGCGCGCTCGGCCTGGATGAAGTCAAGACCGGCGTCGGCAAATACGGCGTCGTGGCGCTGCTCAAAGGCAAACTGCCAGGCGGTGTGGTCGCCGTCCGCGCCGACATGGACGCGTTGCCGATTCAAGAGACGATCAACCAGCCGTACAAGTCCCGCAACGACGGAATCAAACACGCCTGCGGTCACGACGCTCATATGACCATTCAACTCGGCGTCGCGGAGTTGCTCTCGAAGATGCGCGACCATGTTCGCGGCTCGATCAAATTCATCTTCCAACCCGCCGAAGAGGGCGCGCCGCTAGACGAGCGCGGCGGCGCCCAGTTTATGATTGAAGAAGGAGCCTTGGAGAATCCGCGCCCTTCGGCGATCTTCGGGTTGCACGTCATGCCCAACATCGAGGCCGGCCAGGTCGGCTATAACTCAGGCCCGGCGATGGCGTCATCGGATCGGTTCTCGATCACGATTCGCGGCAAGAAGGTTCACGGGGCTTACCCGCACGACGGCGTTGACGCGGTGGTCGTCGCGGCGGAATGCGTCACGGCGCTGCAAACTATTCGCAGCCGCCGCATCAACACTCAGGAGCCGCTCGTCATCACGCTCGGCAGCATCCACGGCGGCAACCGCTTCAACATCGTCGCCGACGAGGTGAAGCTCGAAGGCACGATGCGCACGCTCAACGAAGAGGTTCGGACCAAATCCATCGAGATGATGAAGCAGACGCTGGCCGGGGTGACGTCGGCCTTCGGCGCGAGTTATGAAATAGAGTTCGGAGCCAACACTCCCCTCACTTACAACGATCCGGCGCTGGTAGAAGCCACTCTGCCGGTGATGCGAAAAATACTGGGAGAGAAGAATGTCATCTCTCCAAAGCCGCAAATGGGCGCGGAAGATTTTTCGCGCTACCAGAAGGTCATTCCCGGCTTCTTCTACTTCCTCGGCGTCGGAAACAGCGAGAAGGGCGTCACCGCGATGATTCACACGCCGGAATTCGACATCGATGAAGAGAGCCTGGTCGTCGGCGTCAAACTGATGTCGAACGCGCTGCTGGATTATCTTGATAGAGCGGCCGTCAACAAGTAGCGGGTATAACGCCGGCGCAGTACCGCGCGCGTAAGCAAGCGGCATACTGATTAGACGGCCGCTTGCTTACGCGCGCGGTACTGTACCTATCTCACGTGTTCTGATTTAGCTACATAAAGAAGGATCGAACATGAAATTTCACATCCGCCGATTGGCTATAGCGGCGGCAATCTTCAGTCTGGCCATTCTTGTCACCGCCCAATCGGGTAAGAAGATCCTGGTCGCGCACCGCGGGGCGTCGGCCTACGCGCCCGAACACACAATCGAGGCCTACCGCCTGGCGATCGAACAGGGCGCCGATTTCGTCGAGCAGGATTTGCAGATCACGAAGGACGGCGCGCTGGTCTGCCTGCACGACCTGACGCTCGAACGCACGACTGACGTCGAGGAGGTCTTCCCTGACCGTTACCGCGCCGACGTGAGTGAAGACCAGTCGCCCGGCAGCAGGCCCGCGAAACACTGGTACGTTTCGGATTTCACGCTCGGCGAGATCAAACGACTCGACGCCGGATCGTGGTTCAACGCGAAGTTCAAAGGCGCCAAAGTCCCAACGTTTCAGGAGGCGATCGATCTGATCCGGGGCAAGGCCGGATTGTACCCGGAGACAAAGGCGCCTGAAGTCTACGGCAAACGCGGCTTCGACATGGAAAAACTCGTGATCGACATTTTGAAGAAAAACCGCCTGGACGGCCCCGGCGCCGACCCGAAAACGCCTGTGATCATTCAATCGTTCAGCGCCGATAGCCTGCGAAAAATGAGGTCCGATTTTAAGACGAAATTGCAGCTCACGTTTCTGATCGGCGCCGATCCGCAAAACAGATGGCTGTCGGCCGAAGGGTTGAAGACGGTGAAAGAGTTCGCCGACGGCATCGGCCCGGCGAAAGGTTTGATCGAGCGCAACCCCGAAATCACGCGATGGGCGCACGACGCGGGGTTGACGGTCACGCCTTACACGTTCAGATCGGCTTCGACCGGTCGCTTCAAAGACGCGCGCGAAGAGATGGGCCATTTCCTGTTCGATTTTGGCGTCGACGCGGTGTTCACTGATAATCCCGACATGTTCCCGCGATCATAAGCAGGCGCCGAAAATCATTGAGGCGGTTTCATTGTTCATCGTTCATCGTTCATCGTTCATCGTTCATTTGTCATTGCGGTATGTCGCAGCTCCGTCAATGACAAATGAACGATGAACAATGCCCTGATCTTTACACCTCAAAATTTCTCCCTGAGCGCTTAGCGTTAAGCTGCTTTGGGCAAAGTCAGCCGCGGGGCCAGGTCGGGTATCGCCGCAGTCAACACCTCCTCGACCCGTTCGGCGAAAACGAACTCCATTTCAGCGCGCACGTTATCAGGTAGTTCGCGCAGATCCTTTTTATTCTCACTGGGCAAGATGACGCGGTTAATGCCGGCGCGGCGCGCGGCCAGAACCTTCTCTTTCACGCCGCCGATCGGCAGCACGAGTCCGGTCAGCGTGATTTCGCCGGTCATCGTCGTGTCGCTGCGCACTGGATTGTCGGTGTAGATCGAAGCGAGCGCCGTCGCCATAGTGATGCCGGCCGACGGGCCGTCTTTCGGGATCGCGCCCGCCGGGACGTGGATGTGGACGCCCGAACGGCGCACGACGTTCGGGTCGATGCCCATTTGCTCGGCGTGGGCCCAGATGAAGCTCTGCGCGGCCTTGGCCGATTCCTGCATCACTTCCCCAAGATGGCCGGTCAGCGTCAGACCGCGCCCGGCAGGCAGCAGCGTCGCCTCGATATAGAGCACGTCGCCGCCGGTCTCGGTCCACGCCAGCCCGGTCGCGACGCCCGCCGGCAACTGTTTGCGCGTAAGCTCGAACGAGAAGCGTTCTGGGCCGAGCATCTCGGGCAGGTCTTCGACCCTGACGATCATGGGCGTCGTGTCGCCTTCGGCGAAGCGCAGCGCGACGCGGCGGGTCAGACTCCCGATGGCGCGTTCGAGCTGGCGCACGCCCGCCTCGCGCGTGTACCGACTGATGACGTGGATCAGCGCCTCGTCGGTCAATATGAATTGCTGATCCGTCAATCCGCTCTCTTTCAACTGGCGCGGGATCAGGTAGCGATGCGCGATCTCCATCTTCTCCTCCGCGCTGTAGCCGCTCAGCCGCAGCATCTCCATGCGGTCGAGCAGCGGCGACGGAATCGTGTCGATGGTGTTGGCGGTCGTGATGAAGAAAGCTTTCGAGAGGTTGAAGGGCAGGTCGATGTAATTGTCCCGAAAAGTGTGGTTCTGCGCCGGGTCTAAAATTTCGAGCAGCGCCGCCGCCGGGTCGCCGCGGAAATCGCGCCCCAATTTGTCAACCTCGTCGAGCATGAGCACCGGGTTATTCGATTCGGCGCGCCGCATGGCTTGAATGATGCGGCCCGGCATCGCGCCGATGTAAGTACGGCGATGGCCGCGCAGTTCGGCCTCGTCGTGCATGCCGCCGAGCGACAACCGCTCGAATTTGCGGCCGAGCGAACGCGCGATCGATTGTCCGAGCGAGGTCTTGCCCACGCCCGGGGGCCCGACGAAACAGAGGATAGGCGCGTTGGCCGTCGGGTTGAGTTTGAGCACGCCCAGGTGTTCGAGGATTCGCTCCTTGACCTCCTTCAGATCGAAATGGTCTTCGTCAAGCACCTGGCGGGCGTGCGCCACGTCGAGATTGTCTTCGGTGCTCTTGGCCCAGGGCAGTTCGAGGATGATTTCAAGATAGGTCCGGATGACGTGGTAATCGGGCGAAGCCTGCGGCAGCTTCTCCATACGCGACAATTCGCGCTCGGCCTCTTTGCGCACGTCTTCCGGCAACTGGGCCTCGTCCATCTGTTTGCGGAACAGCTCGGCGTCGGCCTGCTCGGGACTGGTCTCGCCCAGCTCCTCCTGAATGGCGCGCAGCTGCTGACGCAGCAGGTATTCGCGCTGCTGGCGCTCCATCTCGCCCTGCGCCTGGACGTTGATCTGGTTACGCAGTTCCAGCACCTGCAACTCGTGCAGCAGGTAAGAATGGAGCAGTCGCAGCGCGTCCAGACGCGAAGGGGCTTCGAGCAATCCTTGCTCCTTCTCGACCGGCAGTCCGAGCACCGACCCGATCAGGTAAGTGAGCTGAAGCGGCTCCTCGTTCTCGGCGAGCATCTGAGTCACTTCGATCGGCGCGTTGGGTTGCGCCAGTTGAATGGCGCGGGCCGAAAGCTCCAGGATCGCGCGGCGCATGGCCTCTATTTCTGTATTCGCCTCCTCCGGAACGGTCGCTAGCCGGACGCGAGCCATGAGATACGGCTCAGTCTGATCGATCTTGATCAACACCACGCGCTCGACGCCCTGCACGATCAGGTTCACCGCGCCGTCCTGCCGCCGCATCATCCGCTTGACCACGGCCTTGGTCCCGATCGTGTAAAGGTCGCTCGCGGTGGGCGATTCGACCGATGAGTCGCGCTGCGTGATGATCAGCAACTCTTTGTCTTCGCTAGCCAGCGCGGCGTCAATCGCGGCGATGGACGACGGGCGCCCGGCCGTCAGCGGCATCAGCAGTCCCGGAAACAGCACGCTATTCTTGATCGGCAACACAGGCAGGCTTTCGATCTGTTCGCTCATCGTTTTTCCTCCTCGTGACTGGCGCCCACGCGCACCAACAGCAGGCCGTCATAGCTTTCTATTGAAATGGTCGCGCGGTCCAGGTCGCAAGGCATTTCGATCACACGTTCGAAGTGGCTGTAGGTAATCTCCATCGAATGATGGCTCCACCCTTCCTCGACGAACCTGTCGCGCCGAACGCCACTGACGAGAAGCTCCGAGCCGCTGGTCACCACATTGACGTCTTCCTGTCGCACCCCCGCCAACTCCAATTTTACGACCCACCCCTCCGGCGTGCGGTAAATGTCCGCCGCAGGCCGCCACGCCATGGCGGCCCCGGCCTCGGCGGAGATAAAGAAAAGCGACGTTGGTTTTGTTTCCGGCAAAACTTTCTCCTTCTTCGGAAATAGGACTTATAGGACTTTTAGGACTTATAGAATGTATGTCCTTTAAGTCCTATAAGTCCTATTCATGATCACGGCGCCCCACTGGCGACCCGCCCCCCCGACTGAGCGGTGAATTTCAACTCGCCGCTCGCCGGGTCGAAATCGACGAGAACGGTCTGGCCGTCACGGATTTCGGCTTTCAGGATGCGGCGTCCGAGCGGCGTTTCGATCTCGCGCTGGATCGCGCGTTTGAGCGGGCGCGCGCCGTAGAGCGGGTCATAGCCCGTGCGCACCAGATGCGTGCGCGCAGCGTCGGTCAGCTCCAGGCCGATGTGACGTTCGGCCAGGCGCTGCCGCAGCCTGCCGAGTTGGATTTCCACGATCTCTTTCAGATGCTCTTCCGACAACGCGTGGAAGACGATGATCTCGTCCACGCGGTTTAGAAATTCTGGCCGGAAGTGATGCCGCATTTCTTCCAGCACCGCCTCCTTCATTCGCTCGTAGGCTTCGCCCTCGAACGCGCCGCGGTATTCCAGGATGCGGTGGCTGCCGATGTTCGAGGTCATGATCAGGATCGTGTTTTTGAAATCCACTACGCGGCCCTGTCCGTCGGTCAAACGCCCGTCGTCCAGGATTTGCAGCATGACGTTGAATACGTCGTGATGAGCCTTATCGATCTCGTCGAAGAGGATCACCGAATAGGGGCGCCGCCTGACGGCCTCGGTCAACTGTCCGCCCTCTTCGTAACCGACGTAACCTGGCGGCGCGCCGATCAGCCGGGCCACGGTGTGCCTCTCCTGGTATTCCGACATATCAATGCGGATCATCGCGCGCTCGTCGTCGAAGAGGAATTCGGCCAGCGCCCGCGCCAGCTCCGTTTTGCCGACGCCGGTCGGGCCTAGAAAAATGAACGAGCCGATAGGGCGGTTCGGGTCTTTCAACCCCGAGCGCGCGCGGATGATGGCTTCGGCCACCGCCGTCACAGCCTCGTCCTGGCCGATCACGCGGCGATGCAGCTCCTGTTCGAGGCCGAGCAGCTTCTGTAATTCGCCTTCGAGCAATTTCGTCACGGGCACGCCCGTCCAGCGGCTGACGACCTCGGCGATGTCCTCTTCGCTGACTTCCTCTTTAATCAGCCGAAACTGGCCTTGTTTTTTCGCGAGCGTCTCTTCCTCGGCTTTCAGCCGCCGCTCAAGCTCGGCCAGTTTGCCGTAACGCAGCTCGGCGGCGCGGTTGAGGTCGTACTGGCGCTCGGCCTGCTCGACCTCGATGCGGGTCTGTTCGATCTGCTCGCGCAGGCTTCGCAGCCGCTGTACCGCCTGTTTCTCGGCCTGCCACTGGGCGCGGAGCGCGTCGGCCCTCGACCGCAGCTCGGCAAGCTCTTTTTCGAGCTTCTCCAGCCGTTCGCGCGACGCCGGGTCAGGCTCCTTCTTCAACGCCTCGCGTTCGATTTCGAGCTGCATGACGCGACGCGAAATTTCGTCGAGTTCCGTCGGCATCGAATCGATCTCGGTTCGCAATTTCGCGGCGGCCTCGTCAACCAGGTCAATCGCCTTGTCGGGCAGGAACCGGTCGGTGATGTAGCGGTGCGAGAGCACGGCGGCGGCGACCAGCGCCGAGTCCTTGATCCGCACGCCGTGATGCACTTCGTAACGCTCCTTCAGCCCGCGCAGGATCGAGATCGTGTCCTCGACCGACGGCTCCTCGACCATCACCGGCTGGAAGCGGCGTTCGAGCGCGGCGTCCTTCTCGATGTGTTTGCGGTATTCGTCGAGCGTCGTCGCGCCGATGCAGTGCAGTTCGCCGCGCGCGAGCATCGGCTTGAGCAGGTTGCCGGCGTCCATTGCGCCTTCGGCCCGGCCGGCGCCGACCACCGTGTGCAATTCGTCAATGAATAGGATGATTTCGCCCTCGCTCTCCTGAACCTCTTTCAGCACGGCCTTCAAACGTTCTTCGAATTCCCCGCGGTACTTCGCGCCGGCGATCAATGCGCCCATGTCAAGAGCGATAATCTTTTTGTCTTTCAGACTTTCGGGCACGTCGCCGCGCACGATGCGCTGAGCCAGTCCCTCGACGATGGCGGTCTTGCCGACTCCAGCCCCGCCGACAAGCGCCGGATTGTTTTTGGTCCGGCGCGAGAGCACCTGGATAGTCCGGCGGATCTCGTCGTCGCGGCCGATGACCGGATCGAGCTTGCCCTGCTCGGCGAGCCTCGTCAGGTCGCGGCCGTAACGTTCCAGCGCCTCGTAAGTCGCCTCGGGGTTTTGCGACGTGACGCGCTGTCTGCCGCGCACCTCCTGCAGCGCCTGCATCAGTCGCTCGCGCGTGAATCCGAGTTCGCGGAAGATCCGCCCCGTCGCGCCCATGTCATCGATCATCGCCAGCAACAAATGCTCAACCGAGACGTAATCGTCCTTGAGCTTATTGGCCTCGTCTTCAGCCTGGGCCAGCAGGCGGTTCAACCGGCCCGTGATGTAGATTTGATCTGGGGCTCCCGCCGGGCCTGAAACTTTGGGCAGGCGCTGCAACTCCTGCTCGACGCGTTGTTTGAGCGCATCGGCGTTGATTTCGGCCTTGTTGAGAATCGAGACGGCCAGCCCGCGCTCTTGTTCGAGCAGCGACGCAAGCAGGTGCTCGACGTCAACTTGCTGGTTTCCGTAACGCGCGGCCTTCGATTGCGCCGCGCCCAATGCCTGTTGAACGCTCTCTGTAAAACGATTTATATCCATATAGGACTTATAGGACTTATAGGACTTATAGGACTTATTTGTCCTATAGGTCCTATAAGTCCCATCTCGCTACAAAGCGATCCTCCGCAACCTTTCAATTTCCTGTTCCAATCTGTTCATCCGGTCGAGCAGGTCGAGGATCACCCCGACGCTCGCCAGGTTTGCGCCGAGGTGGCGGCGCAACCGTTCGATCTTGCTGACGCGCGCGACGCAATCCACGTCGAAGAGCATGTGCGCTCCCGCGCGTTCCGCCGGCTCGATCAATCCGTATTCGACGAAGCGCTCGATCAGAGCCGGGTGGAGTTTCGTGCGCGCGGCCAGGCCGTCCAGAGTCACTCGCTCGCGCTCGATCTGTCCGAATTGCCCGAACCGCCCAAACTTATAGACTGTGATCTGGCCCACGGTTCCGTTCATCGCTTTCCTCCATTGATCAGATCACGGGGGTTGAAACGCGATTCGGCGGCGAGCCGCTCGAACAATTCTATCTCCTTCTCCGTCGGCTTCGGCGGAGTGACTATCCTCAATCTGACGTATTCGTCGCCGCGTCCGCCGCCTCTGCGGTTGAGTCCCTGGCCGCGCAGCCGAAGCC
>DATCXQ010000084.1:0-3940 GCA_036565725.1 Blastocatellia bacterium
TACGGGGAGCGGTAGCGACCTGGCGCCTCCGTAAGTAGCGACTTCGGAGGCGCCAGGTCGCCACCGCTCCCTGTACCGTACCGCCGCCCAATCAAGATACAATTGAAACCGGGGAGGGCGCCATGAGAAACAACAAGTTCGTTAAGATCGTCATCTGGATCGTCGTCTTATTGGTCATCGCTGGATTGGCGCTGCCTGTGTTCACTTCCTTCTTCGGTTTTTAGCTATTATGTGGAATCGCTCGCAATACCTCCGCTTTGCAATCGCCGCTTCGTCCTTCGCCTTTCTTTTGTCCGCGTCGCCGCTGCCTCGGACCGGCAGCGCGCATGAACCGATCACCACGAAGGTGACGTTTAATAAAGAGGTCGTTCGCATCCTCAAACGCAATTGCCTGGCCTGCCACGCCCCCGGCAAAATCAAATCCGATATTCCGTTGACGACTTACGAAGAGGCTCGCCCGTGGGCGAAGGCGATCAAGGAAGAGGTTCTGGAAAAACGGATGGCGCCGTTCCAGGCTGTCAAGGGCTACGGCAGCTTCGTTCACGATTACACTGTGCCGAAGCGCGAAGTAGAATTGCTGGTCTCATGGATCGAAGGCGGCGCGCCGCGCGGCGAGGCAAAAGATTACCCGAAGGAGGAGATCGACAAGCTGATCACCAGCAATGAGTGGGAACTCGGCGCGCCCGACCTGATCCTGCAGCCCGACCAGGAGACCAGGATCGCGCCCGAAGGCGACGACGAGACGCGTTGCTTCGTCCTGCCCTCGAATCTGAAAGAAGATCGGTGGATCAGCGCGATTGATTTTCAACCTGGCGCCGGCACGTTGGTTTACAACGCAAGCCTGTTCATAGTTCCGCCTTCAGGCGGAAAAGCCCCGGCTAAAGCCGTTACTACGAACAACTGCCCGCCAAACGCCGAAGCCATTGGCCAGTGGGCGCCGGGGCATCGGGTGAGCCGTCTTCCGAGTGGCGCGGCCATCAGGTTGCCGGCCAATTCAAGCCTGGTGACTCAGGTCCGCTATCGCAAAAACGGGCAGGCGGGCGCCGACCGCAGCAGCGTCGGCCTATATTTCGTGAAAGACCCGCCCGGAAAGCTCGTTCGCACTTTGACAATCAACGCGCACGCGACCGTAATTCCGGCGAGCGCCGAAAGCCGTCGGGTCAAAGCTTCATACGCGATCAGCGAATCGACCGAAGTTGTTGCGATTCGCCCTCTGCTCTTTCCCTTCGCGAAATCAATCGAAGTCTCCGCGCATCGTCCCGACGGCTCTGTAGATGTTCTGATCTGGGCGAAAGATTACCGGTTCGATTGGCAACCGGCCTATTTCTTCAAAAAGCCGGTCGCGCTGCCCGCGGGCGCTCGCATCGAGGTGACGGCCTATCTGGATAATTCGGGGAACAACCGGAACAATCCGAACAACCAGGCCGCCGAGACGCGATTCGCCGGCGCGCTTTGTGAACTTTCGCTGACCTCAACCGCGACACTGAAACAGGCGCGACTGAGGCGTTAAGCGCGTTAACACTGGCGCGCGGCGCTGTACCAAACGGCGTGCGATTTCGGAGACGAGGTGTTATATTTCCGTTTTCAGGTTGGCTCGACCAACTGAGGCCCCGATGTCTTTCGCTCGCCCGTCCAGAGTTAACCCCGATGGCGCTACCCTGACGAACAATCCGGTTGTGACGGTGAATATTGATGTGAGGTGTTGATAGAATGGATTCGGCAATCAGGGCCGGCCCAGGAGGCGTGGGGCACGCATCAGGGGCAAGCTGTGATGTTCACAGCCGAAGAACAACAAAATGGAGTTAGTAATGTCCGCAACGACGCTAGAAGAACCAATTACCAACACGAAACTTCCGATAGAAGTGCTTGAGGCCGTCACTATCCGTTTCGCCGGGGATTCCGGCGACGGCATGCAAGTGACGGGAGGCCAATTCACCTCCACCTCCGCAATCATCGGCAATGACATCTCGACGCTGCCTGATTTCCCCGCTGAGATTCGCGCCCCGGCAGGCAGCCTGCCGGGCGTCTCCGGCTATCAGCTCAATTTCAGCAGCCGCGACATCCGCACGCCGGGCGATGAGCCACAGGTTCTGGTTGCGATGAACCCGGCGGCGCTCAAAGTCAACATCAAGGAACTGGAGCCGGGCGGCATCCTCGTACTCAACACCGACGAGTTCAACGACGGCAACCTGAAGAAGGCCGGTTACGCCGCCAATCCGCTCAATGACGGCTCGCTTTCGGGCTATCGCGTCTTCCAGATTCCGATCACTTCTCTGACGCTGAAGGCCCTTGAGAATTCGGGCCTGCCCTTCAAACAGCAGGAGCGGTGCAAGAACTTTTACGCGCTCGGGTTGATGTACTGGCTCTACGACCGCCCGATGGAGCCGACCCTGAAGTGGATCGAAGATAAGTTCGGCGCGAAGCCCGAGGTCTCCGAGGCCAACACGATGGCGCTCAAGGCCGGCTATAACTACGCCGACACGATGGAGCTATTCACCACGCATTACCACGTCGGCAAGGCGCAGATCAAACCGGGTAAGTACCGCAACATCACCGGCAACGAGGCCACGGCGATCGGGTTCATCGCCGCGTCGCAACTGGCCGGACGCCCGATCTTTTACGGCAGTTATCCGATCACGCCGGCCTCGGACATCCTGCACGAGCTTTCAAAGCATAAGAATTTCGGCGTCAAGACTTTCCAGGCCGAAGACGAGATCGCCGCCATCGGCGCGGCCATCGGCGCGGCCTTCGCCGGCCACATTGGGTTGACCGGGACTTCAGGCCCCGGCGTCGCGCTCAAGTCCGAAGCCATAGGCCTGGCCGTGATGACCGAGCTTCCGCTGATCGTGATCGACGTTCAGCGCGGAGGCCCCTCGACAGGGTTGCCCACAAAGACCGAACAGGCCGACCTGTTGCAGGCGATGTTCGGGCGCAACAGCGATTCGCCCGTGGGTATCGTCGCCCCAGCCACGCCGGCCGACTGTTTCAAAATGGCGGTCGAGGCTGTGAGACTCGCGACGAAATATATGGCGCCGGTCTTCTTCCTGTCGGACGGCTATCTGGGCAACGGCTCGGAGCCCTGGGAGATTCCCTCGCTCGACAGTCTGCCCGAAATGAAGGTCAATTTCCGCACTGAAGTGGAAGGTTTCTTCCCCTACCTGCGCGACGAAAAAACGCTGGCGCGGCCCTGGGCCGTTCCCGGCACTCCGGGACTCGAACACCGCATCGGCGGCCTTGAGAAGCAGAACATCACGGGCAACGTGAATTACGAACCCGACAACCACGATTTCATGGTTCGGTTGCGCGCCGAAAAGATTCATCGAATGCAGCAGGACATTCCGCCGCTCGCAGTCTTCGGCAAGCCGGAAGGCAAAGTCCTGGTATTGGGCTGGGGATCGACTTACGGAGCGATCACGACGGCGGTCGAACAGATGCAGGAGCAGGGCCACGCCGTGTCGAGCGCGCACCTGCGGCACCTGAACCCGTTCCCGTCAAATCTGGGCGAGGTCTTGAAGGGCTTCGAAACGGTGATCGTGCCGGAGCTGAACCTGGGACAATTGTGCATGCTCATCCGCGCCAGGTTCCTAGTAGACGCGGTCAGCCTTTCGCAGGTAAAAGGCAAACCGTTCAAGGTTTCGACGCTGGTCAATAAGATCAAAGAATATCTATGAATCAGCATCGCGAGCGGCAGCGCGAGTCGCTTCAATCGCCAGACCCGCTCGCGGCGCTGACTCTGTTAAGGTAAACAACAATGAGCGAAAACGGACATACAACAAACGGAGCGGTCAAACTCACTCGCAAAGACTTTCAAACCGATCAGGAAGTGCGCTGGTGCCCAGGATGCGGCGATTATTCGATCCTGGCGCAGGTTCAGAAGGTGATGCCGGAACTCGGCATCCCCAAGGAGAAGATCGTGTTCATCTCGGGCATCGGCTGCGCC
>DATCXQ010000093.1:0-7458 GCA_036565725.1 Blastocatellia bacterium
GGCTGGTGTAGCCGCGGACGCTGCGGATCTCCTGATCGTCTGGCGCCAGAGCGACGGCGCGGTCCATGTCGGCGTTAGATTGCCGCAGCGTCGCCGCCATCTGATTCGGCGGGACGAGGCGGAATCCGAGCTTCAACCCCAGCAACGAGCCGCGATAGACGAGGGCCGTCGCGTTCTCCGTCTCGGCGGCGAGAATTTGGTCGAACAGTTCCTCGGCCGCGGTGACCGCAGTGACGTCGTCGCCGAGGGCGAGCGCGTAATAACCCCGCCCCAGGTCGAGCCGCAGCCGGCGATTGTTCGGATCGGCTGCAGCCTGCTTTTTCAGATACTCGATGTAATCGCGCTGCCGCTCGCGCGATTGTTCAAACACCGTCATCGGCGAACGCCCGTCGGCGAGCGATTGGGCGATGGCGGCGCTCCAAACGCTGGCGAATGCTAATAGCAGGGCGAAGAACATATGTCGAAGTTTATTGGGCTTTCCGTCTTGCCCCTGCTAGATAGCCGGCGCTTGCGGCGAAAAACGACGCGAAACCGACCGCAATGAGGCTCCATTGCAAGTTTGTCGTCTGATTGATCAGGCTCACAACGTAGGTGATGACCAGTCCGAAGATTACTCCGATAACTCCCGATACAACAGCTCTACTCCACGATGTCTGGTTCATTTTGGACGTCTCCTTGTTTATGCCGATTTTCAAACGGATGAAGATTGTTAGCCACAGAGCTCACAGAGGGCACAGAGGGAATTGATGATTTCTCTGTGTTTTCTGTGAGCTCTGTGGCTATTCATCCATATGAAAACCGCTGTTGGTTGTTTGTCGTAACAGTTTGAACTTCGTCACCGTTTCACGAACAATGCGGCGCCGATGAAGATCGCGACGACCGCCGCCGCCCAGGCTTTCCGCTTCAACGGCAGCTTCTCATCGGCCTCCCAACGAAACAGCTTCGCCGCGACAAACAGCGACACGGCGCAACACAGAAGCAGCACGGTCAGATTCTTCAGATTCGCGACCAGACCCTCGCCTTCTTTCATCACCCGGTAGAGGCCGTCAACCATATAATTCGAAGGCAAGACGCGCGCAAAGGCTTGCAACTTCGGCGGCAGAAATTCCATCGGGAAGGCGGCGCCGCCCAGGAACATCAGCGGGAAGAAGAGCAGGTTGCACAAGACCGTCGCCGATTTCACGTTATCGGCCACGCTGGCGACGACGAAGCCGAGCGAAAAGAACGCCAGCGCGCCTACGACGAGCATGACGAAGGTCGCAATGGCGCCGCCCACGATCTCGATCTTGTAAACGATTTTCGCCAGCGCGATCTGCATCAGCAAGGTCGAAAGCGCGACCAGCAGGTTGGACGCGATCCCGCTCGTGATGATCATCCAGGGACTGATCGGGGCCAGATGATATCGCCGCAAAAATCCGCGTTCCCGCATCGACGGCAGACCGACGCCCACCCCCCACAGCCCCCCCGACATCGCGCTGATGCACAACAATCCGGGAAGCATCGCCAGGAGCGCCTCCGCCCGCCCGCGCGCGAAGATGCCCGCGAACAGGAAGAGGAAGAAGAGCGGGAACCCGTACGTCCAGAAGATCGCCTGGCGATCACGGAACGTCAGCTTCAATCCGATCAGAGTGTTGTTGACCCAGGCGTTCAGCATGTTCATTCGCGAATCCTCTTTCCGGTGAGTTCGATGAAGGTGTCTTCGAGCGTTGGCCTTGTGACGTGCAGGTCGAGAAGCTCGTGGCGCTCCGCCTCCATCCACTTGACCAGTTCGATCAAGGCGCGGGGCGCGTCGGGGCTGCGTAGCGCGTAAGCTCCGCACGATTCCGTCACGCTTTCGACGAAGGGGATCGATCGCAACTCGGCCAATTCGACCGGCCTTGCCGTGCGAAGCTCGATGCGCGACTGCCCGCGCGACCCGGAGATCAGTTCGCGCGGCGTCCCGGCGGCGATGACGCGCCCGTGGTCGACGATCGCCACGCGGTCGCACAGACGTTCGGCCTCCTCGATGTAATGCGTAGTCAGGATGACTGTCTTGTTCTCAAGCTTCAGCCGCTCAATCACGTCGTGCAGTTCGCGGCGCGCCTGCGCGTCCAAGCCAGTCGTCGGCTCGTCCAGGATCACTACCTCAGGTTCGTTGACCAGAGCGAGCGCGACTGCCAGCCGCTGCCTCTGGCCGCCAGACAGCGTGTCAAACCGGCTTTTCGCCTTCTCTTCGAGCGAGACCGTTCGCAGCAGTCGATCAACGTCGTCGCGGCCCCCTCTTCTAGCCCCTCCGCTAGTTGGATAGAAACCGGCGAATAGCGCCAAGGCCTCGCGGACTTCGATCTTGTCCGGCAAGGCCGTCGCCTGCAGCGCCACTCCGATGCGCTTCTTCACTTCGCCCGCGTCCTCCGCCGGGTCGAAGCCGCAGACCGTCACCTCGCCGCCGTCGCGCGGACGCAAACCTTCGATGATCTCGACCGTGGTCGTCTTGCCCGCGCCGTTCGGCCCCAACAGCCCGAAGACTTCGCCACGGCGAACCTCGAAGCTGACGCCCGCGACGGCCGTCAGATCGCCGTAGCGTTTGACCAGGTCGCGGACTATCACCCGGGCCGGCGCCGCGTAGTCGACGCCTCGCGTGGCGGGACGCTTTTCAGTCTCTATAGAGTCAATCAAATTGGTAGTCATAGTTTTCGCCCTGCGGTTGAGTAATCGCCCAAATTTCCGCACGGAATGTGGGCTTCCTTCTTCGCGTAGCCACGGTGTGAATCTTGGCGCGCGTTTATGGGTTTTGAAAAATAAATATAACAACCGCCTTCCCGATCGCGGCGGGCACCACGTGATTTCAGGCCATGCCGAATCAGTACCGCTCGCGGTACTGATTCGGCTTCCACGTTTTTCCGTTTTTCTTCGTCATTTTCGTTACTTCCGCCCCAACTCTTAGCTTACATGACATCCGGAGCACGATTGATTTGGCGACAACGTCTTCTTCTCCAGCCAGAATTGCGCCTTTTCGGCGAATGGCGTGCCCGCGCACTCTTTCGCCAGTCGCTTGAAATAATGTTCGGCTTTATTCTTGTCGCCGAGCCGATACCAGCCCGATCCGAGGGCCGACAGCAACTCACCGCGCGCGTGCGTTGAAAGTTTGTCGAAATAGGATTGCTGAAGCCGCAAGACTTTTTCGTAGTCGTTGACCGCCGTTTCGAGCAACTCTCTCGCCGCCGCGGGCAGGGGCAGATGCTTCGACGCTTCGAGCAGGACGGCGGCGCGCGGAATCAGCACGCCGATATTGTCCGGTTCGAGAGTGACAGCGGCGTTCATTTCGTCCAGCCCCTTCCGCCACAGCTCGCCGCCCTTGCGCATGTCGCCCGCCTGGAAAGCCCAGCCCGCCCGCGTGAAGACGCCCCCGCCATGCCAGACCATCGCCTCGGCGTGTTTCGGATTCTTCGCCAGAGCCTCTTCGCACAGCTTCATCGCCTTGTCGAACCTGGCCCGGTCGCCGGCAAGCCCGGCGAAGATATCTTCGCGGACCAGAAAGTCGAACCGCTTCGAGGCATCCTGCGCCGAAGTGGCGGTCGAGAAGGCGAGATGCGAGATTGCGATGACCGCCGCGAAAAACAAGATTGAAGCGAGCTTGATCAATTTGCGAATGGAAAAGAAATTGTTGTCCATAATTTTCTCAGAAAATCCTGGGAGAGCAGGCATCCTTGCCTGCCTGGTTTCCGGCAATGACCGACTGATCGAAGCATGCCGGCAAGGATGCCTGCTCTCCCAGGGGATTTTTCGTCGCCGCAATAAATACGTTGTCTAAAAGCCCGCTTCAACGGCTTTTCGTTAAGTGGTAGGAATTTTCCGCTGAGGGGCGCCGATTGTGACCGGATCAGCCGGCCGTCAGACAGAAAGATGGCAGGCGGAAAAATAGGAGATCCCATTTTTCCGCCTGCCATCTTTCTATCTAGCCGATGAATGGCGCTCGAGCAAAGAGGGGACGTTGGAAACGCCCCCTCTTTGCTTGTTCACTAGCCAGCCGAAAAGCCGGGCTTGTGATTAATCGGTTTGAGCGATCTGCGCTAAATGTGTCCTAGAACTTGATGCGCATCGCCAGTTGGATGACGCGCGCTCCTTGAGTTCCAGTAATGCGGCCAGCGCTCGTATCGTCAAAGTTGACGTCGGTTGTAAAGTTGAAGTTGACCTGATTGAAGACGTTGAAGAATTCCGCGCGGAATTCCATGTCCATGCGCTCATACAGCCGAGTGCGTTTGATCAGGCTGAAATCGGTCTGTGAGAAGTTGGGGGAGTTGAGGCCGCTGCGCGGGAAAGTTCCCAACTGGCCTGGCTTCGCCGACTCTACCAACCCGTCCTTGAACGTGACTCGGTTGATCAACCCGGTCACCGGGTCTTTCGTGATGTTCAGGAGATCTGGGTTGAAGAAAAATACGCCTTGCGGAGTGCGATAAATACCAGTGTTCTCGCGCAACTGGTCCATGCTCATCCCAACCAGCACCGCCGGATTGAGGAGTGGGTTGAGGTTGTTGAGAGTCGAGCGATTAGAGACGATCGTGAGCGGCACGCCCGTCTGCCAGTTAATGATGCCCTGCGCCTGCCAGCCCTCAAGAGCTTTGCGGACAAACGCCGGACCGCCATTCCAGAACTTCCGGCCCGGCCCGAACGGCAACTCGATAATGAAATTGCCGATGAACCGGTGCGTCTGGTCGTATTCGGCGCGGTGGCGGTCGAGGCTGATGTTACGAAGCGTTCGGTATGATTCGCGGTCGGTATCGCCGCCTTCTGAGTCGGTAATCGCTTTGCTCCAAGTGTAATTGCCCTGGAGCGAAAAGCCGCGCGAAAAGCGCCGCCGCGCCTCGACCTGGAGCGCGTTGTAATTAGAGAACGCCGGGTTGGTCAGGATGCGCGCGAACGCCGCGTTTGGATTGGCGGTGAAGAAATTCGGCGCCGGCTGCCCGTTGATCGTCAGCCTGGAGCGGGTGGCGGCGAAGGCAACGTTGGTGGCCAAGGTATTGGCCATCGCGCCGACGTTGCCTTGCTGCAGGTTGCCGACGAAGGTGGCGTTGCTGTAGAGCGTTCCAGTCGTACCGTCGAAGAGCGTGGCGAAGATCGGCAGCGGGACCGTCCCCGGCGCGCCGGGCGCAAAACTCGTCTGGCCGCGGTCGATGTTGATTTGGAGGTTCTTCTGCGCGTTAACGAACTCCTGCAGGAAGCCGTTCTCGAAGATGTTGGTCTCATTGACGTCGAACGTGCGCCAGAGTTTGACGGCGTGGTTGCCGACGTAGCGGATTTCCAGCGCCGTTTGTGGGGCGATCTCGCGCTCGATGCCGAACGACCACTGCTGAACGTAGGGCGTGCGCAGGTTCGGGTCGAAGGTAATCAAGCCGCTCGCGCCCTGCGTCTGTGCGAAGTTGGCGGCGTCGCTGAAGGGGGGATTGAAGGCCGGCGTCTGAATCGGCACGCCGCCGGCGCCGAGCATGCCAGTCGGGTTGTTGTTGGCCGGCGTCAGGCTAAAGCCGGGGTTGGCGCTGAGCACGCTGCTGGCGACGCTCAAACCGTCACGCAGGTAACTGATCGAGTAACCGCCGCGGATAGAACTCTTACCATCTTCGGCGCCGAAGAGCCACTTGAGCGGCCCGCGCTCGAAGCGCGGCGACCACGCCAGCCCGAAGAACGGCGCGAAGTTGTTCCAGTCATTCTTGTAAAACGGACGCCCGCGGTCTTCGCCCGCCAGGTCGAGCAGCGTCGGCGCCGAACCGCTCAGGACGCCGGGATTGAACAGATTGCCGCGTCCCGAGACGCCGAACAACCCGTCCACGCCGTTGACCGGCTGAAGCGTCAATCCGTTGAGCGCCTGCGGGACGCCGATGAATTCCCAACGCGTTCCATAACTAAGCGTCAGGTTGCGTCGCGCCCGCCATTGATCCTGGACGTATAAGCTCAGGTCGCGTTGGCGGATGGCCTCGTTAAATGAAGCGCCGGGCGCAAAGCCCGAGTCCGGGTTGGAGACATTGAACGTGCGCGTGGCCGTGCCGAGAAATCCGGTCAGGTCGGAGTAAATCGCGCGGGCGCGGTTGACAATGGCGTTGCCTTCGGCCCCGCTCGGCAAATTCGTGAAATCGCTCGTCACAATGCCGTCGTTATTGGCCGGATTCGAGCCGAGATTGACCGTCTGCGTCGTGCCGGCGAAGTTAAACGAGTAGTATGTGTTGGACTGAAGCTCCGCCCCCATCCGGATCGTGTGTCCGCCGCGCGCAAGCGAGAAGTTGTCCTGGAAGTGATAGACCGTAACGTTGCGCCCCTGGTCCTGGAATCTGAGCGTAGGGTCGGTGAACGAGCCGAAGTTGATGAAGAAAGGCTGCGTCGGATCCGACGCGCGGAGGAAGTCAACCGGCGCGCGCTGGTGGCCCATGCGAACTTCATTGGTCGCGGTCGAACCGAAGGTCGAATTGATCGCCGCCGCTGTCGTGATGCGTTTGGACTGCTGGAGTCTATCCACGCCGCCGGGGAACGGAGCCTGCCCGGAGTTGGTGAAATCCGGTAGCGAGAAGAATTTCGCGTAATGCAGCACGTACTCCAGCTTGTGCGAACCGATCTTATCGCTGCTGAACAAGTGTTGGTCGAATCGGAAACTCCATGTGTCGTTCGCGTTTTTGCCTTTCGAGTTGAACCTGAAACCGGCCGTGTTAAGCCCGTCCCCCACCAATCCCGACAGGTCGTTCGGCAGCGGCGTCTGGTTGATCTCTGACGCCGTCAGCGGGTTGATTTGCGTCGCGCCCGGGTTGCCGATCTGCAGCAGGTTGACAGAGCGCGTTACGCCGTTTCGATCCACATAGCGGAAGACGCCTTGCCGCGCCTCTGTCGTCAGCACCGTCCGCGAATTGGTCACCGATCGTGGCTCGCGGAAGCCTTCGTAGGCGGTGAACCAGAAGCTGCGGTTGCGACCATCGTAACCGGCGGGGCCGAACAGTTTTTTCGGCAGCAGGATCGGGCCGCCGACGTTGAAGCCGAAGCGGTTCTGCAACTGAATGGGGCGCTCGGTGTTCGTCGCGTTGTTAAAGAAGGTGTTGGCGTTCAGGTTGTCGTTGCGGTGGAACCACGAGAGCGCGCCGTGCAGGTCGTTCGTGCCCGATTTAGTGACGATGCGCACTTGCGTGACGCCGCGCCCCACATCGGAGCCATTAGTGCCTGTGGACACATTAAATTCGCTCGTCGCCTCAACGCTCGGGGCGCTGATGGCGAAGAATCCTTCGCTGTTGAGGAAGTTGTCTTTCACATTGACGCCGTCCTGAGTGAGCGCGACCGTGCTTTCACGTAGCCCCACAGGGTTGGCGGCGCGAATGTTATTCGCAGCCACCGCGATCCCAGCCTGCAACCGGACCAGATCGAGGGGGTTGCGGGTCGGCAGCGGCAGGTCATTGACCTGGCGCGCAGTTACCACGGCGCTTAGCGTCGGGCTGGTGGTGTTGATCA
>DATCXQ010000112.1:0-5690 GCA_036565725.1 Blastocatellia bacterium
GGGCAGACCTGTGTGTCTGCCCCGGATTCGGCGTGCGGCGTGGCGCCGGGGCAGACACACAGGTCTGCCCCTACGATGGATAATGCCAGATTATTTTTGCCTGGGCGTATAAGCGTTCGCCCCAAAGCGTTCTCTGAGAGAGCTATGACCAATGAACTGAAGTACACGCAAGATGCCAGGAATTTAGCCAGGCTCCGAGGCGTGAACCGCTGGTTTGGTGGGGTTTGGGTTGAATCAGGTCGGCTTTGATCAGTCATAACTTCACTACGGTGTTCGGCGTTGTCCAGACGACGGCCGAACGCGCGCGGGAATGATTTGTTGAGTTGGG
Organism: Blastocatellia bacterium; assembly: GCA_036565725.1. Classification (GTDB taxonomy): domain Bacteria; phylum Acidobacteriota; class Blastocatellia; order RBC074; family RBC074; genus JAJVID01. Next base: position 329 of record DATCXQ010000112.1, read on the forward strand.
CCCGGAGGCCCTCAATGAGCAACCTCGCTCCGGCAAGAAGATCAAGTTTGATGTTAAAGCGAAGGCCCGCTTGATTGCAGAGGCTTACGGCGACGCTCTAGAAGGCCAGTTCGCTGGATGATGAGGTTTCTCGCCGATCGGCTGGTCGAGAAGACAATATTGGATGAAACCGTCCGGTGGTCGCTAAAAAAACCGAACCCAAGCCACGATTGAGGGAGAGTAGCGCATTTCGACGGTCAGTAGCGAGTTTGTCGTGGCAATAAGATGAGGCACTCGGTTTATCTACCATACCCGGCGACCGAAGGTCAACTTCGATGAATTGACCGGCAGGGCTCTTGCAAAGTCGTCTTTACAGCGAATCGGTTGGCAATTGAGGAGGCCGCAGAAGCCGTCGCGCGAGATCATCGCTCTAATCGCCGCCGGCAGTTATCCGGTTGACCGCTAATTGGGACCCGCATAGAATCCGCCCTTTAAAACACGGTATCAAATCATATGCAATCATCAACGAGGTCTTAATCAATGAAGAAAGATCAGAACGATCATCCAGGCTCGAACGCGCTCCGGCGACGCGATTTCCTGATCGGCGCCGGACAATTAACCGCCGGCTTGACGCTCGCGCCGGCGCTTCTCGAATCGGCGTTCGCGCAAACCGCTGTCAAGGGTAAAGAGAAACTGATTGTCCGTTCGATCCGCCCAGAGGATCTCGAAACGCCGGTTTCATTGCTCAACACGTGGATAACGCCCAACGACCTTTTCTACGTGCGTCACCATATGTATGCGGCTAAGGTCGACGTGAATGAATGGAAGTTGACGGTGGGGGGCGAGGTCCAAAACCCGACCACGCTGACGCTGGACGAATTGAAGAGGATGCCCAAGCACGCTGTGACGGTGACCTTGGAATGCGCCGGCAACGGGCGCGCGTTCTTCGACCCGCCGGTAGCGGGCATCCAGTGGGAGAAGGGCGCGGTCGGCACTGCCCGATTCGCCGGGGCGCGTCTGGCCGACATTTTGAAAAGAGCCGGCGTGAAGCCCACGGGCCAATACGTCGCGATGAACGGCGCGGACAAACCGGTTGGCAAGATGCCCGACTTCGTCCGCAACGTTCCGGTCAAGAAAGCTCTCGACGCCGACACGATTCTCGCTTACGAGATGAACGGCGAGGCCCTGCCGATCCTGCATGGCTTCCCGCTGCGCGCAGTCGTGTGCGGCTGGGAAGGCGCATACTCGGTCAAATGGCTCACTGACATTCAAGTCCTCGAGAATGAGTACGACGGCTTCTTCGTCAAGACGGCCTATCGTTTCCCGAACCGCCCCGTCGCGCCGGGCGAGGCCGTCGCGCCGCAAGACATGATTCCGCTCACCGGGCTCGTCGTTAAATCGTTCATCAACTCACCGCTCGACGGCGCGACCGTGGCGCCCGGCAAAATACGCCTGAGCGGGTTCGCATGGGCGGGCGAATCGAACATCCTCAAGGTGGACGTCTCGATGGACAATGGAAGCGCCTGGTTCCCGGCGAAACTCGGCAAGGAGCGCGAGCGTTACGCCTGGCAATCGTTCGAATACGAATTCGACATCAGCCGCCCCGGTTCATACTTGCTGATGTCGCGCGCCACTGACGACAAAGGCAATGTTCAACCCGTCGCCCCGCAGTGGAACCCGTCGGGCTATCTCTGGAACGTGATCGACAAGGTGAGGATCAATGTCAAAGCGTAAATCGAAGCTGATCAAATTGTCGCTCGCGTTGACGGTGGCCGTCTGCGGTTTGATGAACGCGAACACCCGCGCGGCCCGGCAGGACCTGCCTGAAGGCAAAGGCGTGGAGCTTGCGCGCGAAAGATGCGTCAATTGCCACGAGGCCGACCTGATCGTCTCGCAGCGATTGTCGCGACAGGGCTGGACGCGCGAAGTCGAGAAGATGATTCGCTGGGGCGCAGCCGCGAGCGAAGCCGAAAAAGAAGTTCTGATCGATTACTTCGCGGCCAACTTCAAACCGCGTCCGGCGGCAAGCGCTCCTGCTGGCGACGGCCGAGGAAAACAAGTATTTGAAGAGAAATGCCTGCTCTGCCACGAGGCCGATCTGACCGAGCAACAACGCCTCTCGCGCCAGGGCTGGACGCGCGAAGTCGAGAAGATGATCCGCTGGGGCGCGGCCGTGAGTGACGCGGAGAAGGACCCGCTGGTCGATTACCTGTTCAGCAATTTCGGGCCGCGGCCCTTAGCGGCTACCCGCAAGTAGACGAACACGAACAAAGCAGTCAGGCGGAAACTTTTCGGATGAGATATCGGTCGGGAAGCTCGTCCATCCCCACTTCCAAATTACAGGGCTGACTTTCGCAACCTGATCGATGGGGAGATCGCCGACGCATCAAGCTTGCGCCGATCGATCCATTCCAATCTATATGCGAAAACGTGGCCGCTGGCGCAACGCCAATCGATTCATTACAGCGGTTTTCATATGGATGAATAGCCCCAGAGGGCGCCAGAGAACACAATGATTTCTCTATGTTCTCTGGCGCCCTCTGGGGCTGAATTCGCGCCCGGCGCGGGAACCTACGGCTGGACGGGGACAAAAATAACGTCCACCCAGTAGTTGGACGCCAAATTACTAAAGACCGGAAATCCTCCTTGCGGGCTTATAAGGTAAACACCATTGCCGAAGGGATCGGCGCCGGCTTCTGAATTACTCAACGCAAACAATGGGTCACTGTTCACGCCATCTGGATCGAAAGAGTTATTGTCATTCGCATAATGTCCCTGCGGAGCTAAGTAAGACACGACGTAAACCGTATCCGCAGTGACGGGGATCGGCGTTGGGAAGATCGCCTCCTGCCAGCCGCTATCCGTTTCATTAGTAAACGTCACGGAACCGAGTAGCGTTCCAGAGCTGGTCCACAGACGTCCCACGTGCGGGCCTCCATTCGTGGCGTCTCCTTTGTAAAAGCGGACGCCGGTAATGAATCCATCTGTGTTGGAACGGAATTTCAGTCCGACCTCTCTAGCCTGCGCATCGGGATCGGTCGGGTTGGCCGGAGCCGACGCTGGAGCAAAGATCGAGAAAGTTGTGACTGGCGACCCGGAATCCTCCGTGGAAAATGCCCATGTGTAAGGGGCAGCGAGCAGCCCCCCCCCCGAATCAGTGATCCCGTTGGGGCCACTGTTGAGAAACACTGCATATGCCTGTGAAGGAAGTAGCGGCGCTTGCGGGGTGAGCGTGACCGTGAAACTGTTCGGCTCATAGGAAACAGTGACTGGAACCGAAACATTCCCTGTGTCGAACAACTGGACGTTATCCGCGGTCACAGTCGCGGGATCGAGCGGTTCCGAGAAACTGGCCGTTGGCCTAACGCCGGTTGAAACACCAGCCGCGCCCGGCGCGGGATTTACTGAAAGGACCTGAGGCGCGACCTCGCCATTATTCGTAAAAATAACGTCCACGAAGTAGTTTAACCCGTTGGCATTGCCGTCGGGGAACCCTCCTTGCGGGCCATAGAAGAAAACGCCATTGCCCCCAGGCACTGAGTTACTCAATGCGTGCAGAGGCGGATTGTCCACTTCTGATCCGAACTGGTTTCTGGAAACCGCATAATTTCCCTGCGGAGCGAAGTAAGACACGACATAAACCGTACCCGCAGTGATTTGGATCGGCGTTAGAAAGAACGCTTGCTGCCAGCCGCTCTCTTTTTCGTTCGAGAAGGTCACGGCTCCGAGCAGCGTTCCTTCGCTGGTCCAAAGACGGCCTACGTGCGGGCCGCCATTCGCCGCGCCTCCTTTGAAAAAGCGGACGCCGGTAATAAGGCCGTCAACGTCGGAACGGAATTTCAGTCCGAGTTCCACGGCAAGGTCATCATCCTCAAATATAGGATCTTCCGGCACGTCGTTAGGAGGCACGAAGATCGATGTGACTGGAATCGGCGGCGGCGCCGCCGCGGTGGTGAATGAAAAGACGACATCGGCGGCGAGTGACAGTCCATCCGTATCGGTGATGCGATCCGGGGCGGAGCCGCCCTTGAGAGTCACCGTGTACTCCTGTTCAGGTTGTAGCAGCGCCGACGGCACGAGCCTAACGGTGAAAGAGGTCGGGTTGCGGAAAAAGTTGAAGGGAACCGGGACGTCCGCCGCGTCGGTCAGCAGGACGGTTTTAGCGTTCACAGTATCGGGATCGAGAGGTTTCGTGAAAAAGGCGATTGGCGAGACGCCGGTCGAAACACCGGTCGTACCATTTGAAGGCGATACCGCAAAAATCTCCAGCGGCGGAGGCAAAGTTGTGAAATTCCACGTCACATCGGCGGCAAGAGCGTTGCCAGCCCGATCCTTTACACGTGGATCTGCGCTACCACCTCTGACCCGCGCTGTATATGTAACTCCTGGCGACAGGGACTTTGTTGGATCCAGCGTGGCAGTGAATGAAGCCGCATCATAGCTTACTGTTGCCGACACCAGGGCGCTCGATGGGTCTCGAAGCTCTACTGTCGCGCCGTTCACCGTCGCCACATCCATCGCTTCGTTGAAATTCACGATTACGTTTGTGTCGACATTCACCCTGAGAGTCCCATCCGCGGGAAAAACCGTTACGACAGTCGGCGGCGTCGTGTCGGGAGTTGGGGTTGGGGTTGGGGTTGGGGTTGGGGTTGGGGTCGGAGTCGGTGTAGGTGTAGGTGTTGGGGTTGGGGTAGGTGTAGGTGTGGGTGTTGGGGTGTTGAGGCGGCGTGTCATTCCACATCCGGAGTGGAGCAGAATCGAACTTACAACCACCAGTCCTATAAGGACCCCTATGATGTTGGCATAACGTTGGGTGAGTCTACGTGTCATATATTCCTCAGTTAGGTTTTTGGGCAACTATTGTTGTGTTGTGGGGCGCTCTATAGCTAAGTGAAACGAAGAATATGATGTCAAATATAGGTATGATTTCCAGGTCGGCCACTATACACAAAATATGCATGGCGGGAAATGGAAGCCGCCATTTTCCGCCATGAATTTTGCATGGCGCTTTTGCATCCCAATGTTCAGGAGCCACCCACTTAAGGTCGCGATAATGTGTCACGCAGGCCGCATTCGAGACGCATGTCTGCGGTCAAAGTAACCGCTGGATAGCTTTGAGACCATACGCTCTGTCTCTGCTCAAAACCCCTCCGATAACTTATGTAAAAATCACAGAAGTATTTCATGGAAGAATCGATAGCTGATGTGGGTCTTAGATAATCTGGAAACCACCGCCGGTAATCTCGAGGCGCCTAAGAAACCTTCCCATCGCGGGTAAGGCTGAAAAGTGTTGGTTGCAAAAGTGTTAAAAGACCTGACAAAGACAAAACACAGCGGCCAGCTTATATCAACACCACCGCGTTATAAGCCATATGAAATATCA
>DATCXQ010000120.1:0-4168 GCA_036565725.1 Blastocatellia bacterium
GGCTTTCACGACAGTTGTTTCAGGTGGTTTGCCGATTCGAGCGTCATCCCGTCGATGCCGGCGACGCGCACGCTCTCGCCCTCGGCGATCCGTCCGCGCGCGCGCGCCCACCAGTATTCACCCTGCACCATCACGCGGCCTTCACATGCGACTTCGGTCACGGCCGTGCCTTTCAGGCCGATCATTCTTGACGGGCCGGCTTCGACGCCACGCGGCCGATCACTCAGCGCCAGCCGGAGGAGGAAAACCAGAATGACTCCACCGGCGGCGAGCGCGCCCAGCAATAAACTGACCGGCAGTCGCCACATACGTTTTAACCTCGACTTGATCGAAATCCATCGATACCGTTAGATATTACGCCAAAAGTTAATGTTGGTTCAAACAATTTATGTTAAAACATACGCAACGATTTTCACTTAAACGAAAGGGGGCAGAGTAGGTAAACTCTGGGGTGGTCGCGCTGGCGACCTTGCAAAGAACAAAGGAGAGCAAAGCATGCCCAGGAAACCGGATGTCGATGAACGTAGCGACAGCCCACATGCTTTTGACTCGCTCGCGAGATATAGTGGGGGTCGCTCTCGGTCGCCTGCGAGAGAACGAGACGATATTCCTGCATGCGGTTGGGGTGGACATCGAGTGTGATGAGGCCAGAGCGAGTCTGGCGGGACGCCCTGCTTGAATGTGATCTTCAGCAGTGACCCGTATCAGTGACGTCAGGCTGCTCTATCGTATACGTCTTTGGAATTTGGAAAGGAGAGATAAATGGATTCGAGAGAGCCTCGCGTTGAACCTGTTTCGGCGCCATATTCACCCGAACTGCAGGCGGTGTTCGACCGCATCATGCCTCCAGGCGTGGCGCCGCTGACGCTGTTTACTACGCTTGCCCGCGTACCGCGCATCTATGACCGCTTCCGGGCGGCCAGCCTGCTCGACCGCGGCCCCGTCTCAATGCGCCACAGGGAGATCGTGATCCACCGCGCGTGCGCCCGCTGCCGTTGCGCTTACGAGTGGGGGGTACATGCCGCGTTTTTCTCCAGTCGCGTTGAACTGACGCCCGAACAGATACGCGCCACGGTCCTCGGCGCCGCGGATGACCCGGCATGGGCCGATGAGGAGCGTCTGCTGATCCGGTTGGTCGACGAACTGCATGACGCTGCCGATATTTCGGAGGAACTATGGGACGCGCTGCGGGGCGCTTTCAGTGTTGATCAGATCTTCGAGTTGATTGCGCTAGCGGGTTTCTACCACACGGTGTCGTTCTTCGCGAACGGCCTCAGGCTTCCACTGGAGCCATACGGAGCGCAATTTCCCGAGTGACCAATTTGAGTGGATATGAAGGGGCAAAGACTCGAAAATGGAACGAATGACCCAACACACAGGAGCAAGCTACGACGGCATAGCCGGTAAGTATGCCGAAACAGTCGACGTCAAACCGTGGAACGCCTTCTATGAACGGCCGGCTGTCATATCTCTGCTCCCGTCCTTGATCAACGCTAAAGCGCTAGATGCAGGTTGCGGCTCAGGCTGGTATGCCGAACAACTGCTCAGTCGTGGGGCGACGGTCACCGCCTTCGATCTCAATTCGGAATTCGTAACCCTCACCCGATCGCGCGCTGGCGCCCGTGCTCGCGTGCTGCAAGCCGACCTGTCCCGCCCATTGGAATTCGCAGGGGATGGAGAGTTCGACTTAGTACTCAGCGCGCTCGCCCTGCACTACCTTAGAGATTGGCGCCAGACGCTCTGTGAATTCCACAGGGTTTTGAAGCCGCATGGAGCGCTGGTCTTTTCCACTCATCATCCTTTCATGGATTGGAAGCTCTTCAATAAAGAAGATTACTTCTCCATAGAGTTATTGGAGGATGATTGGAAGATCGGGAAGGTGAGTTTCTATCGCCGCCCGCTGACCGTCATTAGTCAGGACCTGGACTCGGCGGGCTTTTTCATCGAACGGTTGCTGGAACCCCAGCCCACCGAGGATTTTCGACGAGTGGATCCGGAGGGGTACGAGCGCCTCACCAAGAACCCATGGTTTCTCTGTGTTCGCGCCAGGAGGAAAGACTGAAGCAATCATGTTAGTGACCGGGAGCCGGCTAAATGCAGAGGCTAACTCTGCCAACTTGAGGAAACTCAAAGGTGAATCTACTGACCAAGGCGATAGAGAATGACGGATACGCCTCTTTCGCCAACCCGCTCGGCGAAATCTTCCAAGAGTCTTCCATACTTGTTCCAATCGCCACCGGCCAGGCCGCAGCCTATCCCGTAAGGGAACCCGATCGACTTCAATTCGGGCAACTCTGCGATCTGATCGATCGCTTTGCCGAAAGCCTCAAGACGCGATGCGGCGGAATCTCGACCCAGCGATGGTTTCCCAGGTTTGAGTTGGCCATAAATATTGATAACGTAGCGCCGGTTACGCTTCGGATCACCGTGAACCGTGATCGAACCGAAAAGCGAGGCGTCAACCCCGCATTCGGAGCGATTCGAGTAAACATCAGCCCAAGGAAAGGCTTTGAAAATGGCGCTCGCCAGCCCGGCGCCGCGCCGCGAATAACAATTGCATTGATGCGCGATGTACTGGCAATCGGAATCCAAAAGGTCGCCAATGACGATTTTGAGCATAGACTTTTCCATCGCTCGCGCCCAGCTTGATAATTTCAGGCCGGAAAGATAAGGATGAATTGACGCGTCGGCTATACAGCATACGCTGCTCTACTTCATATCAGAAGAGCCTGAGCCTGACCATCTCATCATTACTCAGGAGGAGAACAACACTGACGGGCCTCTTCACCAAGGTTACAGGCCGCGCCCGCTGATCTTAGCCGTTAGGCCACCAACAACGTCTTTTGACCAAAGTAAGTAGGACCAGCAGATGGTAACCAATCCACGCAAACGGCAAGTCCCGAAACCCAAGAGATCAGTCACGCGGTGGCTGCTTGATTCTGACCCTTCGATCCGCTGGCAGGTGATGCGGGACCTGACCGGCGCCCCCACGGAGGAGGTCGCGGCCGAGCGCACGCGGGTCGCAACCGATGGCGCGGGCGCCCGGATGCTCGCCCTCCAGGGGGCCGACGGGCGATGGGGCGGCGCGGCGTGGAACCGTGGATGGAACTCCACGATGCACGTCCTGATGCTGCTGCGGGACCTGGGTCTAGATCCTGCGAGCGACCAGGCGCGTCGCGCGGTGGGGCTCGTCCGTGACGGCGTGACATGGAAGGGTTGCGGCCCGCAGGAGTGTGATGGCAATCCCTTCTTCGCTGGTGAGATGGAGCCTTGTATCAATGGACAGGTGGGCGCGGTCGGGGCGTACTTCGGCCAGGACATCCGGGGCATCGTCGACCGGCTGCTCGACGAGCAGTTGCCCGATGGCGGCTGGAACTGCGAGGCCGCCAATGGCTCGACCCGGTCGTCGTTCAACACCACGATCTGTGTGCTGGAGGCCCTGCTTGAGCACGAGCTGTGCGTTGGGAGCAGCCCGGAGGTCACTGCGGCCCGCCTCCGCGGGCAGGAGTACCTCCTCGAGCGCCGCCTCTTCCGCCGGCTGTCGACCGGCGCGGTCATCGACTACGACAAGAAGGATGGACCTGGCGCCGGGCGCGGCCATCCCGCATGGACCCGCTTCGCCTTCCCGACGTGGTGGCGCTACGACGTGCTGCGGGGCCTTGAGTATCTGCGCCGCGCCGGCGTCGCGCCCGACGAGCGCGTGGCCGAGGCGATCGACTTGGTCACGTCCAAGCGCGACAGCGACGGCTGGTGGCCTCTGGAAGTCCGGTACCCCGGCGACATGCCGGTCGAGACCGACGAGGGCGAGGGCAGGCCGAGCCGGTGGAACACGCTGCGCGCATTACGAGTATTGAACTGGTATTCAGCAGGAGACTAACGCAGATGCCGCTGGTAGGAGGTGGCAACGAGCCGAACTGGCCCGTGCAATGATACTGCCCGTAATTAGAGCGGTTATCAGATCAGTGTACGGGAGGTGGCGGTAGCTCGACCGTGAGGATTGTCATTAACCCAAATCTTTTGCGTTCCCAGATAGGCGCTTTTTCGTCGCGGAGCGACGGTTGAGCTTAGGCCGGCGTTTTAACGCCGGTTGAGGACGAATGATTATCTAGTCGCGGAGAGACGGTTGAGATTGTTGTGAGTTCGTCACTACATTCAACCGTCTTTTCTT
>DATCXQ010000121.1:0-7307 GCA_036565725.1 Blastocatellia bacterium
GGCCGCCGCAGCCGCTATACATCAGGTTTCGGCCTTGCTGGTCGTGCTCAATTCGCTACGGTTGCTGGCCTACGGCAAAGTCAAGCAGAGCGTGTTGTTCAAAGGCTACGGGGAGCTTGTCCGCAAAACCCGACATCGCGCGCGGCATTTTACCGAGGATCATCCGCCGACAATCAGCCTTCACGTTGTTCGCCACTGGTTCGATCATCATCGAGCGCAGGTCGCGAAATACGGCTCGGCCGCGGTTGTGTTGTTTTATCTGTTGACTGGCGTAACGATTATCGGGCCGGATGAGCTTGGCGTGGTTCAACGATTCGGCCGGCGGTTGTCGTCGCCGTTGTGGCCGGGGCTGCATTACCGCGTTCCGTGGCCGGTCGAACAGGCGACAAAGATCAGACCTAACCACATTCAAGTCGCCGAACTAGGCTTTCGCACGCTCAGCAAAGGACCCGCGCCGACTGACGCGACTGAACCGGCGGCTTACGAATGGAACTTGCAACACCGCAGCGGACGTTACGAACGCCGGCCGGACGAAGCGTTGATGCTGACCGGAGACGAGAACCTGATCGAAGTCAACGCGGTCGTTCAATACTCCGTCGGCTCGGCGGACAAGTTTCTTTTCTCAACCACCGATCCGGACAACCTAATTCGAGTGGCGGCTGAATCGGCGCTGCGATTGCTGATCGGCCAGAACACGCTGGACGCCGCGCTGACGACCGGCCGAGCCCAAATCGAACGAGACGCGAAATCGCTCCTTCAAGCAAGGCTCGACGAATACGACAGCGGCTTGCGCGTAGTCGCCGTGCAGTTGCAGGACGCGCATCCTTCGGTGGAAGTTGTTGACGCATTTCGCAACGTATCGAGCGCGTTTGAAGAGAAGAGTAAGCTTATTAACGAAGCCGAGAGTTACCGCAATGAACAACTTGCGCTGGCGCGCGGGGAGGCCTTAGCTCGATTGGCTGAAGCGGCAGGTTATACGGCGAACCGCGCCAACCGCGCCGAGGGCGACGCCGAAAGATTCAAACAGGCCCTCGAAGCTTTCCGGCGTTCGCCGAACGTGACCGAAACCCGGTTGTACCTGGAGACCATCGAGCAAGTCCTGGCCGGGAAAAAAAAGATGATTATCGACGCGCCGAAATTCGGACGGCGACAGATGCTCTTTATTGACCCGCAAGGCCTGCCGATTGATCCTGGCCAGTTGGCGCAGCAAGAAGGAAAGAGATAGGAAAAACACCTGGAGCGATTATGAGGGAACGGACCAGAAAAATTTTGACCATCGCCGCCTTGGCGCTTGTCGCGCTGACGCTGCTCTATCGAACGGCGTTCACGATTGACGAAACGCAATTCGCCATCGTCACGCAGTTCGGCAAACCCGTTCGCACGATCACGACCGCGGGGCTGAAGCTGAAATGGCCGTGGCAGAGCCTGCTCAGTTTTGAAAAGCGTCTGATGGTTTACAACCCGCGCCCATCGGAGTTTCTGACCAGAGACAAGAAAAACATCGTCGTGGACAATTACGTCGCGTGGCGCGTCGCCGACCCGAATCGCTTTTTGCAGACGGTCAACGACCTGACCGGAGCCGAGATGCGATTGCACGACACGGTCTGGGCCGCCGCCGCCGCCGCGCTGGGCAATACTGACATGTCGGCGCTGGTTTCGGTCAGACCGGAAGATGTCAAAGTTCAGGACGTGATGCGGCAAGTCACCGAACTTAGCCGCGCGCGGGCGATGGAACAGTACGGCATTGAGATCGTTGACGTGCGGATGAAGCGGCTCAACCTTCCGGCGCAGAACCGCGAGAGTGTCTTTGCCCGCATGCGCGCCGAACGCGAGCGCATCGCCAAACAATACCGCGCCGAAGGCGAGGCCGAAGCGCTGAAGATTCGCGCCGAGGCTGATAAAGAGAAGGCCAGAATTATTTCCGAGGCTTATCGCGAGGCCGAAAAGATTCGCGGCGACGGCGACGCGCAATCAACCCGCATCTATGCCGAGGCCTATTCGCGCGATCCGAAGTTTTACAAGCTGGTGCGAACGCTCGAAGCCTACAAGAAGGTCATCGACCCGAACACTACTGCGATTTTGTCGTCCGATTCCGAACTGCTGAAACTCTTAACGCAAGGAAAACAATGAATGCGGAATGCGGAATGCGGAATGCGGAATGAAGAGAGGAGATGCGATGTGGGTGAAAATGATTTGAAAAAACGGACAAAGGCTTTTGCTTTGCGAATTATCAAGTTGGTCGAATCTTTGCCACCAGATAAGACCGCTGACGTGATCGGTAAGCAACTGTTGAGATGCGGAACTTCAGTAGGGGCGAACTATCGAGCTTCGTGCAGGGCTAGGTCGCAAGCTGATTTCATTGCCAAAATGGGTATTGTCGAAGAAGAGGCGGACGAGTCTATTTACTGGATGGAATTGCTGGTCGAATCCGGTCTGGTTCGCCAGGAATTGTTGGACAATCTGATTAAAGAAGCGGATGGACTGGTTGCGATTGTCGTTTCTTCGATCAGAACAGCTAAACAGAATAAATCAAAATAACAACCACTGAGTAACATCGTTATGACAAAATCCGCATTCCGCATTCCGCATTCCGCATTCCGCATTCGCTGGAAGCTGGTTGTTTTGGTTGCCTATTTGCTTTCGGGCGTTTATTTCGTGGCGCCGGATCAGCAGGCGGTCGTCGTTCGATTCGGCCAGGTCGTGGCGAAGGGCCTCACGCCGGGAGTTCATTACAGTCTGCCGTGGCCGATTGAAGGTGTTTACAAGCTGAAGGTGTTGGAAACTAAGCGGCTGACCATCGGCGTTGAAATGCCGGATCAGGCGCTCGGACGCGTGGCGGCGGAGAATCCGACCGAATACCTGACCGGCGACCAGAACCTGATCAACGTGCGCATGGCCGTACAGTATGCGGTCAAAGACCCCGCGGCGTTCCTCTTTCGCTCTCAGGATGTCACGCAATTGATCGCCAAGTCAGTCGAGTCGGCTTTCGCCGAAACCATAACAGCGGAGAGCGTGGACAGCCTGCTGACCACCGGCAAAGTCGCCGCGCAGAATGTGACGCTCATCGCGGCGCGCGAAATCCTGGACGCTTACGAAAGTGGAGTTTTCATCGGCTCGATCAACATCGAAAACGTCACGCCGCCAATCGAAGTCGCCGACGCCTTCCGCGAATCGGTCAGCGCGCGCGCCGACCGCGACCGCATCGTCAACGAAGCGCAAGGCTACGCCAACGACGCCGCCGCGAAAGCCGCAGGGGAAGCTGAGAAGCTTGTCACTGACGCCGCGAGCTTCCGCCAACAGCGCATCAATGAAGCCGAAGGCGACGCCGCGCGCTTCGCCAAACTGCTGGCTGAATCGCGCAAAGCAAAGGGCGTGACGGAGCGACGGCTTTATCTGGAAACAATGGAAGAGGTCTTGCCGCGTGTGAAGAAGGTCGTGATTGATTCGTCAGGGCCGAAGAGTCTGATGGATTTGGGAATCATTCGCCTGAACCCATAGTCGAACGGATATGAAAAAGCGACTGCCTGCGATTGTGACTGTGTCGATTATTGCCGGAGCGCTGGTCTTCTTCGCCGCGCGCCAGCGGTCGAAGATCGCCGATCCCGGCTTCAACGCCGCAAATCCCGAATCGGTAATTTGGCGAATGTCAGACGCCACGCGAGTTGGGGATGGTGAAGCTTATTTAAATTGCTTCGATGGCGAGTTGCGGCGAAACCTGATTAAGACCGCCGCCGAAATGGGCGAGCAGAAGTTCGGCGAATATCTGAAGCGGCTCAACGAGGAGATCACCGGCATCGCCGTGTCGGACCTTAAGCTAACAGGGGAAGCAGGCGCGGTCTTGCGCGTGGAGTTTGTCTACCGGGGTAAGAACGAAGCTCAGCAATATTATCTTGCCCTGCGCGATGGCGCGTGGAAGATAGATCGCGTGGACGAATCCGAACGAATTAAAACGCTGATTCCCTATGGCTCGGACGCTACCGGAAAGGAATAAAACCTCCTGGCACCATTCACTCCACCTCTTTCTCAGGCGCCGACACCTCCATAAGCCGTATAAACTTGGTGGACTCGCCACTTGGAGATGGATTCTCGCCGCCATGACATGGTGAAATATAAGCAGTGAAGCAAAAGTTTTGCGGCATTATATCGTAGGGGCAGACCTGTGTGTCTGCCCCGGCATCACGTCACACGCCGAATCCGGGGCAGACACACAGGTCTGCCCCTACGTTGGATAATCGCGGGTTATTTCTGCTTGAGCGCTTAACTCGCGCCATGGACCGGTTTACACAATTTCTCTCATATGGCGCCACCGCGCGACCAAGTTCGAGCCGCGTTAATAGTGAGTAGCGCGCGTCCTAATCAGGTTCAAGACGCCTTTTTTTTCTTCAAGACAAGCGGCGCAGCGCCTGTTCTACTATAGGAATCTAGCGGCCGCGATCCACTCTCATGATTTGCTGACGTGATATCTTTGTCCTTATTTCCCTTGAGGAGATGAATGATGATCAACGGAAGGGTTTTATTGGCGATTGGGCTGACGCTTTCGCTTGCCGCCGGCGGCTGTTTAGGCTCGTTTGCCCCGGCCGGCGCTTCTTATTATGCAAACGCCGCCGGCGGCGACACGCCGGAGTTTAACGAGCTTGATTCCTCCAAAAGCGAGATGCGCCCCGTCATCGAACGCTACGTGGCGGATCAGGGGAGTTTGTCCCGCTCCTATCCGGTCGAATCGTCGCCCGCGCGGCTGGCGCGATTCAAGCAGTTCTACTCCGACTGGCTGGCGCTAATCGGCAAGATGGACTTCGACGCGATGAGCCATGACGGAAAGGCCGATTATGTGCTCTTCAAATTTCACGTCGAGCGCGAACAGCAGCGGTTGGAGCTTTGGAACAGATCGCTTGCCGAGATTGCGCCGATCCTTCCGTTCGCGCAAACGATCACCAGTCTGGCCGAAGCGCGCCGTCAGATGGAGAAGCTTGATCCGCCGAAAGTCGCGGCTCAGCTCAACGATTTGACGAAACAGATCGAGACTGCGCGCCGCGCGCTCGAAGCCGGCTTGCGCGCCGAACCGGGCAAGATGAAGAAGTCAGTAGCCAATCGAGCGGCAAGCGCGGTCAACAGCCTGCGAGGCGCGCTACGCGTGTGGTTCGGGTATTACAACGGCTACGACCCGCTCTTCACCTGGTGGATGGAAGAACCCTACAAGGCGGTGGACCGAGCGCTCGGCGATTACTCGACCTACTTGACTGAAAAAGTGGTCGGCCTGCGGTCGAGCGACGCCGGATCGACAATGGCGCAGACAGGCGGCCCGGGTCGCGCCGGCGGGGCGGGAGGCGGACAACGAGGCGGTGGGGGGCCTGGTGGAGGGAACTTCCCCGCGCCCGCCAGCAGAGGCGACGGGACTGTCAACGCCCGTACGGGGGATTCCAGCGACATCATCGGCGACCCGATTGGCCGCGAGGCGCTGATGATCGAACTCGCTTCAGAAATGATCGCCTACACGCCGGAAGAGTTGATCGCCGTCGCTTATAAAGAGCTTGATTGGTGCGAAGGCGAGATGAAAAAGGCTTCGCGCGAGCTGGGCTTCGGCGACGATTGGCATAAGGCCCTCGAATTCGTCAAAAACAAATATGTCGAGCCGGGCAAACAGACAGACGTGATCAGGGAATTGGCGCTCGAAGCCATCGAATACGTCGAGAAGAACGACCTGGTCACAGTGCCGCCGCTGGCGCGCGAATCGTGGCGCATGGAGATGATGTCGCCCGAGCGCCAACTGGTGAACCCGTTCTTCACGGGCGGGGAAGTGATCAGCGTCTCTTACCCCACCAACGCCATGTCGCACGAGGCGAAGATGATGAGCATGCGCGGCAACAATCCGCACTTCTCCCGCGCGACCGTGCAGCACGAATTGATCCCCGGCCATCACCTTCAGGGCTTTATGACTGCGCGCTACAAACCATATCGCGGTCTGTTCAGCACTCCGTTCTGGGGCGAAGGCTGGGCGCTGTATTGGGAACTGCTGCTGTGGGACAGGGGCTTTGCCAAGACGCCGGAAGACAAGATCGGCATGCTCTTCTGGCGCAGCCATCGCTGTGCGCGCATCATCTTTTCGCTCAGCTTTCACATGGAGAAAATGACGCCGCAGCAGTGCATTGACCTGCTCGTCAATCGCGTCGGACACGAGCCGGACAACGCCGCGGGCGAGGTGCGACGTTCGTTCGCCGGAAATTACGGGCCGCTCTATCAAGCCGCGTACCTGTTGGGGGGCATGCAGCTTCACGCGTTGCACAAAGAGTTGGTGGATTCGGGCAAGATGACCAACCGGGCATTTCACGACACTATTCTCAAAGAGAACCGCATTCCGATCGAGATGGCGCGCGCGATTTTGACCAAACAGAAGCTGACGCGCGATTTCAAATCGAGCTGGAAGTTTTATGGGCCGGTAAGCGCGCAATGATTACATCCTCCGCGCCACGGCCGTTGAACGCTGAAAAGGCGGCGTAGGTTTCGCGCGCCGACTTTCCCTTCATCACTCAATAGGGGGCCTCGTCCCTAGATCAGTTTGCGATTGCGTGTACAAGAAAGCAGCGGGCCTCATGTACTGTCAGTAAGTCACGAAATCGGGCAAAGAAGAGCGTTTGTCATTGTTCATCGTTCATTGTTCATTTGTCATTGGTCCGGAAATCACCCGATGAACATCGGGCATTGATTCGAGATCTCCTCCGGCAATGGGCCATTATCATTGGCGGCGCCACTGGTTGCGTTTAATTTTCAAAGACCATTAACGCTGGCGCCGAGTGTGGGAGAAATCCACAGTCGCGGAGCGACGGTTGAGATTGTTGTGAGTTCGTCGCTACATTCAACCGCCTTCTCTTCGCCTCCATCAACCGCCGCTCCGCGACGAAGAATAAATCCGTACACGAAATCGCAACTCGCTCTAGCTCGGGCCGAGCCGGAGGCTACTTTGTCCATTCACGTCGTCGGAGTAAGTGGACTTGTCCTTGTCTTCCTGATTGGCGCGTTGCGGCCCATCAATCTTGGGGCGCTCGCTCTGGTGATGACCTACCTCGTGGGCGCGATCTTTGTGCGCGAAGGCGTGAAGGAGATGTACAGCGGGTTCCCGGTTGACCTGCTGGTGTTGTTGGTCGGCGTTACTTATTTATTCGCTATAGCAGAAAGCAACGGCGCCGTCGGGCGCGTCGTGGCAGGGGCGGCGCGCCTGGTTAAGGGCCGGCGGGCGCTGCTCCCGTGGGTTGTCTTCGTCGTGGCGGCGCTGCCGGCGATGGCGGGGGCGCTGGGGTCGGCAGGCGTGGCGC
>DATCXQ010000128.1:0-11813 GCA_036565725.1 Blastocatellia bacterium
CCGCCACGCCGACCGCTCGATCCATCTCTTCGACGGCCGGGTGGTTGATGAAGACCAGAGCCACTAGAGGCTGTTATTAACTTTTCCGCGATGAACTTTGAGCGGCGATCGCTTTCTACATTGCGCAGGCCGCCGGGAACTGGCCGCGCGATTGGGCATTACGGTCAAGGCGATGAAAATCCGTGCGTCGGAGGTTAGATTCCGTCCTGGCCATCAATAGATTCAAAAAGTTACGGCCACCGGTGAGGTGGCCGGTTTCATTTCACCTATAGATTCAACACCGATTTGGCAGGCATCGAAATCGTATATGATTTTTCTTCTGAAGATGCAGTCTTCCGCGCCGCAGTCAGCATACCCGCTGGTCTGAATCTCATCCCCTCCGAAAGAGATCGCCACGATTTTGGCATCTTGGCCATTTCAAGTCCTTCAGCGCCCTAAACACTTATTCCGGCGACATGCATTGTCAGCATTCGCACAGCTTTGCCCAATAGCCTACGATGGGCGAGGTTGAAGTCGCCATCCCCTCAATCAAATCTGCATAGGACTTGCGCCCACAGCGCGAATGCTCTAGCTTGCTGACTCTCAGCTTTCGCGCCATCCTGAAGTCACATCGCAGCGACGCGGGAGATGGGGAAGCGGTGTTGATTGAGCGAAGTGTAGTTGTTCAATCTGATCTGAAAAGAAATTTGGTGTCTGTTTGGTGTCTATTTCTGTTGAGCACTGTTGAGAATAAAGAGAGTTTAGCGACATAAAGTGAATTGGCATAACTATTGGAATTACATTGATTTACATGTAATTTCTAGCCAAGTCAACACTTTACGAGGAAATGAAAATTCGAGTCCCGCCCTCGGCATAAATATCCCAATTCTGGCCATATAATCAACGATTTAAGCACAGGGGCAAAAATTCTGCGGTGTTTATCGTAGGGGCAGACCTGTGTGTCTGCCCCGGATTCGGCGTGCGGCGTGGCGCCGGGGCAGACACACAGGTCTGCCCCTACGATGGATAATGCCGGATTATTTTTGCCTGGGCGTATACGACGGGCTGGATTCTTTTTCGGCCACTTTTTGTCCATTTGTTCGAGCGCTTCCGCGGTCGTCGCCACTGAGCTGGGGGAGCTATGCGAATAGTGGGCGATCAGCTCTTTCGCGCGATTGCCAGTGATCAATCCCACCGTATTGTTACTATGGACAAGATGATAATGGTCGCTAAAACTGCGGGGCCGATCGCAAAAGTGGATCTTTCATGAGACTTCGAATCACATTGACCCGGTGTCGTATATAGTGGGATCTATCATTCGGGTTATAACCATTAAGTGGCGCAGGTATAATCGCAGATAAAAAAACGGCTTGCTCTTCGTTTAGAGAAGCGGCAGATACGCCAAAGTAATGGCGGGCAGCCGCTTCGGCCCCGTAAATTCCATCTCCCCATTCGATCACGTTTAAATATATCTCCAGGATTCGGCGTTTTCCCAAGATTCGTTCCATCTCCCAAGCGATCAGCATTTCATGTGATTTGCGCACCGGGTTCCTGGACGGTGATAAAAATAGATTCTTAGCCAATTGTTGAGTGATTGACGAGCCTCCGCGGGAAAACCTTTTCTCCTGCCAGTTTTTTTTCATGGCAAGGCCTATCCCTTGCCAATCAATCCCGGCGTGGCGAGAAAACCTGAGGTCCTCGCCCGCCAGGACAGAGCGCACAAGATGCGGCGAAATATTATGGTATGGAACCCACGTCCGTATTATCTTAGGTTCGCGCCCGCGCTCTTTTGCCGATTCGGCGCGTTGGTCTATCAAGTTTGTGGTCGAAGGATTCGAGTGTCTCAACTTTGTAATGCGAAACAAAATCAATACATGGTACGAGAGCGTTATAACCACAACGACAACGACAAGACGCCGTAGCAATTTTCGCCAGCTCAATCGCTTTAATGCGCCGGGAATTCGATCGATTATTCGAGGGCTTGCCATAAGACGATTCGCGACTCGATCTCCACAATCACTGAAATGCGCGGCCCTACTCTGCGGCTGGCGCAAAAAATTCCTCAGGGTTTAGATAAAACGACTTTTTCCATCCTTGAATCGAGCCATCAATTTTCCAGAAATGGGGCAATATTGTCGTGACGGAAAAGTGCAAATGATGCGGCTTTCCCATAGCATTGCCCGTGTTGCCAACCTCTCCGATTTTTTCACCTTTGCGGACAAACTGGAGAAGCCACACATCGGATTTCTTCATATGAGCGTAATACTGAATTCTCCAGTTCGGTCCTAATATTTTGACATAATTCCCGCTGACCGGCCCATACCCTTTATCAATTACTACCCCGTAAGTCGCAGCCAGAACCGTATCTCCTTCCTTGGCGAAGATGTCAATCCCCTTATGCACAATCGACTCTCCCCATGGGGAATACCAAAATGATTGAGCGTCCCAGTAACAAGTACCTGTATTTTGAACTTTTTCCGGCTTGGCCACCTTTCGGCAAGTCATCCTGCTTTTCACCGGGATTACCATCACTGTGGAAGGTAGAAACCCAACAATAATAAACAGTAACGCGATAATCCCAATCGGTTTGAGGAACTTCTTTGCTCGTTTCTTATATTCAAAATTTCGCGCTCCACTTCTCAGCCTTTGCTCATGTCTCTTTGCCATATCTTCATTGCCGATTTCGCAATATAACCCTGAAAGCCGCCAGTAAATTTCGTGAACACGTATGTCAGAGTCGCAATAATAGGTCAGCCCTTTCGGAAGCAAATCACCAGGCATTCAGCAACTTTCCTGATAAACACGAAGAGCCCTCCGTGAATGTTCGGATCTATGGCGGACCTATTGAGCTTCAGGCGCCAGCTTTACAAAGATTGCCTGATCTGCTCCCGCCGCGTAGCGGCGCCCTGAGTTTAGCCCGGTGTTTCAACGCCGGGCAAGTATCAGTAAGGATGCGCCGGAGCCGAGAG
This sequence comes from Blastocatellia bacterium, assembly GCA_036565725.1. Lineage (GTDB taxonomy): Bacteria > Acidobacteriota > Blastocatellia > RBC074 > RBC074 > JAJVID01. The sequence goes on from DATCXQ010000128.1 coordinate 2,949, forward strand.
CGAAGCAGGCGCCGGAGTGCGGACAGGCGCCTGAGATCGCCGGAGTCGGAGGGTCGCATCATCGCTACGAGCGGCGGGCGGCCTGATGAAGTGATTGAAAATACAGGTCGGATAGACTTTTGGCGAAAGGACAGGCGGATTGCCAACCGCTCGATCTATATAGTACTCCTCGTTCTTCCGCCACGCTTCGAACTGCGCTTGCGTAATCGCGCATACTCTATCAGCGACATCACGGCTTGGGTACGGACTCTGTTCTGATAAAAAAAAACACTATTTGCTACATTTACAATTCGACATCGTATAGTTATGACACCTTCCCGATCGTCATCCCTCTTAAGACAAACTGATAAGTAGCGCTGCGTCAGTCAATTAAGAGTTCTTCTCGAGTAGCGGCCGGTTTGGAACGCCGAATGCCCTAGTCAGGGTCGTCTCTGCAACGTACCGGCGGCCTGATCAGTCTATAGGGTTCAAGCTGCCTGATTTAACAAGATTTCTGGAGGGATTATCTCAATGAAAAGAATAACAAGTATCCTGATGGCTGCAATTTTCTCGGCGATTTTAGTGGTGACCGCAGCCAGCGCCGCCGCCGCTCCATTGCCTGACGGGCGTAGAGACAGAAATGATCGAGACAGATACGATCGAGACAGATACGATCGAGACAGATACGATCGCAGGCATGACAGGCGTGATGATAGAGACGACAGACGCCATGACAGAGGTCGCCACAATGGATGGGATCGCGGACGAGGTAACGATCGTCATGATCACAGAGGCCATGATCGGTATTGCAACTTACGCCACAACCACCGATAGAACCAGTTCTCTCTTACCAGTCCGACAGATTTAACCGCGGGGTCCATGAAGAATACGGATCAACCGGAAGACTCTTACGCGTCTTCCGGTTGATCCGTATTCTTCATGGACTCGCACAACGTAAACGCAATTTACGCAATGGAATGGAAGCGACAAACGACAGTGTTCGCTGAGCCGCGCGCCGTATTGGTCGAACTGATGAAGGCGTTGACCTTCTTTGCGGGCGTGTGGTACGGTTCCCGCGTCGTATTGTATGCAATCGAGGTCGATGCCATATTTAATGAAGCCTGGTTATCTGCGTCGCGGGATGGCGGTTCTCCTGCTTGCGATTGCGTTCTTTGATCTGGCGGTCATCGATATAATTGCTCCTCAGATTTGTAACGATGGGTTTTCCACGATTGCCGGCGCCGCTCCCACGCAAAACGACGCCGAGGAGTTCGATCAGGACGCCCCTGTCGAAATGGCGATCGGAGTTCGGAACTCTTTGCCTCAACAGGATTCACACTCTGAGTCATCTGCGGCTTCGACCGATGAAGATTGTTTCTGTTGCTGCTCGCACATCCTGCCCTGCTTTTCTATAGATTACGTAACGCCGAATACGACGCCGCGCGTCAATATTGCCTTAATCGCGTCTTTGCCGACGCCTCCACCTCAAGACACTTTTCACCCTCCTCGCGTGGCCTGATCTGCCCGTTCACCTGAAAAACGTTTCGATCAATTAACACGAACCTGTGCGTCGGGTCGCGCGCCAGTGTCCGTGGCGTTACTTCACGCCGCGAGCTGACGCGCCGATGTCCGCCCGAATGAGCGCGCACGATCTTGAAAGGCTGTTGACATGTTCTGTTTCCAACGAACGCGTCGCGAGCGCGTGACGATCTTTCGCGCCCGCACGCTTCTTTACTTTTGCTCGATACTCTTTATCGCGTCTGTCCGGTTCACAGACGTTGCAGCGCAGAATCCGGCGGAGTCTCGCGTAAACGCCGCCGAACGCCGAAAGATCGAGACGGCTTTCATCTCGTCTCTTGGAACATCCGATTCAACCGAAAGCGCGATTGCCGTTTCCGTCAATCCGATTCAAGGCTCGTCGTCCATCGATCTCGTGCGCCGAGCGCTCGCATCGAACGCGCAACTCGACGCCACGCGGTTGGAGATTGACCGCGCGCGCGCGCGATTACGCCAGGCCGGATTGCGTCCGAATCCGAGCGTGGGTTTCGAGCAGCAGAACGGCGTCTTCAATTCACCCGGAGAGCGCGGGACGACCATCGGATTTTCCGCGCCTCTTGAGTTGGCGGGTCAGCGCGGGCGGCGGATCGATCTGGCTCAGGCCGAGCTTGAAGCCTCGGAAGCCGACGTCGCCGATCGTGAGCGCCGGCTGGCTTCGGAAGTGCGCCTGGCCTTCATCGAAACGCTGGCCGCGCTGCGCGAGCTTGAAGTCACGCAAAGCCTGTACGCGCTCGACGTCGAGACGGCGCGCGTCGTCAAGGCTCGCGTGGAGGAAGGCGACGCCGCGCCGCTGGAACTGAATTTGCTGCGTGCGGAGGCTGACCGCCTTAGGGCTCGTCGCGCGCTGGTTGAGGGGCGGTTGCAAGCCTCGGCGGCGCGCCTGAAACAACTCGTGGGAGTGGCCCCGGACGAACAATTGCAATTTCGCGAAGCGCTGATGTCGCCACTGCTGCCTGACCCTCCGGCCTCGCTCGACGCGGCGGTCGAGATCGCGCTGCGCTCGCGCCCCGACCTGCGGTTCGCGCGTCTGTCGGAAGCGGTCGCCCTGGCCGGTTACCGTTTGGTGAAAGCGCAGGCCGCCCCACAGGTCACAGCATTTGTTCAATACTCCGACGTCCTCGGAACATTCGACGACACGCCGATCGGCGTGTTGAACGACCGCGACAAATTACTCGCCTTCGGCGTCTCGGTCACCCTGCCCATTTTCAATCGCAACCAGGGGGCGAAGGCCGAGGCTCGACTGGCGATCACACAGGCGCAGAGGCGGCGTGAATTCACGGAATCGGTCGTTCGCGCCGAAGTCACCGCAGCGTACCGCCGCTACGAAGCGGCGCAGTCTTCGGTCCAGACTTACGAACGGGGCGTGATTGAGCGTTCGGAGCAAAACGTTCAAACGATGCGCGCGGCGTATCAGGTCGGCGCTTTCCGCGTCACCGAGTTGCTGGCCGAGCAGCGCCGCCTGGTCGATATGCAGCGCGAGATGACCGAAGCGCTCGCTGAGCGTTACCGCGCGCTGGCCGAACTGCGAGCGGCGCTAGGAATAACCGATTGAAAATGAGCGGAGGTAAAAATGTCCGATCAAGCATATGAAACGCTGAATCAAGAGCGCGCGACGCGGTCGGGTCGCCGGCTGGCGTTCTTAATTATCGCGGCGCTGACTTTGGCCATTGCGTTAGGACTGTACTTCTGGATGGGCGCCAAGGACTCGAAGCCGGAGGAAAAGGCTGCCATTGAGGAACGCGCCGATGAACACAGCGGGAACGCCGAAGTGGAGTTGTCGGAGGAAGCGTTAGAGGCCGCGAAGATCGAGTACGGCGTCGTGACCGAGCGCACGGCCGTCGCGCTAATACGGGTGACGGGCACGGTCGAAGCCAACCAGCAGCATGTGCAGCAAGTCACGCCACTCGTCGGCGGGCGCGTCGATCGCGTGCAGGTCGCGCTCGGGGACCGTGTCCCCGCTGGCGCGCCGCTGGCCGTCGTCTTAAGTCCGCAGATCGCCGAAATGCATGGCAAGTTGCACGAGTCCGAGACGCGCCTGCAAAACGCCGAGCGTAATCTGGCGCGCGTGCAAAAGGCCGAGAATCGCGTCGCCGCGCTTTCCGCGAAAGCCAGGCTCGATGAAGCCGAGGCCGCATTGAAACGCACGCGGCGACTGATAGAACTCGGCGCGGGCGCGGGGAAGGATTTGATCTCCGCCGAGACCGCGTACAAGACTGCAAAGGCCGAGTACGATTTCCAGAGCAACATTTCGCTCAACAAGGAGATGGCTGAAGCGCAGGCCGAAGTGGCCACGGCGCGCGTGGACGCGCAGCACATCCGCGACGGGTTGCGCGCGCTCGGCGCCACAGTGCCTACGAACGAACAGGATTGTCTAAATTGCGACATCTCGCTTCTCACGGTACGCGCTCCCATTTCCGGCACAATCATCGAACGTTTAATCAACGCTGGCGCGGGCATCGAGGCTGGTAAACCACTCTTCACCATCGCCGACATCTCGACGCTCTGGGTCATCGCCAACGTGCCGGAGGCTCAGGTGGGCAGTTTGCGCGTAGGCACGCCCGCCGAAGTGCGCGGCGCGGCGCTTGGCGAAGAAGTGATTTCGGGGCGCGTGGCTTACATTGATCCGGTGCTGAATGCAGAGGCGCGCACGGCGCGCGTCCGCATAGAGGTAGCGAACCCACGAGAGCGACTTAAGGTTGGGATGTTCGTCGATGTCGGCTTCCAGGCCGGCTCGGCCGCGCCGGACAAATCCGAAGAGAGTGAGTTGGTCATCCCTGAAGAGGCCGTCCAGCGCGTCAAAGAACGCACAATCGTCTTTCTGCCCAAAGAGGGCGCGACGGGACATTTCGAGGCGCGCGATGTGGAGCTTGGCGGTTCGGCGGGCGGATACCAGCGAGTCATCAGCGGACTCAAATCAGGCGAGCGCATCGTGAGCAAGGGCAGCTTTACGCTCAAGACTCAACTGTTGAAGGGCGAGATGGGAGATCACGGTCACTAAAGTTTGTAGTCCCGCCTTCAGGCGGAAGGAACTCGATTATCGAACGGTTCCGCCTGAAGGCGGGACTACAAACAGGGACATATATGATTAACGGGCTGATTAATTTCTCTGTTTCTCAACGCCTTCTCGTCTTACTGGTGGTGGCGATTATGATCGGCGCGGGCGTGTACAGCTTCATCAAGCTGCCGATTGACGCCGTGCCCGACGTGACCAACGTCCAGGTTCAGGTGTTGACCGCCGCGCCTTCACTCGCGCCGCTTGAAATCGAGCGACAGATCACTTTCCCGGTTGAAGTGGCGATGTCGGGTCTGCCGGACATCGAGGAGATCCGTTCGGTGTCGAAATTCGGTTTATCCGCGGTCACGGTCGTCTTTGCCGATTCGGTGAACACCTACTTCGCGCGCCAACTCGTGCTTGAACGGCTGACCCAGGCGCGCGAGCAGATCCCCGAAAACATCGGCTCGCCGGAGATGGGGCCGATCTCGACGGGACTCGGGGAAATCTACCAGTACGAACTAAAGGCCGCGCGCGGCCCCGAAGGCAGGCAGTATGACGCCACGGCGCTGCGCACCATTCAGGACTGGAGCGTGCGGCGGCAACTGCTCGGCGTGCCTGGCGTGACAGAGGTCAACAGCTTTGGCGGTCTCGAAAAGCAGTTTCAGGTCAGGCTCGATCCCGTAAAGCTCCAGGCCTATGGGCTGAGCCTGCGCGACGTGCTCGAAGCCGTCGCGCGCAACAACGCCAACGTCGGCGGCGCTTACATAGAGCACGGCGCCGAGCAGTACCTGCTGCGCGGCATCGGTCTGGCGGAGTCTTCTGACGACATCTCAAACATCATCGTCAAGGCGGGCAGGGAGGGCATCCCGATCTACGTTCGTGACCTGGGCGAAGTCGTCGAGGGCGCGACAGTGCGGCAAGGCGCGGTGACCGCCGACGGCGAAGGCGAGATCGTCGCCGGCATCGCCATGATGCTCAAGGGTGAGAACTCGCGCACGGTGGTCAACCGGGTTAAGGAACGCATTGAACAAGTCAAGAAGACCCTGCCCAAGGGTGTAGAACTCGTTCCGTTTTACGACCGCACGGAATTGGTCGACCGCACGATCAAGACGGTCGTCACGAACCTGGTCGAAGGCGCGGTTCTCGTCATCATCGTGCTGATCCTGTTGCTCGGCAACTGGCGCGGCGCGCTGCTGGTCGGCTCCATCATTCCGCTCTCGATGCTCTTCGCGGCGATCCTGATGCGCGTCTTCAACGTGTCGGGCAATCTGATGAGTCTGGGCGCTCTCGATTTCGGCTTGATCGTGGACGGGGCGGTGGTGATGGTCGAGAACGCCGTGCGAAGGCGGGGCTGTGATTGCGGATTGCGGATTGCGGATTGCGGATCGAAGGCAAGTACTCAGACCAAATCCTCTGTAAACAATCCGCAATCAGGAAATTCGCAATCCGCAATCAGAGAACCCGCAATCCGCAATCCGCAATCCGCAATCGCTGAGGCCTGCGTGGAGGTGGGGCGTCCGGTGGTCTTCGCCGTGGCGATCATTATGATCGTCTACCTGCCCATCCTCAGTCTGACCGGAATCGAGGGCAAGATGTTCAAGCCGATGGCGCTCACAGTCGTCTTCGCGCTGCTCGGTTCGCTGCTGCTCTCGCTCACTTACATTCCGGTGGCAATGACATTCCTGTTGCGCGGGCGCGTCGCCGAGACAGAGAGCGTTGTCGTCCGCTACGCGAAGAAATTGTACCGCCCGGCGCTGGCCACCATGACAGGCAATCGACGTCCGGCGCTCGTGGCCGCGGTGGCGTTGGTGGCTGGCGCCGGCGCCATCTTCCCATTCCTGGGCTCGGAGTTCATCCCGCGTCTTGACGAAGGGTCGCTCGCGGTGCAAACGCAACAACTGCCGAGCGTTTCGCTGTCGCAATCCATACGCACCGTCACCGAGGTCGAGAAGGCCCTCAAGACTTTCCCCGAAGTCACCAAGGTAGTTTCGAAAACGGGCCGCGCCGAGGTCGCCACCGACCCGATGAGTGTGGACTTCAGCGACCTCTACATCGAGCTGAAGCCGCCGTCGGAGTGGAAGACCGCGCGCACCAAGGAAGGGTTGGTCGAGAAGATGTCGGAAGCCTTGGAGAAGAAGGCGCCGAACGCCGCCTTCAGCTTCTCGCAACCGATTGAACTTCGTGTCTCGGAGCTGATCTCCGGCGTGCGCTCCGACATCGCGATCAAGCTCTTCGGCGACGATCTCGACACGCTCAAGAAGACGGCCGACCGGATCGGCGCGGTCGTAAGCCGCGTGCCCGGCGCCGAGGACGTGAAAGTCGAAGCGACTTCGGGGTTGCCGCAATTGCAAATCAAACCCGACCGCGAGGCCATCGCGCGCTACGGGATCAACGTCGAGGACGTCAACAGCCTGGTCGAATCGATCGTCGCGGGCAAGGAGGCGGGGCAGGTCTATCAGGGAGAGCAGCGATTCAGCCTCGTCGTCCGTCTAGCCGACGAATCTAGCCGTGACGTGGGAACGATCAAGAACCTGCTTGTCTCGGCGCCGAACGGATCGCGCATCCCTCTCGCGCAACTCACCGACATCAAGCTTGTCGAGGGGCCGGCGCAGATCTCGCGCGAAGGCGCACGTCGCCGCATCGGCGTCGAACTAAATGTGCGCGGGCGCGACATCGGCAGCTTCGTCAAGGACGCGCAGGCCGCGATTGACCAGCAAGTGAAGCTCCCGCCCGGTTATTACCTGACCTGGGGCGGGACGTTTGAAAACCTGCGGCGCGCCTTGGCGCGGCTGTTGATAGTCGTGCCGCTGGCGCTCTTCCTGATCTTCGTCCTGCTCTTCACCACTTTCGGGTCGGTCAGGCAGGCGCTGCTGATCTACACCGGCATCCCGTTCGCGGTGGTCGGCGGCGTGCTGGCGCTGGCCTTGCGCGGTATGCCGTTCTCGATCTCTGCGGGCGTGGGCTTCATCGCGCTCTTCGGCGTGGCCGTGCTCAACGGCGTGGTGATGGTGAGCTACATCAACTATCTACGCGCAGAAGGACGGTCAGTTGCCGATGCTGTCAGGGATGGCGCCGAAATCCGGCTTCGACCGGTGATGATGACGGCGCTGGTGGCGAGTCTGGGATTCATACCCATGGCGATCGCCACTTCGGCGGGGGCTGAAGTGCAACGCCCGCTGGCGACGGTAGTCATCGGCGGACTGGTCACGTCAACCCTGCTCACGCTGCTCATCCTGCCGATGCTCTACGGCTGGTTTGTGCGCGATGAAGAAAGGGCCGAGCCCTTGAAAGGAGACGAGCAGGAAGATCACCACAGCGATGATTCAAATGTTTATGCTGAACAAGGGTACGAGCGCGTTTGAAGGCCTAGAAGACTTTCCGGGAGCGGTTGACGCGGTTGAGGCAGTTTACAAAGATACAATCAGCAGCGCGTAGGCGGAGGCGCCGGCGTCGTTAAATATCGTCATTTCGCCGACGATAAGCCGCCAGCAGCGGGGTTTGCCCGCTTCCCGCGTTATATGCTACGGTATGGCCCGATATAGCAATGCGATTAATTCGGCAAAACTATGTTAGCAAGACGAAGGTATCTGCATCAGGTAGTAGTTCTATTTCTTCTTTTCCTGATTTTTACTGATCTGGCGCTTCCGCAAGTCTGCTGCGATGAGTTGAATTACGAATCCGGCGTCGGCGCGGCAGTGTATCCCGCTGACGTCTGGGAGAAAGAGGTTCTTGCCAACCCTCCCAAAGATCATCGAGAGCAGCGTCCGGGGACGCCGAACCCCGAGAACGGATGCTTCTGTCGCTGCGCGCATATCCTGCTAAGCAGCGCCCAGATTGCCGATGTCGCAATAGTTAACCGGACGCCAGTCGTCCTGTCTGTTCACTTTCTTCCAATGTCTCCACCGAAAGACCAGTTTCACCCTCCTCGGTCAGCCTAGTCACGGCCTTCATCTTGAATCTAGTTCGAACTGATCGATAGTGAAGTTGCGTTTGAGCGCAACGAGCGACTGCGCGTCGCGAGGCGCTGAGGCTTAGGCGACCGCATCACCGGGGGACTGAGCAGTATGGTTTCCCGGTGGGCATGGAGGCAGTAGTGAAAAAGGGAGATGAAGTGAAGGACGGCGACATAAGACGGACGACGTTTAAGGTCGAAGGGATGGACTGCGCCGACGAGGTCCGACTAATCGAAGACAAACTGGGAGGCGCGGTACAGTACCGGGAGCCATGTGCGCCAGGATAACCGTAAGCTCTTTGAAATGAGATAACAAAGGATGGCATTCTGCACATAGAAACAAAACCCTCTCCAAAGGCGAAGAAATTTGTGCAGATACCAT
>DATCXQ010000131.1:0-6357 GCA_036565725.1 Blastocatellia bacterium
CTACGGCCGCCCGCCGCGATTTCAGCGCCGGGGGGTTGACCGGGATACAAGAGCGCGCCTTCACTGTTGCGCACGCCGTCGTAGACTTTCTTCAAGCCTTGCGTCTGCGCCGTGGTGAAACAATCTTTGCCCGCTTCATCATTCGCGCATTTCGGCAAGTCTTTCAGCGGATCGAAACGGCATTGGCGCGGATCGGTAATCAGCCCGTCCTGCAGGCCGTCCACACCGTCGCATTTTTTGTAAACCGCGTCGGCGAGCAGCGGCAGCTTGTCATTGGAGACCGCGCCAGGACCAGTCGAGACTGCCTGCGCGTTCCAGATGCCGCGCATTCCTTCGTGCGAAATCTTCAACACTGGAGCGCCGATGAGGTAGCCGTCAAAGTCTTCGGGATAACGTTGCGCCTCCATCAATCCCTGCCGCCCGCCGGTCGAACAGCCGACCCAGTAAGAATACTTCGGCGCGCCGCCGTAATAGGCCTTGATGATTTGCTTGGCCAGCGCCGCCGTGTTGTGAACCGCCAGGTAGGCGTAATCGAGCTTCTTACGATCCGCGTTCGGATTGTCCGGACGACGTTCAGCAAATGCGCCGAGCGGTTCTTTCGCCGCGTCGTGGCCCGTGTCGGTCGTCGCCGTCGCGTAGCCTTTCTGCAACCCCGCATTCATTGGGACTAGGCTGAGCTGACCGGCAAAGCCTCCGCCGCCGACCATATAAAAGCGGTTGTTCCAGTTGGCCGGAAGCTTGACGGCGAACTTCGCTTCCGGCCAGATCGCGCCGCGCACGTCGCAGTGTTCCGGAGCTTGCGCCGTCGCCGAAACCAGCGTGGCCGATTCGATCTTCACTTCTGCGCCGTCAATCATGAAAGGGGCGGAGATCAGGCCGGCGCACTTGGCGCCGTCCGCGAACGCTGAGTTTGCGGACGGCGCCAGGAGCAGTAAGCCGCCCAAGGCGATAAATGCTTTTCGCGCGTTTCTTGTTTTCATGTCGCCGGCTTCTCCTCAAATTTCAATGCAAATTTGTCGAAAGGGTCTGATGTAGCCGTGTTCTAGGCCAACGCCAGGCGCGCAAGTCTGCCGGGCCTTTTCCGCAACTCCACGAACCAGCCTTCAATCCAGCTTTCGCGTTTTGGCGCTCGAACGAGCGAGGAATGGTTTGCGCACTATATTCCTATCCGCCCCCGCAGTTCAAGCGAATTATATTTCGGATAGGAGTGAAAACCTACAGTCCGTTTGACATAAGAGTCGCGCGCACTATACGGCGTTGCGTTGCCTTTCAGGAATTCTTTTACCATTAGCGTTACAAAAATGTCGGCTATGCGTTTCGCCTCGCAAAAGCCAATGCTTACAGGGCCTTTCGACGGTCAGAAATCGCCAGTCTATTGGTAGACAACACGCTGATAAGCTTGCAAGGCAATCAAGCCAAGTTGAACCGGCTTCTCGGATGCCTATGAATAAAGACGATTCTCGCGGCGTACAAAATTGTTTGGCGTAGAGTAAACGGCTTCGCAAAAGGCAACGCTACCCCTATACTGCGGCGTATGGAGATAAAGCGGAAAGAGAAGGAGGCTTTGCTCGCCCGTCTCGGCGCGCGCGTCCGCGCGTTGCGGCTGGAGGCCGACTTGACCGTCAGCGCATTTGCCAAACGCGCGTCGCTCTCGCCACGTTTTATCAATAAACTCGAAGCCGGGACGGGTAACATCTCCGTAGCCCGGCTGGCGCAGGTGGCGGCTGCGCTGGGACGCGCGCTGCCGGAATTGCTGCCGCCGCCCGAAGCCGACCATAGCCTGCGCGCCGAGGTCTGGCGTTCGCTCGCCGACTGCGGCGACGGGGACCTGCACGAATTGCGCCAATGGCTGGCCGTGAGAAACGGCCACGGCGCCACGCCGCGTTATATTGCGTTGATTGGCATCCTGAATGCGGGCAAATCCACCATTGGGCCGTTGCTGTCCAGGCAATTGAAGACCGACTTTGTCGAACTCGATCACGAGATCGAAGAGGCCTCCGGAATGCCGCTCGCCGATCTCTTCGCTACGCACGGCGAGGGATATTACCGCACACTCGAACACGAAGCGCTGGCCCGACTCTTCGCCACTTCGCGCGGCGGCGTGTTCGCGCCGGGCGGCTCAGTCGTCACGGACCCTGAAAGCTGGAACCTGGTCAAACAGCGGTGCTTCACCATCTGGCTACACGCGACCCCCGAAGAGCTGATGAAACGAACGAAGCGGAAAGGCTATCAGCGCTTGCTCAGCCGCCCATCAGTGATGGCCGATTTGAAAAGCCTGCTGGCGCGCCGCGAACCGCTCTATGCCGAATCGAAGTTGACGATCAAAACCACAGGTAAGACGCCGGCAAAGATAATGCAAGAGATTCTCAACGCCCTTCCTTCCCTTCAACGGGAGCCTGGGGCGGCGAAAGGGCGCGGCGCCAGCTCGTGAAAGGAGTTCATCCTCTACCGCGCGCCTCGCATCCGGTGGACGGCATGCGGTTCTCACGCGAAATCTTCTCCAGTCTTGTTGATCAATTGATGGCCATCCGGCTCACGGCACACAGCTCGCCAATCTGCAGGGCATATGTAACGAGAGCCTGACCCCGCCCTGGGATTACAAGTACACGATCAATATCAATATCAATACCCAGATGAACTACTGGCCCGCCGAGCCCACCAATCTGGGTGCAAACAAGTGTTAGTGGAAGGTAGAAAGAATATAATGTTCTTGACCTATGTTCACTTTATCGGTAAAGTAAATATATAGTCTGCTAAATTGCTATGGATATACGCACACTCCTGGCTGACTTCGTTGATGATTAGTCGCGAGTCTGCACTGAAAATTACTCGTTTAGCACGTCACCTATCCTGTTTACGATCGCTTTGCTGGGCGTTTATTCAATGCGCTTGGAGGCCACCGGGCTTCAAGGCGGCGCTACGTAACCAGATTCAGGCGCAGGTGGATTAGGACACCACCAGAATCTGGAATCCTTATCAAATGTAATTGGTTCGCTAAAGGATCTCACTTCACAAGGAGGTAATCAGCAATGCATGTAAAAGGATCGAAAATCTTATTAGCCATCTTGATCCTGCTGCTCAGTTATGGCGTCGGCTATGCGCAAAATACAGGCGCTATTGTTGGCGTTGTGAAGGAAGCGACGGGAGCAGTGATCCCCCGGGCCGCGGTGAAAATCACCAATGTGGGAACGGGGTTGACACGGGAAGTTATCTCTGACGAGGGCGGTCGCTACGTCGCGGAGTCGCTTCCTATTGGCGTTTATGACATCACCGCAGAAATGTCAGGCTTCAAGCGGTTCGCCCACAAGGGAATCAAACTGAGCGTGGCTGACCGTTTGAGCATTGACATTGTGATGGAAGTCGGCCAGGTCACAGAGGTGGTGAACATCGAGGGCGTGGCGCCGGTGGTTCAAACGGAGACCGGGGCGCTCAATTACTTCATCTCCGGCAATCAGGTAACGGAGTTGGCCGTCAACGGGCGCAACTTCGTCCAACTGGCGCAACTGGTTCCGGGAGCCTCCAGCACCAGCCGTTCGGATACAATCGGCGTCGGCGTCACAGGTAACAAGGGCGTAGCGTTTAACGGCCTCGGCCAGGGGTATAGCGGCTGGCTCGTCGATGGGGCGCAGAATACCGACGTCGGCAACCAGAATTCATTGAGCACTTACCCGGCGATGGAGGCGATCGGAGAGTTCAGAATCCTCAGCTCGAACTATAGCGCGGAATATGGCACTACCGGCGGGGCCAACGTGCTGGCGGTCACGCGCTCAGGCTCGAAGGAGTTTCATGGCAGCGCCTACGAGTTTGTCCGCAATGACGTGTTCGATGCTAGGAACTTCTTCGCGCCCACTCGCTCACCGCTTCGATACAACAACTTCGGCTACACTCTTGGCGGGCCGTTTTTCATCCCCGGCAAATACAACACGGCCAAAGACAAAGACTTCTTCTTCTGGTCTCAGGAGTGGCGGCGCATTCGTAATGGGGTGACCGTACAATCGCAAACTCCGACTGACGCCATGCGGCGCGGCGATTTCAGAGAGTTGCTTGATCCCAACAATCCATTTACGCGCAGCGTGGTCCGGATCGTCGACCCGACGACGAACCAGCCGTTCGAAAATAACATCATCCCGTCGGGTCGCATCAATTCCAACGCCAAGGCCTTGTTGGATCAGGTCATTCCCTTGCCAAATCGCGGCGGACAGGCGCTCAATTATGTCGCGTCGCCCAGCGTGCCGACCAACTTCCGCCAGGAGCTGATTCGCGGCGACCATAACTTCAATGAGCGAGTCAATCTCATGGTTCGCTACATTCAGGACACCTTCGATGACACGCCGGTGACGACGCTGTGGAGCGCCTCCGCTTTTCCCACGGTGAACGCCACGATAGCAAGTCCTGGGAAGAACCTGATCACCAAGCTGACCCATGCGATCAGTCCCAAGACGCTCAACGAGTTCAATTTCAACGTGGCGGCGAACAAGATAAACATTGCCTTGAACGGGAACGCTACGCGGCCTTCTGGACTGAGCGTCGCCGAGATTTTTCCCGAAAACCGCGCCAACCGCATCCCGAATATCGGCTTCTCCCAGGGCTGGGGCGGCATCAGCACCGGTTCGTGGCCCTGGGCGAACAAGAATCAGGTGTACACGTGGTCCGACACGTTGGGGTACGTCGCCGGCGCCCACAGCCTGAAGATGGGCGGCCAATACCAGTGGCAGATCAAAGACCAGGACGCCTTCGGTCCTACTCAGGGGCAGTTCGACTTTAGTGGATCGTTCACCGGAAACGCCATTGCGGATTTCCTGCTCGGCCGGCCCAATTCCTATTCCGAGCTGGATATTCAGCGCACCGGGCGCTACCGATACCACCAAATCGAGGCGTTCTTCCAGGATGACTGGAAAGTCTCGCCGCGATTGACGTTGAATATGGGCCTGCGGTGGTTTGCCATCCCGCATATCTTCGAAAGGGATGATGAGGTCACCACCTTTGTCCCTGAAAGATGGAGCGCCAGCCGGGCGCCCAGGGTCAACCCTGACGGCACGATCGCGCCGGGGTCGGGGGACATCCTGGGTAACGGGATAGTACAGGCCGGCAAGGGCCTTCCGAGCGGCATGGTGAAGAATTACTGGAACACCTTCGCCCCGCGGTTTGGCTTCGCGTGGAATCCCTGGGGAGACGGCAAGACGGTCATCCGAGGCGGCTACGGCATCGGCTACTACCGGGTGGAGGGCAACGACATCTACGATTTCGTCAATAACCCGCCCTTTGCGAAGACGGTGAACATTACCAATCCTCCGCTGAACAACCCCGGCGGTGGCACGGCGGCTCCGCCGACGCCGGTTTCGCTTTTCTCCTATGACTTCCAGTACAAGGTCCCGATGGCGCAAACCTACAGCCTGGGCATCCAGCACGAGCTGTTCAAGGACGCCGGTCTGGAGATCGCCTACGTTGGCTCGCGAGGGACGCACCTGGATCACGCCCGCAACATCAACCAGCCGCTCCGGACGGGGGCGTTTGATTTCGATCCGCGCTTGAATAGCAACACAATCTCCATCGAGGCGTTGCGCCCGTTCACCGGCTGGTCGACGATCCGTCAGTCGGAAAACACCGGTTCCTCGACCTACCATTCGCTGCAAGCGAATTTCGACAAGCGGTTCTCCGAGGGGTTCAAGTTCCAGGTCGCTTACACCTTCTCGCGCGGCATTGGGGATGTGTTCGATAGCGGTGGCCGAAGCGTCAATGCCTTGCCGCAGGATTCCTACGACATGAGGTCCGAACGCGGGCTGCTCGGATTTGACCGCACACACAATCTGTCGATCAACTACATCTACGAGTTGCCCTTCTTCAAGAATCGCCGCGACGCAGTGGGCCGAATCCTCGGCGGCTGGGAGATCTCGGGCATCACGACCGTGTCCAGCGGGCCGGCGGCCTCGCCGGGCATTTCCACCGGTCGAAACGGCCTGGCCACCAGGCCCAATCTGGTCGGCGAGATTGAGGGAGCCAGGACCGTCGAGCAGTGGTTCAACGCGGCGGCCTTTGCTGAACCGGCGCCTGGTTTCTTCGGCAACGCCGGACGCAACATCATCCGCGAACCCGGGACCCACAAGTGGGACATGTCCTTCTTCAAGAACAACCGCATCACCGAATCTGTGAACCTGCAGTTCCGGGCTGAGTTCTTTAACATCTTCAACCACGCCAACTTTAATGGCATCAATACGACCTTCGGGTCCGGAGCGTTTGGTCGCGTGACCAGCGCGCGCGATCCGCGCATCATCCAGTTCGGTCTCAAGCTGGGCTTCTGATGTTGGGGCGGTACTCGCGCAGCATATCGTGGGCGGCCGGCCGCAACTCGGCCGAGTG
>DATCXQ010000141.1:0-10388 GCA_036565725.1 Blastocatellia bacterium
CTGTATGTCAGGTCGGAGGCGGTCAGATCGGTCGAACCGAATGTGGCCAGCGTGTAGACATTGCCGACTGCGAAACCTGCGCCGGTACCGAAAATGAAGTGGCGTGGCCCGGCTTCGCCCTTGGTGAGCGCGCCGGCGACTGCTAGTTGACTTGCCGTGGCGTCGAGATTGAACGCCAGCACGGCGCCCGGATTCCAGGCCAGCGAGTCTACGGTGAGCGCCGAAGCCGGCGCGCCCCCGCCCGGCATTACTGCGCCGTTGGCGTTCAGAACAACCGTGCGGCCAATCGTCCCGTCGCCGGTCAGAACGCCGCCGGAGTTGACCGAGAGATCGGCGCCCGCGCCCACGGAGCCGTCCACGTCGAGCGCGCCGCCGTTGACGGCGACCGCGCCGGTGAAGGCGTTCGCGGCGCCGAGAATCAATCGTCCGCCGCCGGTCTTGGTGAAGCCTCCGGCGCCGGAGAGCGGCCCCATTAGCCCGATGTTGTGCGCGACATCCGACGTGTCAGCGGCTTTGATTGCAATATTACCGTTAACGGGCAGCGTGATCGGCAAGCTAGTTCCCCAATCGGCCTTCGCTCCCAAGAGTCCGCTGCCGAAGTTGAGGTTGGTTGTGAGGCCCGCAGCCCCGTTCTTGACGACGCCTCCGGCGCCCAGGTAAAGCGATCCGCCGTTGACTGTGATAGTGGCTGATCCGGCTGTGACATTGGAGTCGAAGCCGAGCGTGAATTTCTCCACTGAACTGACGCCGCCGGTGAATGTAGCCGAGGCGACGTTGTTCGCGTTGGCGCCGCTGTTGCGGCAGAGCACGACGCCGTTTACGACGTCGGTCGAGTTGAAGACGCCGCCGAGCACCCGCATTGCCCCACCACGCCCGCCGGTCTGTTGATTCCCGATTGTGATCGTACCGGTCGCGGTGAGCGAACCGCCCTGGATAGACATTGCGCCGTTGGAATTGGCGGCGCCGAGGCCGATAGTGGTTGCGCTCGCCGTACCTCCTGCGACTATGAAGCCGGAATTGAAATCTGGAGTCCCTGCGCTGTTTCGGCGGATATCGACGCCGCCGACAGTCAGCGAGCCGCCGTTGACGCGCAGCGTTCCGGCGAAATCCGAGTTGGTGCGGAAACTACCTAAGGCGGCGGAGCCGTTGTCAATCACGACCGCGCTCGTCACCGCAGTGACCTGGCCGCCGGTGGTGAAGGAGCCGCCCGCGATGTTGAGCTGCGTGTTGGCCCCGAGGTTGACGGCGCTATTGCCGATGGCGAGCGCCGAGCCAGGGAGGAGTCGAAGCGCGCCGCCATTGATCGTCAATTGCCCGGTCAGCGACGACGGCATGGTCAACGCGAGCGGGCCGTCGCCGAGTTTGGTCAGCCCCTGATTGCCCACGAGCGAGACGCCGAGAACGGTCGAGGCGCCGACGCCCAGAGGATTGACTGTCACCGTCGGATTGCCCGCGGCGACAGCCAGCGTAAGCGCGTTGGCGGCGTCCCCGTTGTTGTCGAGTATCCAATTGCCGGCCGAAGCGACGTCCGTGTCGCCGAATACGAGGTTGCCGACGGCGCGCGGCGAATCGAGGCGCACGACCAGATCGAGACCGTCAGTCACTTCGAGCGTGGAGAAATCGGCGGTATTGCCGGCGCCGGCGCCGACGATTCCGTTGAACCAATTAGGATTGGCGCCCCACAGCCCGCCTGCGGCGGCCTGAGTCCAGATGCCGTTGCCGGTGAGTGAACGCGTGTAAACCTGGCCCGTCGTGAACCCGCCATTCAACGCGTTGCCCGCGACGTCGGTTATGCCCGTTCCGCTCGCGTTCACATCGAGCCGCACACTGCCCTCGCCCGTTAACGGACCGACTGTTACGTCGAAGACGCCGTCCCCGGATTGCGACACGCCTGAGATCGCGCCAGCGAGGCCGCCGGAGAAGACCGGCGTGAAATCGGATACATCAACGCCAGGCGCCTGCTCGCTGAACGTCACGCGGAACGTGATTGTATCCGCGCTGCTCGTCGCCGCGGTCGGGTTCTGGCGATTCACCGACGCCACAATCGGGGCGAAAGTGTCTATCCTGACCGTGAAGCTGGGTGACGACGGACTCGCGCCGCCCCCCTGGTTAGCCGATGCGGCGAGCGCATAAGACCCATCGGCAAGCGCGCTGCCGGTGTTATCGAAGCTCCAATGGCCCGCGCCGTCGGCGGTCGTCGCGCCGAGCGTCGCGCCGCCGAGTGTTTTGACTGTGATCGTGTGGCCTGCCGTAGCCGTTCCGCTAATCACGAGCGTATTGTCTGACGTGATCCCGTCCGTCATTGAAGAACCGGTGTCGTCCGTGATTGCTGTGATTGCAGGGGTGGCGACGGTCGTGTCTATCGTCGAAGCGGCGGACGCGGGCCCAGTATTGCCTGCCAGATCCGTCGCGGTCGCGGTGAAAGAGTGGCTCCCGGGACTGAGCGCGGGACCGCCATAAGTCAGAGTCCACGCGCCCGACGCGTCGGCGGTCGCGGTTCCGACGGTACCGGCGCCCACGCGAGTGACGATGACGGAGCTGCCCGCTTCGGCCGAGCCTGTGAAGACCAGCGAGCCTGTGTCGGCGATGTCAGCGATCAAAGGCGCCGCTGGAGGAATGAGGTCAATTGTCACGCGGAACGGCGGCGTGGTCTGCGGCCCGGTCTGGTTACCGGCGTTGGTGGCGGTCGCGGTGAAAAGCGCGGCGCCGTTGGACAGCGACGCGCCAGTGTAATCGAGCGACCAGTTTCCTCCTCCATCGGCCACGGCTGTACCGATTACGCCGACGCCGAAGCGCGTCACAGTCACCGTCGTATCCGGAGCCGAAGTTCCGTGCAGTACGAGCGTCGGATCGTTCGTCACAAAATCGCTCGCCGAAGCCCCGTTGTCGTCGGAAATCGCCGTGAAGACCGGCGCGGCGGGGCCGAGCAGCGTGTCCAGGCTCGTGACGATGTTCGGAGTCGGAGGCGGCGCCATGCCGTCGCCCAAGAAGAAGCTCGGATGCGGCGGCTGATTGTAGGCCGTGTTCTGCCAGGCGATGGCCTCGCGGTACTGCCGGTCGTGCATCAGCGTGTAGATGCGCGACGCGGTCGGGATGGTAGTCGTGTAGATGCGCAGCGCCGAGTTGTTCGTTTCGCGCCAGATCACCTCCTCGCGCCAGTCGCCGAGAATGTCGGCGCTCAGCGCGGGCGTGGCCTTGGTGCCGTTGTTGGAGGCGATGCCGGAATCAGAGAGCAGGCTGGTCGTGTTTCCCGCGAGCCAGTTCCATTTGCTGATCGTCGTGCCGTCGAGTAATTCGCGCAGCAGGTCGCCATCCCACCAGGCTCCGAAATTGATCGATGGCCTGGTCGCTGAAATCTGCACGCCGCGCGGGCCCAGCACTGCGTTGGGCGTGGACAATTGCGCGGTATACATGCCGCCGGTGTTGCCGGAAGCCCACATCTCGTAGCCGCGATAACGCGGATCGACGTCGAGCGCCAGGCCGCGGCCGATGTCGCCCGATCCTTGTATGCCGAAGATCAGCGCCCCGGTCCGCGCGTCGCGCAACTCGGCGGCGTTCGCGCCATAATTTGTGGGGCTCTCGTGCGGTTGGAAAACTTCGAGTCCCGGCCGGTCCGGATCCATATCCGACATATGAAGCGCGTCGCCGTGAGCCAGGCCCGTCGAGAAAAGCCCGCTCCCATCATCATCAATCGCGCAGGCGCCGTACATAATCTCGTCTTTTCCGTCGCCGTCCACGTCGCCTATGCTGAGTTGGTGATTGCCCTGGCCGCGCCAGGCGGCGTATTGATTGGGCGTGCCCGTGTCGCCGGTGTCGAAATTCCAGATGTTGGTGAATGCGCCGTTGCGCCAGTTCCAGGCCGCAAGCACAGTGCGAGTGTAATAACCTCGGGCCATAACGAGGCTGGGACGTTGACCGTCGAGATAGGCAATGCCCGCCAGAAAGCGATCCACGCGATTGCCGTAACTGTCGCCCCAATTGCTGACGGTCCCGCGCGGTACGACGTAGCTCGCGGTGGCGAGCGCCGCGCCTGTCTGGCCGTTGAAGACGGTCAGGAATTCAGGCCCGGCGAGGACATAACCCGCGCTATTGCGGTAATCGGCGTTCGGGTCTCCGATCACATTGCCCACGCCGTCAACGGTTCCGTCTGCGGTCCTGCAGGCCACCTCGGCCTTCCCGTCTCCGTCGAGGTCGTAAACTTGAAACTGCGTGTAGTGCGCGCCGGCGCGAATGTTGCGACCGAGGTCGATGCGCCACAGCCGCGTCCCATCGAGCTTGTAAGCGTCGAGGTAGACGTTGCCCGTGTAGCCCGATTGTGAATTGTCTTTCGCGTTCGAGGGGTCCCATTTGAGGATGATCTCGTATTCGCCGTCGCCGTCGAGATCGCCGACGCTGGCGTCGTTCGGGCTGTAGGTGTAATTCTCGCCCACCGGCGTCACGCCCGCGGGAGGAACCTGCAACGGAAGGCGCAGATATTGTCGTACTGGAGCGCCGGCAGGCAGCGCGAATGATGCGCTCGGCGCTTGCTCCAGACCGAAGACGATCGCGCGCACGAAGTAAGAGTTCGATTGAGCGGGGTCCGCCGTGTTGTCGACGAAGTAGGTCGCGCCTGAGATCGGAGTCGCGTTGAGAAGAGTGGGCGCTCCGCCGCCCGTCGAGCGGTAGAGATTGAAGGCGGTGTCCGGCGGATCAGTTCCCAACACGCGCCAGCTTACGAAGACATCCGCCGTCGTCGAGCGGACGGCGACGACGCCACGACCCAGATTCTCCATCAGAGACGGCCCTGTGACCGGCTCCTGCATATGAGCCCTCGGCGCCATATAGAAGGCTACTACGCAAAGGTACAAAATGCTTAGGATGAACGCAATCTTTCTGTACTTCATCATTACGACCCTCTAAGTAGGCTCCAACCATAGTGAGGCGCTTCGGTTGGCGCTTCGGTCGGAGATGAATAGGATGGAGAGGACGCGCGTTCTTGGGCGAACTGCTATCTCGTTTTGCGCAATCCTGCAAACTACCAGGCAATCACTGTCACATTTCAGGGCATTGTAGAGATTGATTCAAGACGAAACTGTAGGAATTCATTGTGATGGGAACAAGCGGGAAATTCCTCAGCGCGCGTCATTCCACAATGCGGAACGACGATCTTGCTATTACAACGATTTGACGAAATCAGCGAGGGGTTTAATGCATCTTGGTATTTCACATCGCGGAACGCTCAAAGCAGTCATCCAGAGATTTAGCGTATCGTCATGAAATCTCCATTGCCCCATTGAAGACTTTACAATGCCCCGAATCAGCCATAGAGTTATTGCACAGTCACTATGAGCTTGCAGTTTCTGGCAGTACTTTTCGACTAACTGCCTTATCCACTTGACAATTAAAGGAGGATTTCCAATGAGAACACTGTTTCGATCGATCTTGTGTGTTTCATTGCTGACGTTACTGTCGCACTTTACGGGTACAGGCCTGGCGCGAACCAATCAAATATGTGATCAGGCTTGCACCCCCGTCCCGGTATTGGTCAGAGCTTGTGAAAGAGCAGGCGGGACCTTTACCTGCTGTGGGTGCGTGTTTAATTAGTCGACGACGACGCCATTTCTTCTTTATCGCTTCCCCCAGGCGATCGAAGTTTCAACCCACTTCCAAATAAGGAGGAAGCATAATGAATTCGAGAAAATTGAAAATGGCGCTCTGCAGATTTCTGGCATGCGTCGTTTTGGGGTTCTTTGCCCTCTCTCTCTCCGGCGACGTATCAGGCTCGCAATCAACCTGTTGCAACCAATGCCTGCAACGATTCAATAACTGCGATGCGCCGTTCCATGTATGCTGTCAAATCTACAATGCATGCATTCAACAGTGTGGAGGCGCCTGCTCGCCGAAGAACTGCATCCTTGATTGATCCCGATCGACGCGTATCAACAGCCACAGAGGAACCCTGTGACGCCACAAAGAGCGCCACAGGGTTCCTAACCCATGCAATCAACTTCTGCGCTGATCGCCTCTGGCATCCCTCATAACATTACTGGCTCTCAATAGCGCCAATATCCGTCCCGCTGGGAGTTCCGGCGTTAATCAGGTCGCTTCCTGGCGCGAGCCTCAGGAAATTGCCGAGGTTGATTGTGCCGTCGGCGTTCCGTGTGACGGTGGGCGTGAGACTGACGAAATCGGCCGCGCTCACTAACAGCCCTTTGGCG
Organism: Blastocatellia bacterium; assembly: GCA_036565725.1. Lineage (GTDB taxonomy): Bacteria > Acidobacteriota > Blastocatellia > RBC074 > RBC074 > JAJVID01. The sequence goes on from DATCXQ010000141.1 coordinate 6,198, forward strand.
TTGACGCTGACGCCGTTTTTCCACCAGCAGTTGGTGCTTTGGACGTCCGTGCCGGTGGTATGGTCGCTGTTGGTCCCCTGGAAAGAGAGGTTGTTGGTGAAGACGTGGGTACCGGTGTCGAATTTGATGTTTTCTTCGCCGTTGTCCCACGAGCTGTTGTTTGCCACTGTAATGCTGCCCGGGTTGCTGTTGAAGGTGATGCCGTGCTTCTTGTTCCCGAAGGCGATCGAGCGCCTGATGGTGTGATTGACCGCAATGCCATCGCCGCCGAGTTTGAAGCCGTTGCCGTCGCTGTCGGTAGTAGTGCCACCGGTCGAAAGCGTCCCGTTGCTGAAGGAGACGCAATTCTCGATGGTCACGGGGCTGATCGGGCCTGTGTCGGTCTTGGTAAAGAGGTCCCAGCCGTCGTCAATGTTGTGGTGCGCGATGCAGCCTCTGAAGACGTTGCCGGGTCCTGTCGTCAGCTTGCAGGCGAAGCCGTCGGCGTCCTCGCCGTTGTCCGGGTCGAAGTTGTCGAAGGAATCGCAATTGAGGATCAGGTTGTTGGCGGGCCATTCGCTCTGCGGGGCGCTCGACGAGTGGCGGCCCAGTTGAAGCCCGGAGTCGCGGTTATGGTGCGTGACGCAACGCTCGATGGTGTTGTTGTTGCCGCCGATGAAGATGCCGTTGTCACCCGCGCCCGTCACTTCCAGCCCACGAAATTGCCAGAAGAAGCCGTTGAGCTGGACGCCCCGATTGCCCGAATCGAACGACTGCGCCGAGAAGTTCAGGATCGGCCTCTCACTGCCAAAAGCAAAGATTCTCTTGGGTTGGCTGGAGGTTCCGTTGTTGCCGCGGGCGATCGTGATCGTGGCGGAGAAGTTATACGTGCCACCGCGCATCTGAATAGTCTGCCCCGCTTGTACGCGAGTAATGGCTGCGGTCAGCGTGGTCGGCGCGGTCATCGTGCCGGGATTCGAGTCGGTCCCGTTCGGGGCTACAAAAATATCGCCGGCCGACGGCGGTTGCGGCGTCGCGCTGGCCTGATTCGAATTGCCGCTCTCGCCGGCTGAGTTCACCGCCGAAACCACGAAGAAATACGTCGTCCCGTTCGTAAGCCCGGTGTTTGTAAAACTGGTCGAGGTCACTCCGGTGGCGATCGTCGTGTAAGGCCCTCCGCTCGTGGTCGAGCGCTTGACGTTGTAACTGCTCGCCCCCGTCGAGGCATTCCAACTCAAAGACACCAGAGCGTTGCCTGGAGTGGCCGCCAGATTGGTAGGCGCCGGAGGCGGCGACGGTTGCGGTGTCACGCTGGCCTGATTCGAATTGCCGCTCTCGCCGGCTGAGTTCACTGCCGAAACCACAAAGAAATACGTCGTCCCGTTGGTAAGCCCGGTGTTTGTAAAACTGGTCGAGGTCACTCCGGTGGCGATCGTCGTGTAAGGGCCGCCATTCGTCGTCGAGCGCTTGACATTGTAGCTGCTCGCCCCTGACGAGGCGTTCCAGCTCAACGCCGCCTGAGCGTTGCCCGGCTGGGCCGTAAGCCCGGTCGGCGCCGGAGGCGGAGTTTGCGGATTCTGCGGCGTCACGCTGGCCTGGTTTGAATTGCCGCTCTCGCCAGCTGAGTTCACCGCCGAGACCACGAAGAAATACGTCGTCCCGTTGACGAGCTGGGTGTTTGTAAAATTTGTCGAGGTCACTCCGGTGGCTATCGTCGTGTAAGGGCCGCCGTTCGTCGTCGAGCGCTTGACGTTGTAGCTGGTCGCCCCCGTCGAGGCGTTCCAGTTCAACGTCGCCTGAGCGTTGCCCGGCGCGGCCGTAAGCCCGGTCGGCGCTAGAGGCGGATTTCCTCCTCCACCGCCTATTGACGTGACCAGAAAATCGTCGAAAGTGGCGCTGGCGAAAAATGTCGCCCCGCCGATAATCCCCGCGGTGAACTCGCTATCGGAAGCCGTCAGCTGCAGCGTCCCGTTCACGTAACCACTGAGCGATGAGCCATTCGCATCCAGGCGAAGCGTCTGGAACGTTCCCGTGGAAAAAGTGAAGGCTTTAGTCGCCAAGACTATCGGCGTGCTCCCCGCGCGCTTTCCCAGCAGCAGGCGGTTTCCGTTCTGCAGCGCAAAGAAGTAGTAATGATTCGAATTCACCACCCTCGTCATCACGCCGACATATCGATCGGCGCCGTTAAAGGCTATCGGCTTCACGCGGGCCTGGACCGAGATGTTGGTCCAAGACGGCGACCCGGCCCTCGAGTTGGAGTCGGCGCTCGTGCCCGATTGCCTGTAGGCCAACGACCCGTCGGTCACGACCGCCCAGGTCCCGCTAGACCTTGCCCAGCCGTCCGAGTTCCCGTCTTGAAAGTCGTCGCTGAATAATTGTGTCTGAGCCGAAATTCCGAAGCCAATGAGGATCGCGAAAAGCGATCCCGCGATGATCAAAGCTATATTTTTTCTAGCGCGAATTCCGCTGCTGATCATGGTCTCACCTCCGTCCCCGGCGCCGACTGTTCCGAAGCGGGCCGAGGGGCTTAGTTGTTAGTTAATGGGAATTACTCGTCCGATTTTCAACCTATTGTCTCAACTTGTAACTAATTATGCGCAATAAGCTGTCCTGCCGGACCCTTTCCACGAAACGCCCGATGTAAATGATGAAATGACGATCAAAGATCGGAGTAGAACCTGTCTTGGGGAGACTTAGCAGGCTCAATAAATATAGCTATTCCGTATGATTGCAAGAAAAACCGGGTAAAAAACCGGCCTTCGAGCCGAAACGTCATCTTTCCCGAACTGGCGCAGAGAGACGTCCGACCAACCACAACCTTACAATACCCTGATGCGTGAAGCCAAGATTTGTCTTAACAAGTGTCAAATACCCCGACTCCACATTGTTTGTCAACGGTCTTTTGAGTCGCTGCAAAAAAATGCGCCGGACGTGTCGGGCGACACGCCGGCGACAAATTGTTTAGAAATGCGTCTAAATCAGGCCAACTAAACTTAAATCAGAGTGCGCGAGACCGGTACAGTACCGCGCGCGTAAGCAAGCGGTTGACTTATTTAACGGCCGCTTGCTTACGCGCGCGGTACTGTCAGTAAATCGCGAAATGGCTGTTCTTCGCGCCGGAGGCGCTCCGGAAATTTGCCGGCGCCGCCAGCCCATTGCTATCTATGCAAATCATGGATGCGTTTTCGTCCCGGAGGGACGACGGATATTAGCCGGTGGTGTAACCACCGGAACCGCATCCACACAATGGTCCAGCCCCGGCAGGGGCGACAGACCAGGCTCAGTCCGCCGCCCCTGCCGGGGCTGGATGGTCTTTTAAACTTGTTCCGGTGGTTACACCACCGGCTAATATCCACAGCCCCTCCGGGGCAAAAGAACGATTTCGCGATTTACTGACTGTACCGGCGTCCTAACGTTGCGTGTTTCGATTTAGGAACTTACTCTGTGGCTGCGGTGTCTGCGGTGACTCTGTGGCGTTATTTGCCGTCCTCCACGATGAGGCGAGTCTCGACGCCGTTGGCGCGAATCTCCGGCGTATACATCGCGTGACCGATGACCGGCAGGGCGTGGAATCTGCCGGGCGTTTCGGCGCGCAATTGATAGCGAATCTCCCATACGCCTTCGGGCAGATTATCGATGAAGAGCGCCACTTTGCGGTCACGCAGTTCCTGATAGACCCGGCGCCGCCGTCCGGTGTAATTGGCGTTCTCTTCGGGCGACAGTTCACCTTGTTCTTCAGCGTCATCGAGGACTTCAGGGTAAGCGGCGAACTTGCGCGCAGCCGCCCCCGACTTCAATTCCCTGGCCTGAAGCGGCGAGCCGCTGCGAAGCTCGACCGCTTCCAGGCCCGCGGGCTTGAGGTCTTCGAAGAGCAGGTATTCGTAGTTATTCTTCGCCTCAATAGTGATCACGGTCTCAACGCGCTCTCCGCTCGCCACCGAGGCGCCATTGCTCAACAATTCCCTTTCGTAGACGTAGCCTTTAAGCAGCGTCGGGCGCGCGACCAACTTGTAGTACTGGCGGCGGACGAAGATTTCATTGCCGGCCTCCGTGACCGGCTCTTCGCGGCTGAAGAACCGCGCCTGCGCCGAGAAGTAAATCGGCCCTCGCCCGCCGAGGCGTCTGATCCGGATGTCGTTCACGCCGTCGGCCAGCAGTTCGCGGCGGAGGTTGTGTATCTCGAATCGGCCCGGCGCGCCGAGCGCGTCGGCT
>DATCXQ010000158.1:0-13661 GCA_036565725.1 Blastocatellia bacterium
GCGGCCGGCGCGCTCGCACGCCGCCACTATACGCCGATTAATCTCCTCCAGCCGCGCCCTCAAATCCTTCGACTCTCCTCGCGATATAGACAGGACTGACAGGATTTCTCAGGATTCGACTCAATGCAAAACCCTGAATAACCCTGTCAATCCTGTCTATTTTCACCGTTTCAAGCTTCGCTCACCGCGATATGAACGAGCCCAAGATTATTTTTTGGCAGTTTTGTCATTTGGTTCGGTGTAAGTCTGACGGTGCTGTATGACGATCAGCTTCGGGTCTATCTGATCGCCGAGGTTGACCTTGACCTGGATCTTTCGACGTTTGCCATCTCGCCTGGTGTTGGTCGGCGTGTAACCCAGGCTGTATTCGTTGCGCACCAGCGCCTGGATTGTTTGCATCGCGGCGGGGATTTCGCCGGGGAAGGTGATCTCGATGTATTTGCCGCCGGTCGAATTGGCGAAGGTTTTCAGATTGTTTTGGGCCTGCAGAAACGTCATCCGGTCGAACGGGATGCCGCCGATGTTGATTCCGCGCCCCGGATCGAGACCCTGGTCATACTTCTTCATGAAAAGATTGCCAATACCGAGGACGTAGATCGGCACCCCGGAATTCTCGACGATCTTTCGCGCTTCGTCGAAATTGATCTTGCTGAAAGTGTCGAGGCCGGAAGCAATGAGCAGGATCGCCGTCCGCGAGTTGACTTCGTAAAGCCCGGCGTATTCCGACTGGTTGTTCTTGTCGGCGTCCTTGCCGTCTTCCAATACCACCGCGTCTCCCTTGCCGCCGCGCAAGACGAATTTCAGAGCGTCGAACATGTTGCTTTCCGAGAAAGCCGGGTTGTTGCGGATGAGCAAAGCGATCGCCTGCATGAGCTTGTTCTTGTCGTCCGTGAAATCGACCAGCGGTGTGGGTCGGATGTCGTAGGCGACGATCGAGATGAAATCTTTCGGCTGGACGAAGCGGTTGACGAATTCATAGGCCGGGCGGAGGACTTCAACGCGGCCGGGTTCGAAAAAACCGCCCGTGCCGGAGCCGAGCACGTCAATCAGCTTACTGTATTCCAGCAGCAGCACCATCGTCACCGGGGCTTCGGGGGTGGCGAAGTTTTCGACCTCCTGCTTTATGCCGTCTTCATAAATCTCGAAATGCTCCTTCTTCAATCCCTGAATGACCCCGCCGGTCTTTTTGTTGTAGACGACCGCTTCGACGTTGACTACGTCAGTGCCGATGGTGATTGAGGAAGGCGGAAGGGATTTTTCGACCTTTGTTTCCTGCTTCTGCGGGTCGTTGGGATCGCCGCTGGCGTTTGGGTTCTTCTTCTGTTTGTCGGAAGACTTACGCCCGGCCTGCGCGAACGTTCTGTCGGTTGCGAGGAAGCTGTCGGCTACAGCCGCGGCCGCGAGCGTCACGGCGACGGCGAACGCAAGCTTCAGTTTCCAACTCCAATTCGTACTGGACTGTTTGTTCATGGCGGTACCTCTATTTTCCGCGTTTCGATCTTCGCGCCATCTGATCAACAGGCGGCGATAGTGGGATTATCGATTCAACTGACCTGGGAGACTGGTTCGAACAAAGATCATAATTATCCTGCCCAGTCTAGCAAAAGCGATAAATGATGAAAAGTTATTGGTGGACCAACTCGAAAAGACCTACGCAAAGGAACGACAGAGCGCAAGCGGCCGGTCGTTACCACTCCCGACGCCGTATCAAACTGCAAAGAACTGATACAGAAGCGGTAGCGACCGGTCGCTTGTGAAGCCGGTCGCTACCGTACCAGCCGCGAGGCGGAAAAATCCGAAATTTTGAATCAGGTAGTACGAAATTTCGGATTGGAAGAGAGATTTCTGAAGCTTTAATAGAAGCATAACTCAAAGCATTTCAGCGCTTAGCTTTATGTCGCCTGGCGATGACGGTTACGCCGGTTGAAATAATCACAAGAATTATGCTAGCCTCCTCAACCGTGAACGCGCTTGCCGTCGGTTTATGCATCCCCTTAACTGTCCTGACGGCGCTCCAAAAGAGTAGTAACTGACAGCTCATAGCCCGCTGGATCACTCAATGCCCTGACGCAGTGTGGCTTTCCCCATGCGCGGTCCCCAAGATTTCGGGACGGCAAGAGTCAGGAGTTACACATAATGAAAAAAGATAAACGGTCTTACACGTTTGTTTTTGCTCCAACGTCCAGCTTTCCTCTCAGGAAGTTCAACGTTTACCACAAAGCCCTATACGCGATAGTGGGATTCGCCATTGTCGGTTTGCTGACCGTCTCCTACGGCGCATACCGTCTCACGCAACATGCGTTTGTCGTGGCCAAGCTCTACAACCTGGAGCGCCACAACCGCGAGTTGAAGGAAGAGAATCAGGAAGCGAAAAGCAAATACGATCAATTGCAGACTCGGCTGGCCACGCTCGATACGACTCAGCGCAAATTGGCCGAGGCATCAGGCGTAAACCGAATCGCCGACGTCAGCAGGGACATCGGCCGCGGAGGCCCTGGCAGCGAAACAAAGCTGAGCGACATCGAGAAGATTACCGAATCATTGGAGAGCGAGCTGCGGAATATCAAAGACGTTTTCGACCGGAACCAGATCAAACTCGCATCGACCCCGAGCGGCTGGCCCGTGCGTGGGTACATCACCGACGGTTTCGGGACGCGTCGCAATCCCTTTGGCGGTGGGTATGAAAACCACGCCGGCCTGGACATCGCTACCAATCACGGCACTGCTATCGAGGCCACGGCTGACGGAAGAGTCATTTACTCCGGCATTTACGCCGGTTATGGCAACATTGTGGTGATCGACCACGGTTACGGCATTACGACCCGCTACGCCCACATGTCGCAAATTGGCGTGCGCACAGGGCAGCACGTGACGCGCGGCAAGGTCATTGGAGCGGTGGGCAGCACGGGCCGCTCGACCGCCCCACATTGCCATTACGAAGTCCGACTGCACGACCGCCCGGTCAATCCGCTCAGTTACATCTCGATCAACAGATAATCGTACCAGAGCGGCTCACACAATCTGATCAACTCAACCGCCGGCTATAACACGCCTTTTCAGCGCCCGTCGACCTCGGTCCTCGTTTCGGCCATTAAATATCGATAGACAAAAAATAGCCCTCATTTACCTTCCATATCATCGCGCCGTTTAGCTTAACGTTCGTTCCATGAAGGAGTCGGCTTCCAAGGCTACGGAGTAGCGGATTCCACTATCTTTTTTTTCGTAACATATATTTCGCTTGACACCAATCACAACTCTCTTGTAAAAGTGCGTCGCTCTTCAAGCTACGTCGAAGAGCGCAAGCAGCTACCCATCTATTGGTTTCCCTTGCCAGACGACTTTTGTAGGTCGGGGCTGGCAGTCTATAGACCCAATTTCTCGTATTAAGCCAAATCGGAGCAGGTCAGAGTAAGACAGACTTCAATCTGTTCGCCCTCGATTCCTGCGACAGACAGACTAACGGTCATTGAGGAATAAATGCGCCTAGTGTGGCTCGAGTTGTTTACTCGCGCCGTCCTTGGCAGAAGCATCGCGAGTAAACAACTCGAGCCACAACATTAGCGGCGCCTGGGCGAATTATTTTTTCAAAGACTATAAGCCTGTCCCATCACTAACCATCAGGAGAAACCCGTGATGATATTCCCACTACGCGCCCTTTCTCTGCGCGCTCGTGCGCTAAGCCTGATTTGCTCACTATTTTTTGCGCTAAGGCCGGCCCGTCTCGCTCAGCGGAACCGCGTGTCCCGTCCCCGCCTGCGTCCTGCGCGATTGCGATACGCCCATTCCGGCTTCCGTCGCTTCGCCTGCCTGGTTATGGTCGCAGTGATGTTCGTCCAGATCACGCTGTTCCCGCCCGAGATCTCACGCGCGGCGGTCGATGCCGTCTCAGCGACGGCGATCAACTACGGGCAGGGCGCGCATTTCTTGTGGCATTCGAATGGATGGGCGGCCCGGTATGAGCGGCTGCGCAATGAGTACTTGCCTAAGATCGGCGCCCAAGTCCAACCGAAGGGCTGGGACGGCAAGGGCTCTCCGAGAAGTAGCCGCCCCGTCCCACAAGAGGTCGAGACGCAGCAAGACAGAGAACGGAACAGCGCTCGCGACGTACATACGGGGCGGGCAACCAGCGCTTGATGAGCGTCGAAGGCGGAGTGATCAAGTATTTCGCCTGGGATGGAGGGAAGATTGTTGCTGAGTACGAGGCGTGGGGAACGAACGCCCTGATCTGGAAGACGAGTTACGTCTATCTCGGCGGGCAGTTGCTGGCGACGACCAGTTGACTGCCAGTTTAGTACCGACGCATGTGCTCTTTCAGAATGCAGCGATCCATGACGACCATCAATCCTGCCTCCAAGGCGCGCGCGGCTGCGTCTTCATCAATCACGCCTTCTTGGAGCCACACGGCGCGCGCTCCAAGACGAATCGCTTCATCAACATGCTCTCCAGCTTCTTCGGAGCGGCGAAAGATGTCCACCAGATCGAACTTCTCTGGCGCGTCGGCCAGGCTCGCGTAAGCCCGCTCGCCCAGAACTTCGGTCTCATTCGGGTTGATCGGAATGATGCGGTAACCGCGCTGCTGCATGTACCGCGCGACGCCGAAACTGGGTCGAATCGGGTTGGACGACAGACCGACGACCGCGATAGTTTTACACTCGTCAAGGATTCGTTTAATAACCTCAGGGTCGTTGACTTTCATAAATCCACAATCAAGAGTGATGTTCCTGCAGACTGACGACGCTCAGCTTGCCCTCCTGTCGCATCGCGGCGATAGCGTTGGCCGCGGCGTTGGCGCCGGTCAGAGTGGTGAACGTGACGACGTTGTATTGCATGGCGGCGCGGCGGATGGCGCGCTCGTCGTAGAATGATGAGCGGCCCAGCGGCGTGTTGACTATCAGGTCGATTTCGTCGCTCTTGATCAGGTCGACGACGTTCGGTCGCCCCTCGTTGACTTTGAAGACCCGCTCTGCGGGCACACCCGCCTCGTTCAGAAAACCTGCCGTGCCGCGCGTCGCGATGATCTTGAACCCGAGGTCGCGCAGTCGCCTGGCCACGCGCACGGCGTTCTTCTTGTCGTTGTCGTTGACGCTGATGAAGGCCGTGCCTTCGAGGGGCAGGCTGGCGTTGGCGCCCATCTGCGCCTTGGCGAAGGCCATGCCGAAGCTCTCGGCCATCCCCATCACCTCACCGGTCGAGCGCATCTCGGGCCCGAGCACAGGGTCTACGCCGGGGAATTTGACGAACGGAAAGACAGGCTCCTTGATGAAGAAGTTGGTCACGGTCAGCTCGTCGGGAAGGCCGAACTCCGATAGCGTCCGCCCGGTCATCACGCGCGCCGCGAGCTTGGCCAGCGGCGTCCCCGTGGCCTTCGACACGAAGGGCACGGTGCGCGAGGCTCGCGGATTGACTTCGAGCACGAAGACGATGTCGTCCTTGATGGCGAACTGGATGTTCATCAGCCCGCGCACCTCCAGAGCCTTGGCGAGCTGCCGCGTGTATCGGCGCATCGTGTCGAGGTGTTCGGGCTTGACCATGTAAGGCGGCAATACGCACGACGAATCGCCGGAATGGATGCCGGCCTCCTCGATGTGCTCCTGAATGCCCGCGATCACGCATCGTTCCCCGTCGGCCAGCGCGTCGACGTCGACCTCGAAGGCGTCTTCCAGAAAGCGGTCGATCAGCACCGGCTTTTCGGGCGAGGCTTCGACGGCGCTTTTCATATAGCCTTCCAGGCTCTGTTCGTCGTAAACGATCATCATCGCGCGCCCGCCCAGCACGTAACTCGGCCGCACGAGCACCGGGTAGCCGATCGAGGCCGCAACACGCTTCGCCTCGTCTACAGAAACTGCTGTCCCGTTGATCGGCTGTGGGATGTTCAAATCGGCGAGCAGCTTGCCGAACCGCTTGCGGTCTTCGGCCAGGTCGATTGATTCGGGGCTGGTGCCGATGATTGGGACGCCGGCCTTGTGCAGCCGCATCGCCAGATTCAGCGGCGTCTGGCCGCCGAATTGCACGATCACGCCGTCCGGCTTCTCCAACTCGACGATGCTCATCACGTCTTCAAAAGTCAGCGGCTCGAAATAGAGGCGGTCGGAAGTGTCGTAATCGGTCGAGACGGTCTCCGGGTTGCAGTTGACCATGATCGTCTCGTACCCGTCCTCTTTGAGCGCGAAAGAGGCGTGACAGCAGCAGTAATCGAACTCTATGCCCTGCCCGATGCGGTTCGGGCCGGAGCCGAGGATCATGATCTTCTTGCGGTCGCTCGGAGCGGCTTCGCATTCGCTCTCGTAGGTCGAATAGAGGTATGGAGTGTAAGACTCGAACTCGGCGCCGCAGGTGTCCACGCGCTTGTAGACCGGGACGACGCCTTCGGCCTTGCGGCGGGCGCGGACTTCGTCTTCGTCGCACTTGATAAGCTCGGCGATCCGGACGTCGGGGAAACCCATCCGCTTCGCCGCCCGCAGCCTACGAGTAGAAAGTGAACTCAAAGTCTCCTGCTTCAGTTCTTCCTGCGCGTCGACGATACTCCGCAACTGTGCCAGGAACCACGGATCGATGCACGTCAGTTCGTAGACTTCATCGACAGTCCAGCCGCGCTCGAAGGCGGTGTGGAGGTAATGGATGCGTTCGGCGTTCGGGATGATCAGTTTGCGGCGCAGCGTTTCGTCATTGACGTAGCCGACTTGAGGCGCCCCGCGACGTTCGAGAGAGCGGACGCCTTTCATGAACGCCTCTTTGAACGTGCGCCCGATCGCCATCGCCTCGCCGACCGATTTCATCTGCGTGCCGAGCGAGTCTTCCGCTCCGGGAAATTTCTCGAAGGCCCATTTCGGAATCTTGACCACGACGTAATCTATCGTCGGCTCGAACGAGGCGGGCGTCTTCTTGGTGATGTCGTTATTGATCTCGTCGAGCGTGTAGCCCACGGCCAGTTTGGCCGCTATCTTGGCGATCGGGAAGCCGGTGGCCTTCGAGGCCAGCGCCGACGAGCGAGAGACGCGCGGGTTCATCTCAATGACGCGCATCTCGCCGTTGCGGGGGTTGATCGCGAATTGGATGTTCGACCCGCCGGTCTCGACGCCGACCTTGCGGATGATCTTGATCGCGGCGTCGCGCATCAACTGGTATTCCCGGTCGGTTAGAGTCTGCGCCGGGGCGACGGTTATCGAGTCGCCGGTGTGTACGCCCATCGCGTCGAAATTCTCGATCGAGCAAATGATCACGACGTTGTCGGCCAGGTCGCGCATCACTTCAAGCTCGTACTCTTTCCAGCCTATGATCGACTCTTCAACCAATATCTCGCTGATCGGGCTGGCCGAGAGTCCGCGTTCGGCTGTCTCCTCGAACTCTTCGTAGTTGTACGCGATGCCGCCGCCAGTGCCCCCGAGCGTGAACGATGGCCGAATGATGATCGGGAAGTCGATCTCTTCGGTGGCGGCCGACGCCTCGGCCTGCGTGTGGCAGAATCGCGCCTTCGGCATCTGCAAGCCGATCTCGTCCATCGCCTGCTTGAATAGCAAACGGTCTTCCGCAACCTTGATGGCCTTCAGCTTCGCGCCGATCAATTCGACCCCGAACTTATCCAACACGCCGCTCTCGGCCAGTTTGACCGTCAGGTTCAGCGCGGTCTGGCCGCCGACCGTCGGCAGGAGCGCGTCGGGAAGCTCGCGTTCGATGATCGCGGAGATGGCTTCCACGGTGAGCGGCTCGACGTACGTCCGGTCAGCCAGCTCCGGGTCGGTCATGATCGTCGCCGGGTTGGAATTGACCAGCACGACCTGGAATCCTTCCTGCTTGAGAGCCTTGACGGCTTGCGTGCCTGAATAATCGAATTCACAGGCCTGACCGATGACTATCGGGCCGGAGCCGATGATGAGGATTTTGTTGATGTCGGTTCTTCTTGGCATTTTTCCTTGCAAGATCGATACGGCGCTGCGCACGAATGCTGCGCGGCCGATTGATAAGACAGCCGCCCCATAGTCGGGCGCGGTGAGGTTATAACTGCGATGGTTTCAAACCGCAAACTTAACATAAGGGCGGGGTTGCGAAAAGCGGCGTGGCGATTCGCGCGGTTGATTCCGCGATGAATCCGGCGAATGAAAGGGTTTAAATTTCCTCGCGCCTGCGCTGGTCGAGCTCGGCCAATTTCCATCGCGGCCAGGTTGAGGTACGGCTGTAGCGATTGGCGCCCTGGGCCAGGCCGTCGACGCGCATCGACCCGCACTGAGGGCAGTTGCTCAGGAGGCCTCGCAGAACCATGTGACACACGTCGCAGACGGTGAAGTCCGGCGCAATAGTGATGGCTGACGTCTGGGTCTTATGAAACGCCTGGGAAATCAGATCCACGAGCTTTTCGGTCGCGGGCAGCGCGGCGCCAAGCCATAGATCGGTGACGGCGTTTCGGATCATTCCGCCCTGCAATTCGCTCTCGATGCGGATGCGGTCGAAAGCGCCGACGCCGCTTTTGACAGGCAATTTGGCGGAGTTGGTGTAGAAGATGTCGGCGGCGCTGTCGCCGCCGGGGCCGGCCGCGCCGCCAGGGTGGTCGGCGAATTTCAGGTCCAGCCGCGCCAGGCGGCTCCTTGCCGCAGTGTCGCATGATTCGGCCAGCATGAACCGGACTTTGTGTTTGACCGAAAGCCGTTCGGCTTCGGCGTTGAGGTGCGCGATGACGCCGGCGGCGAAATCCTGCGCGGACTGCGAATCATCGAGAGGGCCTCCCGTCGCAATCTGCGCCAATTCTGCCAGCCCGACGGGACAAATGGCGTGCGCAGTCCAACTGAGCGGCAGGAAGATCTCCTGCCCGGGGCGCATCGCCAACATCGCGAGCGCGCCCGACTCGCCGCGCGCCAGTAGCTTCTCCAGAAAGATCCGCTTCTCCAGCGAGGCCTGGGCGGCCAGCTCCAGCAGTTCGGTGAGCAGTTCGAAGACCTTCGCCACGCCTTGAGGATCGCCGGCGGCCCGATATCCGACCCTCGGCAGATTGATCGCGACTGAAGAGAGCGTGGCCGCGCGCCATTGCCAGCTCTCGCCGACGCGTTGCAGCCTGTCCGCGCCCACGCCGTAGCGCGCTGTGAAAGACTCCGACGCCGGATTGACGCCATGGCGGTCGAAGGCCAGCGTGACGCCGCCGCGCTCGGTCGCCGCTCGGATAACTAGATCGAGCGCCCCGCGATTGAAAGGATTCCCGATGAAGCCCTCGGTCAAATGGACGATCGGACGCGGACCTGTGAAGGGCAGCCCCTGCCCGTCGCCTTCCAGGTAGACCTCGAACAAAGCTTTGAGGAAGTCGCGCGCTGTCTCTTCCATCGCGCCATATGTCGCGCTGAACTTCTCGCCGCCCGCGCCCACGACGGCCAGGTCGCGCAGGTAGGCTGGGGCTTCGCAATCCAGGTGTAGGTCGCATCGCACGGGCTGCCCTCCGCGCGCGATCGCCGGCGACGATAACTCGAACAGGAGTCCCTGCGCGACCTGCCTGATCTCGCGCTGGTTCAACCCGACCAGCATCGGCGCTAGCGCGAAGTTGACCGAATCCCATGCGAGCGTCTCGCTGAAATAGCCCTGCAACGCCGCCGTGTAAGTCACCAGGTGCAAGGCCAAAACCTCGGCTCGTTTGGCCGGGCGCGATCCCGCGAAGCCGCCCGGCAGCCTGACGCCGTGGCGCTTTATGAAATCCACGGACCCGATCATCGTGGTCGGGCGGTCGACCTCGCCCAGGTTTTCGATGTGCAGATCTCCCACCAGGTGGGCGCTCGACACCGCGTCGGAGAAGACGTTTCGGATCGCGTACTCGCGCTTGATGGCTTCGGCCAGCGCCAGACTGCTGCCTTCAGGGCCGTGCGACGTGGCCGTCTCGCCGGAGACAGATTGGATGACCCGGTCGACGTCGTAGAGCGGGACGCCCAGGCGCGAATGCAAACGGTACTCGTTCATCAACCCGCGCTCGAGCAGCTTCGCGTCGACCAGCCCGCGGATCAGCTGCGCGGTCAGGGCCCGTATGCCGGAAAGCCTGATTTGTTCTTTGACCTCGAGCGCGATCTTGTGGGCGGTTTCGGAGGCGAGATTGGTTTCGCGCACCAGCGCGTCGGTTATTCGCTGCGGATCGAACAGCTCGACGTTTTCGTCCGACTGCCTCACGAACAGCTCCGATTCGGTCAATGGGATGCCTCTTTCCTGATTGCTGGTCATAAGTAGTGAGAATGAGAGCAGTTCTTACTTCAGTCTCCACCCTCATGAAGGTAAAGACGCAAGACTGCGTGAAATTTGCCAACTCGCAGGACAATTTCCGCTCTCCGACCTGACGCCGGGATACATTTGAAAGATCAGCCTCTCAAGGCTTTGGTTGTTGATTCGGCCGTCGACGGAAGACTTTAGAACTGAACCGTCGATATTCTTCCGTCCTACATCTTTCTGTCAGCAAAACCGGAACGGAAAAATGCGTGACAGATAAAGTGCCGGTCGCCGATTTCGCATCCGCCTCCTCAATCATCCACCCGCCGAATCACCGATGTCTACACCCGTTAGAGGCATATGGTTCAAAGGCCGCGCCCCGCGACCCAGGTCCGGGGCGACGCGCAATATCTCCGACAGATATTGCTTCGCCCGTGCGACGGCTTCGGGGATGTCACAGCCCCGCGCCAGCAGCGCCGCGATCGCCGACGAGAGCGTACAGCCTGTGCCGCGCGTCTCGCGCGTCGCGATCTTTGGCGCTCGAAAAATCTGGAACTCGTGTCCGTCGAAAAGGACGTCAGTCGCCTCGTCTTTCATGTGCCCGCCTTTGACCAACACCGCGCGCCGCGCCGTCCTCAGCGATTTCGGCGCGGCGCTCATCTCGTGAATCCGCCGGGCCGCCCTCTTCATCCCGTCAAGGTCTTGCGCCTCCAACCCTGTCAGCCGCTCGGCCTCGGCCATGTTCGGCGTTATCACGTCGGCCAGAGGCAGCAGCCGTTCGATCAGAGACCCGACCGCGTCTTCGTCGATCAGATCGTATCCGCTGGTCGAACGAATCACTGTATCAACTACTACATTGGGGAGGCGTTTTATTTCGACGATCTCGGCGACGGCCTCGATCAGTTCCCGCGTAGGCGTCATCCCGATCTTGACCGCCGCGATCTCGAAGTCGTTGATGACCGGCTCGATCTGCGAGCGCAACGCGTCAGCCGTCTGATGCGAGGCGCCGTAGACAGCTACTGTGTTTTGAAACGTCAGCGAGGTGACGGCCGCGGTTCCGAAACACCCCATCGCCGCGAAAGTCTTTATGTCGGCCAGCGCGCCCGCGCAGCCCGATGGATCGAAACCCGCAATTGACATTACCGTCAACATCTTCAGATACACTCTATGTGGTATGCCCGCGCCGGATCATAACATCATCTTGGGCGCCAGCCAAATTCATTAGCGGGGTCCGGCCATATGCGCGATTCATTCGGAGCGGTTGGAAAAATTCCGAAACTCGACTTGTACTATTGTCGTAGTACAATACGACAAGCAAGCACTGGTGAAATTTGAGCGATGGAAGACCGTTTTCACATCGACACCGAAGACCCCACGCCGATCTACGCGCAGCTCGATCGGGCGATCCGCTTCGCGATCGCCACGGAGCGATTGCGCGTCGGCGAACAGCTTCCGACCGTGCGGCAGTTGGCCGTCGATTTGAGGATCAACGCCAACACCGTGGCGAAGGTCTACGCGGAGCTTGAGCGCGTGGGAATTCTGGAGACGCGTCGCGGCGTCGGGACCTTCGTGCGCGCGCGACAGGACGGAATGTTGAAGCGCGCGAGCAAACAGAGCCGCGAACGGGAGTTGCGCGCGTTCGCAGACCGGATTCTGGCCGAGGCCCACGACCTCGGATTCTCGCTCGACGAGGTGGTCGAACACCTCGTGGGCAGGCGCAAAAAAGGAGAATGAAAACTATGGCGCATTTTCTCACATCCAACCTAAATAAACTGGCCTCGACCGAGAAAGACGTCCCCGCGCCTTCTTCATCCGCGCCGCGGATGAATGTGGTCTCGGCGCTGTTGCTGCTCGGCCCGATCGGCCTGGGAGTGTTGCTGAGCGCGTTGACGTTGAACCCCTTTGCCGCGATTGTGGGAACATTGTTGGGGGCGGTCGTCTCGCTGTCGCCGCGAGTCGCCAAGCAGTGGGAGCGCGCGGTCGTGTTGCGGCTGGGCCGCTACGTGGGGCTGCGCGGCCCCGGGCTGTTCTGGGTCCTGCCGCTGATTGATACGGTTTCGTCTTATGTCGATCAGCGAATCATCACGACCAACTTCGCCGCGGAACAGACGCTGACGGCTGACACTGTTCCTGTGAACGTTGACGCAGTGCTCTTCTGGATGGTCTACGATGTGGAGAAGGCCGCGCTCGAAGTGCAGGATTATTCTCAGGCCGTAAGCTGGGCCTCGCAGACGGCGTTGCGCGACATCATCGGCAGAACGGCGTTGACCGACCTGCTGCGCGGCCGCGAAAGGATCGAAGACGAGTTGCAAAGGCTGATAGACGAGCGCACCACGCCCTGGGGCGTGACGGTTCAATCGGTCGAGATGCGCGACGTGGTGATCCCCGACGCCTTGCAGGACGCGATGTCACGTGAGGCCCAGGCCTCGCGCGAAAAACAGGCCCGCATCATCCTCGGCCAGGCCGAGGTCGAGATCGCGCATATGTTCGAGCAGGCGGCGAAGTCCTACCACGACAACCCGACGGCCCTACACCTGCGCGCGATGAACATGCTCTACGAAGGGTTGAAGGAGAAGGGCGCGATGATGATCGTGCCGAGCACCGCCGTCGAATCGATGGGAATGGGCGGGCTGCTGGGCGCGGCGGCGATGCGCCAGCAGCAGTTGGCCAAAGGCGAGGACGAACGGAAGCCGGTTCCCGTAGAGTAATCACACTTGCCGGCGGTCGGTTCGATCTATCCGCCGTGGTCCCTTCGCCGAGGGCGAGCCGTTTGCGCCTCGCCCGTTTTCGCCTCCGCCGAGGTTTTGTATGATTTGGCTCAAAACATTGATCTTCACGATCGTCGTGCCGGGCGCGATCATGGCGCTGATTCCGTATTTGCTGCTGTCGAAAACGCCCCCGTCATTCGCGCAGATCGGGCCGTTCCAGATCTTCGGCATGATTCCAATGGCGATCGGCGCGGCGATCTACCTCCGATGCGCCTGGGATTTCGCCTCGGCGGGCAAAGGGACTCCCGCGCCTATCGATCCGCCGAAGCGTCTGGTCGTGCGCGGCCTATACCGCTTCGTCAGAAACCCGATGTATGTCGGCGTACTGCTGGCGCTGCTCGGAGAGGCATGGTTTTTCAGATCGTGGGCGATTCTCGTTTACGCCGCGATCGCCTTCACTTGGGAACATCTTTTCGTTGTGTTTTACGAAGAGCCTGCGCTGAAGCGAAAATTCGGCGATTCATATTCGGATTATCTCGCCAGGACGCCCCGCTGGATTCCCAGCTTCAACAATTCGGCAGGACAATCGGGACGATAAGGTTAGCCGTGGCCGTCAATGACTGATTGCGGAGCTTGTGTCTCTGGGTCACCCACTCCACCTAAACGCTAACGCGTTGTAGGTGGAGCTTGTCGCTGTACTACGCGGCTGCTGTCAGCCGTTTTTCCGCGACTTCCCGCCAGGCGACTTTGGCGGCACAGGCAATATTGGTTGCGCCGACTATATCC